>NZ_BAAARK010000010.1:0-273909 GCF_039532155.1 Streptomyces lunalinharesii
GGGGGGTGGGGGGGGGGGGGGTGGGCCGGGGGTGCCTGTGGTGTGGACTGCTGCGCTTTACGTCCACACCACAGGCACCCCCGGCCCACCCCCGCCCGTATGTGTGGCGGCCACCGCCCGGTGGGGGAGGGGGTGGAGGGCGTCGTGGTGGTGGGCCTGGGAGCCGATGTGCGGGTCGGGCGTGAGCGACTCTGACCTCCCCTTTCTCCTCAAGGGGTGGGGGCGTTGTCGACGGCGGGAGGGTGTGGGGTTGGTGGGGTGGGGGTCGCGGACGTAAAGCGCAGCAGTCCGCGACCCCCACCCCACCAACCCCACACCCGTCACCCACCCCAACCACCGGACGCCCCCGCCCCCACCCCCCTACCGCCGTCGCGGCAACAACAACGCCGGCAGCACGGCCAGGCCCACCAGCACCACCGCCCAGACGTAGGTGTGCTGGAACGCGTCGGCCAGTTGGGGCGCGAGGGGCCGCACCGCGGACGTCGGCAGGGTGTGGACGGCCTCCAGGCCGCCGGCGAGCGAGCGGGGGAGGCGGTCGGTCAGCGCCCCGGCCAGCAGGACGGACATCAGCGCGCCGCCCACCGAGGAGGCGAGCTGCGGAATGATCGTCAGGGTGGTCGAGGCGGCCGGGATGCGGTCGCCGTCGATGCCCCGGGTCGCCGCGGCCATGGTCGGCATGATCGTCATGCCGACGCCGACGCCCATCACGGCGAGCGCGGCCATCAGCACCGCGTACGGGGTGTCGGCGGCCACCTGGGTGGTGAAGGCGAGGAAGCCGGCGGCGGCCAGGGCCACGCCCGTGGGCACGAGTTTGCCCGGCGCCACCCTGTCGCCGAGCCGGCCGGCGAACTGCATGGTGATGCCGGTGGCCAGCACCTGCGGAACGCCCAACAGGCCGGCGTCGGTGGCGCTCTGGCCGCGCACGACCTGGTAGTAGAGCGGCAGCAGCATCATCGAGCCGAAGTAGCCGCCGGTGAACAGCGCCAGGGTGCCGGCGGCCGTGCCGAACGGGCGGTGCCGCAGCAGCCGCAGGTCGAGCAGCGGCTCCGCCGCGGTCAGGGCGCGGACCACGAAGGCGGCGACGAGCGCGGCCCCGAGAAGCGTCGGCAGCAGCGCGGTCGCGGAGATGACCGCGTGCCGTTCGGCGCCGGTGCTCAGCCCGTAGAGCAGCAGCGCGAGGCCGGGGGAGAGGGTCAACAGGCCGGGCACGTCGAGCCGGCGGGTGGGCTGCGGGGCGTCCCGGGGGAAGAGGCGGGCGCCCAACAGGAGCGCGAGGAGGCCGATCGGAATGTTGATCAGGAAGATCCAGCGCCAGGAGACCTGGTCGACCAGGTAGCCGCCCAGGACCGGGCCGATCAACGGGCCGACGAGGACGGGAACGCCGAGGACGCTCATGATCCGGCCGCGGTGCGCCGGGTCGGAGGCCCGGATCAGGATGGTCATGCCGACCGGCGAGACCGCGCCGCCGGCCAGGCCCTGGAGGACCCGGAAGGCGATCAGCGACTCGATGTTCCAGGCGAGCCCGGCCAGCGCCGACCCGAGGGCGAACGCCCCGATCGCCAGCAAGTACAGGCGCTTGGTGCCGAACCGGCCGATCGCCCAGGCGGTGAGCGGGACGACGGCGGCCAGTGCGAGCGTGTAGCCGGTCACCACCCACTGGATGGCCGCGAGCGGCGCGTGGAAGTCCGTGGACAGCCGGTTCAGCGCGACGTTCACCACCGTGGTGTCCAGCACGGTCATCAGCGAACCGAGCACCACGACGGAGGCGAGGGCGGCGACGCGGGGCGGCCGGGGGCCGCCGCGGGCGTGTCGGCCGCCCGGGCCCGACCGGGGGCCTGGCGGCCCCGCGCCGTCGGCCCCGGGCCGGGCCATCGCCGACGGCGGAGCCGGGCGGCCGGGAGCGGCTGACGCGGCGTGGGGCGCGGCGTCGGGCGCGGCCGTGGCGGAGGAGGGGGCGGTCGGGCCGGGGACCGGGGCGGCGGACGGCGGCATGGGGAACTCCCGTGGTGGAGGGACGAGTCGGGGTGCCGACCGTGCACCGGTCGACACCCCACACCCTCAGACCTCAACCAAACTTGATGTCAAGCCGTCGAGGTCGGCCCCGAGGGCCGCCGCGTCACCCCTTGCTGACCGCCGCCAGGATCTCCGGCAGCCGGGCCGCCACCCGGGGAGCCGCCAGCTTCAGCCCCAGCGTCGCGATGCCCAGCGCGTACGCCGCGCCGACCGGCAGCAGCACCCACAACAGGCCCTGGAGGCCCGCCGCATGGAGCCAGACGGTCAGCGCCAGCAGCGGCGAGGCCAACACCGAGGCCACCAGGAGCCCGCCGAACAGGCTGATCCAGGCGATCCCGGCCTGGCCGGGCGCCACGCTCTTGTTGCCGTCCGACGGGATGGAGTACGGGAACAGCGCCGACGCCATCGCCCCGGTGGCGAACAGCCCGCCCAACAGGCCCAGCGAGAGCCCGTAGACCTGGAAGAAGTCCGACCACGGGCCGATGAACGCCGCGGAGCCGACGACGACCAGCGTCACGTACGGCACGGCCACCAGCGCCAGGGTCAGCGCCCGGGCCCGCAACTCCTCGAAGGCGTCCCGAGGGGTGGCGATCGTCGAGGCCACCATCCAGAACGCCGAGGTGTCCTGGCCGAACTGGTTGTACATCTGCAGACCCAGCAGCGCGGAGGCGGAGAACGCGGTGTAGATGCTGCCGTTGCCCTGCGCGGCGTAGAGGATCGGCACCAGCAGGCCGAAGCCCAGGGACATCGCCCAGGACATCTTCGACTTCGGGTCGCGCCAGGCGTAGCGCAGCGTGCGCAGCATGACCGTGCCCGTCCGCCCGCCGGGCAGCAGTCGGGCGAGCCCGCGCTCCTCGCCGCCGGCCCGGCGCGCGCTGTCCTTCTCCACGGCCTGGAGGGTGGAGGAGTCCGGCGCGGTCATCAAGGTGGTCAGGGTCCGCTGCCACCACCACAGGAGCAGCCCCAGGGCCAGCGCCGTCAGCGCCAGGCCGGCCGCCGCGCGCCCGTAGGCGCCGTGCCCGACGTCGTCGACGGCGCCCAGGGCGGCGGCCGGCGGCACCCAGCGCAGCACCGCGCCCATCGGCTCCAGCACGGACAGGCCGTCCGGGCCGCCCAGCCGCTGCGCGACGATGTTGATGCCCTGGAAGCCGAGGGCGACGAACAGGCCGCCCAGCACGGCCAGATCGCGGCCCCGGCGGCTGGTCAGCAGCCGCACCGAGGCGGTGGCCACGGCCCGCGCCAGGGCGACGGCCACCAGCACCACCAGGACGACGGCCAGGACGCCGACGAGCGCGGCGGCCGTCCCGTCCGCGACCGCGACCACCGCACCGGTCACCACGGCGAGCGTGCCCAGCGGGCCGACGCCGACCAGCGACGTCACCAGCAGCGCGCCGATCAGCGGGCGGGGCCGCAACGGCAGCATCACCAGCCGGGTCGGGTCGAGGGTCTCGTCGCCGCTGGGGAAGAACAGCGGCATCACCGCCCACCCCAGGGTGAGGAGCGCGGTGAGGATGACGGTGAGCGCGCCGGCGTGCGGATTGCCGCGCAGCGCCACCAGGCCGAGGACGACGCCGGCGGTGAAGAGCAGGCCGAAGGCGGCCGAGACGACGTAGGCCACGGTGCGCCCGGTGGACTGGCGCAGGCCGTTGCGCAGCAGCGTCAGCTTCAGCCGGACGAAGACCGGGACCAGTGAGGGGGGAGCGGCGGCGGTGGCGTGGGTGGTCATCGGGCGCCGCCGCCCAGCCAGTCGAGGTTCTGCCCGCCGGCGCGGCTGCGCGCGCCGACCAGTCCGAGGAACGCGTCCTGGAGGGAGGACGCCTCGCCCCGCACCTCGGCGAGCGGGCCCTGTGCGCGGATCCGGCCGGCGGCCATCACCGCGACCCAGTCGCAGAGCGACTCGACCAGCTCCATCACGTGGCTGGAGAAGATCACCGTCGCCCCGGAGGAGGTGTAGCGCTCCAGGACGCCGCGGATGGTCTGCGCGGACACCGGGTCGACGCCCTCGAAGGGCTCGTCGAGGAAGAGGATCTCCGGGTTGTGCAGCAGCGCGGCGGCCAGGCCGATCTTCTTGCGCATGCCCGTGGAGTAGTCCACGACGAGCTTGTGCTGCGCGCCGGCCAGGTCCAGCACGTCCAGCAGCTGGGCGGCGCGCTTGTCCACCTCGGCGCCGGGCAGCCCCCGCAACCGGCCTATGTAGGCGAGGAGTTCGCGCCCGGAGAGCCGCTCGAACAGCCGCAGGCCCTCGGGGAGCACGCCGATCCGGGACTTGACCGCCACCGGGTCCTGCCAGACGTCGTGCCCGCCGATCTCGACCAGCCCGGAGTCCGGTCGCAGCAGGCCCGTCACCATGGACAGGGTGGTGGTCTTGCCCGCGCCGTTGGGGCCGACCAGCCCGATGAAGTGGCCCGCGGGCAGCGTCAGGTCGATGCCGTGGACCGCGGTCTGCTCGCCGAACCGTTTCCACAGGCCCTCGATGCGGACCGCGGGCGGGCGGGTGACGGCACCGCCCGGGGCCGCGGACGACCCGTCCTGCTCTTGCTTCTCTACCGGTTCGCTGGCCACGGCCTGCCCTTCGACGTCCCCGCAGGGGCCTGGTCCCGGCCCCCGTCCAGGCGTCCCACGATACGGGCAGGCGCTGACGAACCGGCTCGGTCGCGCGTCAGCGGGCGCGCAGTGCCGCCGCGTCGCGCGCGCAGGCGTACGCGAGCGGGCTGATCAGCTCCTCCGCGTCCGGCAGCCAGCGGTTGCTCGCGGTGGGGCGGCGCGCCCACTGCACCGCGCCGTGCGGGCCCACCCGGGTCGGCGGTGCGGCGATGTACTCGCCCTCGCCGCGGCAGATCAGGTCGAGCGCGGCCGGGGCCCAGCCGAGGGTGCGCACCAGGACCGGGACCTTCGCGGCGGCGCCGGGCAGGACGAGGAAGAGCATCCGGCGGTCCGGGGTGCGGGTGACCGGGCCGAGCGTCACGTCCAGTCGCTCCATCCGGGCCAGCGCCAGGCAGCCCGCCGTCTCGGGGACGTCGAGCGCCTCGAAGGTCCGGCCGGTCGGCAGCAGGATCGAGGCCCGCGGGTGCTTGCCCCACATCCGACGGAGCGCCGTGGCACTGCCGGTGGCCGTGCCCGCCCAGCCCGGTGCGGTCGGATGGGCCCCCGGTGAGGGGCAGTTGACGGCGCCGCACGAGCAGCGCGGGCGCTCGCCGTCGTGCTCCAGCCATGCGCCGGGGAACACCTCCCAATGGCGTTCCTCCGCGTAACGCACCGCAGTGTCGACGAGTTGCTCGCCGCGCTGTTTGGGGATCTGCGGGGCTCCTGTGACTCCGATGGTCTCTTCCACGCAGAGGACAACTCCCCTTGTCACCAAGGGTTACGGCCGAACGGGTGACAGCCCCGGCGCATCATTCCGGCACGTGGGGCGCATGGATGCACCAGTGGGGGCGCGTGTGCGGAGGGGCCCGGGGAGCGGGTAGCCACTTGCGTGACGGGCGGAGAGGCCGCCCGACGGTCGGCCGCGGAGCACCAGGGGAGCCCTGCCCCGCGGCGCCGTGACCGGTGCACGGACACCGCACGCCGCCCTTCTCGTGGACCAGCCCTTCCCGGTGCGGACTTCGGGACGCCGCGCCCCGCACGACGATGCACGGGCATCGGGCACATCGCACGCATCCCGGGCATCCGCTGCGAAGCGCGTCCCTCACTCCGTACCACGCCTATCCCGAATTTCTCGGATATCCGGGATATGTACGGGGAATTGATCGCGAGGACGGCGTCCGCCGGTGAACGTGCAGCAGCAGTACAGGGGGTACAACCATGGCCGCCAGGCCACTCGTCGCGCGCCAGCCCAACGAACGGCTGCAAGCGCTCATCCAGGAAGCCGGCTGCTCCAACGCGGGGCTGGCCCGCCGCGTCAACATGTGCGGCGCGGAACACGGACTCGACCTGCGCTACGACAAGACCTCCGTGGCGCGCTGGCTGCGCGGGCAGCAGCCACGGGGCCGCGCGCCGGCCATCATCGCCGAGGCGCTGGGCCGCAAGCTCGGCCGCACGGTCACCATCGACGAGATCGGGATGGCCGACGGCAAGAACCTCGCCTCCGGGGTGGGGTTGCAGTTCTCGCCGACCGTCCTGGGCGCCATCGAGCAGGTCTGCGAGCTGTGGCGCAGCGACGTGGGGCGGCGGGACTTCCTCAGCGGGTCCACGGTCGCCGCCTCCGCGCTGGTCGAGCCCAGCCGGGACTGGTTGATCACCGGTGCGGACAGCCAGGTGTCCCGCAACGCCGGTGCCAGAGTGGGCGTTTCGGACGTCGCGGCCGTACGGGCCATGACCTCGGCGCTCAGCGAACTGGACCACCGGTTCGGCGCCGGGCACGTCCGGCCGGTCGTCGTGCACTACCTCAACAGCGTCGTCTCGGGGCTGCTGGCGGGGTCGTACCGCGAGGCGGTCGGGCGGGAACTCTTCGCCGCGGTGGCCCGGTTGACGGAACTGGGTGGATACATGGCCGTCGACACCGGCCAACCGGGCCTGGCGCAGCGCTACTACATCCAGGCGCTGCGGCTGGCGCAAGCGGCCGGCGACCGCGGTTACGGCGGTTACGTGCTCGCCGCCAGCATGAGCCACCTGGCCGCCTCCCTGGGCAACCCGCGGGAGATCGCGCAGCTCGCCCGGGCCGCCCAGGAGGGTGCGCGGGGGCAGGTCACGCCCCGGGCGGAGGCGATGTTCTTCGCCGCGGAGGCGCGCGGTCACGCCCTGTTGGGCGACGCCCGGGCCTTCCAGACGGTGGCGGGCCGGGCGGTCTCCGCGATGGAGCGCGCCGAGGCGGCCGCCGACGTCGGTGACGATCCGGACTGGATCGGTCATTTCGACCCGGCCTACCTGGCCGACGAACTCGCGCACTGCCACCGCGACTTGGGGCAGCCGGCGCCGGCCGCGCAGCGCGCGCAGGAGGCCCTGGACGGTCATCCGGCGGGCCGGGCGCGGCGCCGCGCCATCGGGCTGGTGCTGTTGGCCTGCGCCCAGGTGCAGCAGCGGGAGGTCGAGTTGGGCTGCCACACGGGCACCCAGGCGATCGAGTTGTTGGGCGGTCTGCGCTCGGACCGCGGGGCGGAATACCTGGAGGACTTCCGGCAACGTCTGGAGCCGTATCAGGACGAACCCGTCGTAAGGGAATTCACCGCACGGATGGAACTCCGCGCCGCAGCGTGAGCAATGCCTCAACCGGCGCCTCAAGGGGCATGCCGACGGGGTCCGCCGGTGGGGGAAAGGGGGAACGGGCCGAAGCGCGTTCGGCTCGGTGATGCCGGGGCGGGCCGGGTTTCCGGCCCGCCTCCTGCGCGTTCGGCGGCGCCGACGGCGTGCGGTGTCCGGGGCCGGTGCGGTGACCTGGACACATGGTCGAACGTTGCTGCGAACCGGTAGCGTGCAGCCGACGATTCCGTAGGTCTGCACGATGGTAGGAGTCCCGGTGACGCAGAGCGGACAGGGTCACGACCCGCAGAATTCTGCGGCCGGACCGGCCAGGGAGGGCGTGGTGCTGCCCGCCGGCGGCGGTGACGCATGGGCGCCCGACCAGCAGGTCGCGCCGCCCGCCGGCCAGCCGTGGGGCCAGCCCTGGGGGCCGGGCCAGCAGCCGCCCGCCCAGCAGCTCGGCGCCGCGCCCGCCGGGCCGCAGACCTACGGCCAGGGAGTGGGCTACCCGGCCGCGCAGTCCCCGGCCGCGCAGTCCCCGGACCCGCACGGCGCCGCCCCGTATGCGCAGCCCGCCGCGCAGCAGCCGCTGCCGCCGCAGCACCAGGGCTTCCCGCCGCCGTCCCAGGGGCAGCCGCCGATGCCGGCCGCGCCGCCCGCGATGCCGCCGCAGGCGCCCCCGCCGGGCCCGCCGGCCGCCGGGCCGCTGCCGCCGGTCGCCGCGGACTCCGGGGCGGCCACCGGCCTCCCCTTCGG
Source organism: Streptomyces lunalinharesii (assembly GCF_039532155.1). Taxonomy (NCBI): domain Bacteria; kingdom Bacillati; phylum Actinomycetota; class Actinomycetes; order Kitasatosporales; family Streptomycetaceae; genus Streptomyces; species Streptomyces lunalinharesii. The sequence goes on from NZ_BAAARK010000010.1 coordinate 7,945, forward strand.
CGGCCAGCCGGGTCAGCACGGCCAGCCCGCGCCCGGCGCCCTGCCGCCCCAGCAGGCCCCCTACGCCGAGCAGCCCACCGGCCCGTCCGGTGAACTGGTCCGCGCGACCCCGCAGACCGGCGCGCCGCTGCCGCCGATCGCGAACGCCTCGGAGGCGACCACGGTCCTGCCGCCGGTCGCCGCCCCGCCGGTCGGTGACGCGGCCACCCAGATGCTGCGGCCGATCAGGGCGCACGAGGCGCCGCCGCGGCAGGGCCGGCCCCTGCCGCAGTCCCAGCCGATGCCCGGGACCAGCGGCTCCGAGGCCACCCAGCTGATACCGCCGGTCGGCGGTGCGACGGGTGCCGGGATGCCCGGGCCGCCGCCCGGCGGGCCGTTCGGCGGTCCGCCCGGGGAGCCCGACCGGCCGACGCCCGCCGAGTTCGACGGCCTGTTCCGCGACGGGCCGGGCGTTCCCGGTGCGGTCCCGGCCCCCGACGCCACCGCCCAACTGCCGCGCTTCGACGACCAGGCCCGTCCGCCGTACGGCGGGCAGCCCGGCCCCGGCGGCCCGTTCGCCCCCGCCGGCGGGCCGGACCAGTACGCCTCCTACGACGACGGCGGCGGCCGTCGCAAGCTGCCCCCCGTCGCGATCGTGGGTGCGATCGTGGTCGTGCTGGCCGGTGTCGGCCTCGGCGTCGGCTGGGCGCTCAGCGGCGGCAGCGACGACGGCGGCGGGCAGAAGAAGCAGGACCCCGGCACCAGCAGCGCGGCCAAGGCGACCAAGGACGACGCGTCCAAGCCGGCCGACGCCCCGGCCGCGGGCCAGGCCAAGGGGCTGGACGCGTTGCTCGCCGACAGCAACAACAGCCGCTCGGCGGTCATCGGCGCGGTGCAGAACATCAAGACCTGCACCAACCTCGACGGTGCCGCCAACGACCTGCGGTCCGCCGCGGGGCAGCGCAACGACCTGATCAAGCGGCTCCAGCAGCTCCCCGTGGACCAGATTCCCAACAACGCCCAGTTGACGGCCGCGCTGACCAAGGCGTGGCAGTCCTCGGCCGCCGCCGACAACCACTACGCGGCCTGGGCCGACAAGACCGCCGGCAAGGGCGGCTGCGACAAGGGCCACGCCAAGGGCGGCAAGGAGCCCGCCCAGGGGAACGCGGCCAGCGGCGCGGCCACCAAGGCCAAGCAGCAGGCGGCCGCCCTGTGGAACCCGATCGCGCAGAAGTACAGCCTCCGGGAGCACCAGCCCGAGCAGCTGTGACCGCCGCCGGCGGCGGTGCGGGCGTCACTCGTCGTCCGTGCGCCGCCGCTCCAGCGTCGTGGTGACGTCGACGAACCCCTCCTGGGCGGCGACCAGTTCGCCGTGCCGGACGACCTGGTAGGTCACGTCCGCGTTGACGATCCGCGGGAAGTCCGTGACGGCCAGCATGTCGTCGTCGCGCCAGCGCAGCTTGGGCGTGAGGCCGCCGGTGTCGATGGCCTGGTCGCCGCGGTCCAGGGTGGCCTGGAGGGCGTGCGCGGTGACGTCCGTCACGCCGGCGTCGGCCAGTTGCTGGACCGCCGCGCGCAGCACCGTGTAGGCGATCCAGGTCGTCTGGACGCCCTGGTCGGTCGGGTCGAGCCGGGAGTCGTCGAACGCCTCCTGGGTGATCACCTGGCGCATCGGCCGCCAACGGGGATCGCTGGCCACCGGGTACCAGCCGGTGACCTCCGCGCCCTCCAACGGGCCGGAGGCCCCGCCGCTGCGGTTGACCATCGACTGGTCGACGCTGCCCAGGACGGACCCGAGCTGCACCTTGGGGCGGGTCTCCTGGAGGCGCCGGAAGGCGTCGAAGAAGGTGTCGGTGCCGTCGCCCAGCGAGGCGGCCACGCAGGAGCCGGTCGCCTGCCCGCCGGAACGCGCCGTCCCGTAGACGGCGGGATCCGCACCCACCGCGTCGAGGGCGGCGGCGACCTGCGGCGAGTAGTCGGTGCTGACCTCGGGCGCCTTGACGTCCGCGGCCCCGCGCCGGCTGCCGCTCTGCAACCCGGCGTCGAGCAGCCCGGTCATCTGGTCGCCCTGGATGGTGTCCGGACGGACCAGCGCGACCCGTCGGCAGTCCGCCGCCAACTGGCGGCCGTTCCCGGCCAGGAGCGCGGCCTGGCCGCCGTTGACCGGGTAGGAGAGCGGGCTGGCGAACTCCTCGGCGGAGGCGCCGTACCCGCCGATGAACGGGATGCCGGCCACCTCCAGCGGGGACATGAACGAGCGGCCCCACTGGCTGTACGAGCCGACCACCGCGACCGCCCCGGCGTCCACCGCGCGCTGGGCGCACTTGGTGGCCTCCGCCGAGTCGTTGTGCTCGTTGCAGGTGAGGACCTTCAGGGGGTGGCCGGCGAGGCCGCCGCGGGAGTTGACCCAGCGGGCGTACGCCTGCGCCATGGCCGGCATCCCCGGCATGTTGGTCGTGCGGGTGCCCTCCGGGGCCCACGTCATCACCGTGATCGGCTCCCCCTCCCCGGCCCCCGTACCGGGGAGGGAGCCGCAGCCGGAGAGCAGCGACGCCAGGACCGCCGTGCCCGCCGCGGCGGTCGCGGAAGCGCGGAGGAAGGGGCGGGGGGAGGAGCGTCGCCGTCCGGTCATGGCCCCGCAGCCTTCCGCTACGGCCGGAACGGGTGCGTGACGCGGGGACAACGGATGGTGACGCTGCGGTGAACTCCGGGGGGCCGATCGAGAGCAATCGGGAGGAACGTACGATCGCTTGCTGTGCAAGGTTCGGAGAAGTCTTCCCGTCGCGGCCGCCGCTCGACCACCATGGACGGCATGCCGTTCTCTGACATGCCGTGGTGGCGCTGGCGCAGCAACGTGCGCTCCGCGCTGCACATGCTCTCCGACCCCACCTTCCAGCAGCACACCTGGCTGACCGGCCGGCCCGGGTACGGCGACGTCACCGACGCCGTCTACCGGCTCGTCGAGGACACCTGGTTGGACAACTGGTCCGCCGAGAAGTACGTGGGCACGATCTTCCGCGACGCCCAGGAGGCCCAGCTGGTCGACCTCGCCGTCCTCCGGGTGCTGCGCATCATGCACCAGGTGGGGGCGGACGCGCCGGTCACCGCCTACGTCGCGCACCCGGGGTGGCCGGACGCCGTGCGGGCCGCCCGCGAGGCGCACGTGGCCCTGGCCACCGCCGACGGCGAGGACCCGGACACCGCCCCGCACTCCCTCGACGCGCTGGCCGCCCTGACCGGGGGGCCGTCGGCCCCGGCGTGAGCGCGCCCGGGGCCGCCCTGGTCCGACCTGCCCGGCGGATATGGGACCCTATGAGGTCATGAGCGAGTCGCAGCCCACCCAGCCCGATCAGCGCGATCGGAACGATCAGTACGTCCTCACGCTGTCCTGCCCGGACAAGAAGGGCATCGTGCACGCGGTGTCCAGTTACCTCTTCATGACCGGCTGCAACATCGAGGACAGTCAGCAGTTCGGCGACCGGGACACCGGCCTGTTCTTCATGCGGGTCCACTTCACCGCGGAACCGCAGGTCGACGTCGAGAAGCTGCGGGCCAGCTTCGCGGCGGTGGGCGACTCCTTCGGCATGGACTGGCAGATCCACCGGGCCGACGAGAAGATGCGCATCGTCTTGATGGTGTCCAAGTTCGGGCACTGCCTCAACGACCTGCTCTTCCGCTCCCGGATCGGCGCGCTGCCGGTCGAGATCGCGGCCGTGGTGTCCAACCACACCGACTTCGCCGAGCTGGTCGGGTCCTACAACGTCCCGTTCCACCACATCCCGGTCACTCGCGACACCAAGGAGCAGGCCGAGGCGCAGCTGCTGGAGCTGGTGGAGAAGGAGCACGTCGAGCTGGTCGTGCTCGCCCGCTACATGCAGGTCCTCTCCGACGACCTCTGCAAGGCCCTGGCCGGCCGGATCATCAACATCCACCACTCCTTCCTGCCGAGCTTCAAGGGCGCCCGCCCGTACCACCAGGCGCACGCCCGGGGCGTCAAGCTCATCGGCGCCACCGCGCACTACGTGACCGCGGACCTCGACGAGGGCCCGATCATCGAGCAGGAGGTCGAGCGGGTCGGCCACGAGGTCACCCCGGACCAGCTCGTGGCGATCGGCCGCGACGTGGAGTGCCAGGCGCTGGCGCGGGCCGTGAAGTGGCACAGCGAGCGCCGGGTGCTGCTCAACGGCACCCGCACGGTGATCTTCGCCTGACGCGGTCGAGCGCGCACGGCCGCGGCGCGGGGCGCCGCGGCCGGCCCGGCGGCGGGCCGTCTCACAGGCGGGACAGCGCCGCCGTGGCGAACAGCACCTCGCGGATCGCCTCGCGCTCGCCGGTCTGACCCGCCGCGGTCTCCTCCGGTGAGATGTGCCCGGCGGCCAGCTGGCAGAACTCGTCGCTGTCCAGCGCGATGTGGGCGACGGTGTACTCGGGCGAGCCGACCGCCGCCGGCGAGTCCAGGGCTATGTACCAGTCCCCGCCGCCGCTGCCCTCGACCTCCAGGTGCAGCGAGCGGCCCGGTGCGCCGGCGGCGACCAGCCCGTGTGCCGGTGCGGCCAGTCCGGCCTGCCGCCGCTGGGCGAGCGTGCTCGGCAGCAGCCGGGCGGCCAGGTCGACGAGCCGGTGGAGGTGGCCGGCGGCGGGCGGTCGGTACGGGTAGTCCACCGCTTCGGCGATGTCCCCGGCGTGCACCCACGTCTCGAAGGCGCGGTCCAGGAACGCGTCGCGCAGCGAGAGGCTGAACTTGCCGTAGGGGACGGAGAGTTCGGCCACCCCGCCGCCGGCGAACGACGCGGTCCTGATCAGTGCCTGGCCCTGCTCGCGCCACGGGTCGTGCGGTGCGTGCGGGTCCGTCTCCTCGCCCACGGTCTGCCAGTGCGCCTCGGTGCGGCGGCGCGGACCGGGGTGTTCCGGGGCGGCGGTGCCCAGCGGGTCGGGCAGCCCGAGGGCCGTCGCGACCATGCCGTCCACCGCCATCAGGTGGCCGATCACCCCGGCGACCGTGGTGGGGTGCTCGACCGGCTCCCGACCGTCGAACCAGCGCAGCCGCACCGGGGCCCGCCACTCCGCCTCGCCCATGTCGCGCAGCAGGGCGTCCAACTTGGCGGTCTCGGCGTCGTACGGCGTCACCCAGTCCGGCACCGGGATGCGCGCCGGCCGGCGGCCCAGGCACCCCTCCAACACCCTTGAGCGCAGCAGCGGATCGAGGTCGAGGCTGTCGGCGGGGTGCAGCAGCCCCACCGCGTCGCGCAGTCGCAGCGCCTCGTCGGCGCAGGTGGCGCAGTCCGTCAGGTGCTCCTCGACGGCGGCGGTCTCCTCCGGCGAGCAGGCGGACAGCGCCCAGGCACCCAGCAGCGACTTGAGCACCTTGTGGGACGGGGCGGCCGGTGCCGGGTGGCGCGGGCCGGTGGCGTCGCCGGTCACGGGGGCGTCATTGCTTTCGTACTCCACGGGGACGTGGTGGGGCGGGGCGGGATCCGGGACGGTGCCGGGCGGGTCGGTGCGGACGCGGGCGGCGGACGGGAGGTCCGGTAGCGGGCCGTGGTCCTCCGCGGCCGGGCGCGGGGCCGGTATCCGGGGGCGCTCGCCGGAGCCGCCGGAGCCGCCGGGGCGCCCGCGGTCGTCCCACTCGTCGGGGCCCCTCACAGCGACCGTCCGTGGCCCGGTGCGGGCGGGGCGGAGTGCGGTGGTCGCGGGGCGTGCGGCCCCCGGGCGGCGCGGCGCATGGGGACCGCCGGCAGGGCCTGGTGGTTGTGGGCGGTGGACAGCAGTTGGAGGCCCAGGCGGAGCCGGCGGCGCGCCTCGTCCTCGGTGACGCCGAGGTCGGCGGCGGTCTGGCGGTAGTCCCGGCGCTGGAAGTACGCCAGTTCCAGGGCCTCGCGCAGCGGGGTGGGCATGGAGGTGACGATGTAGTCGGCGCGGGCGGCGGTGGACGCCTCGTGGATCTTCCGCTCCAGCGCGCGCTCCGACTCGGCGGTCGCGGGGCCGTCCTCGCCGTGGTCGCGCGCCGAGTCGGACTCGGTCTGGCGCAGCCGCTGGACGGCCTGGTGGCGGGTGATCCCGGCCACCCAGGAGCGCAGCGAACCCTGCTTGGGGTCGTAGGAGTCCGGGTGCTCCCAGACGTAGGCGAACACCTCGCGGGTGATGCGGTCGGCGGCGCGCTCGTCGTCCAGGACGCGGTAGGCGAGGCTGTGCACCAGCGAGGCGAAACGGTCGTAGAGCTCACCGAGCGCGGCCGCCTCGCCGCGGGCGAGCCGCTGCTGCATCCGCCTGTCCCAGCGCGGTGGTGCGTCGTGTGCCATGGGACCCCCATCCCTGCCCGTCGCGGCCGGGCTCACACCTCGGCCGGCGCTCTGCCGGGACCCCGACCGCGCGTCGTACGGCGGTCCTGGTCCCTTCGGGGCCGCGCTCGGTCGGGCCCCGTGCTGTCGCTCCCGCCCACTCTCGTACCCCTCCGTACCCCGCCGCTCACGATCGGCGGGCCGTCACTCGATCCGGCGGTCGCCGCGCGGACGGTGACACCGGGCGTGCGCCCGGCGTGCCGGCCGCCGTGTCCTCGAATGTAGTGGGCGGGTCCGACAGCGCAGGCACCTTTGCGGCAAAGCTGGTCGGAACGGTGTCACGGATGGTAAGGGCGTCATGGCGTTGTGGCGGATCTGGTGACGCTTCCCGTTCGAAGTGGAGCGCTGCGGACCGTTCGTGTCCATATCGACCCATGCGTTATGCGGGTGTGACCGGTTGCGGGCGAAAACCCGCCGCGCTCTGGGCATAGCCTTGGGGAGGGTTGGCCCGCCGCGCCATGGAATCGAAAGCGTTTCACGGGGGAGAGGCCGGGCAGTCGAGCCGGGAAGGGTGGGTTCCGTATTGCAACCGGGACGCATCCGGTCCGAAAGCGAGCGAAAGGCTTCGAGCGCGTGTCGTTGAAGGTGGCAGAGGACGAAAAGGGCCCCTGGGCCGTACTCCAGGTCTCCGGGGAAATGGACCTGGTCACATCGCCCGCGGTGCGCCAGCACGTGCACGACGCGGTGGCCGACGGCCGGCGGTCGCTGGTCCTGGACCTGTCCGAGGTCCGGTTCTGCGACTCCAGCGGGGTGGGCGTGCTGATCGCCGCCCGCCGTCTGATGCGGTCCTGTCAGGGGCGGCTGAGACTGATCCTGCCCGCCCAGGGCGCCGTCGACGGCTCGCACGTCAACCGCGTGCTCGCCGCCCTGGGCGTGCGCCGGCTCTTCGAGGTCTACCCGGACCTGTCCACCGCGGTCGACGAGGCGGCAGCGCCCCTGTCGGCCTGAGGCGGCCGGCGGCGGCCGCCTCGCGCGGCGCGCGGGCCCACCCCGGCCCCCCGCAGCGGTGCCCCGCCCTCACCCCGCCCCGTACGGGAGCTCCGCCCGTACGACGAAGCCCCCTTCGGACGTGGGGCGCGCCTCCAACGTCCCGCCGAGGCTCTGCGCGCGTTCGCGCAGCCCCACCAGCCCGTGCCCGCCGCCGGGGAGTCCGGGGACCGTCGCCGTCGCGTCCGGCGGCCCGTTGCGGATCTCCACCCGCAGCCCTTCGCGGGCCCGCTCCGCCGCGTCCGTGCCGGCCGCCGCGCCCAGTTCCACCGCGTCGACGCGGACCCGCACCCGCGCGCCCGGCGCGTGCTTACGGACGTTGGTGAGCGCCTCCTGGACGGTGCGGAACGCGGCCCGCTCGACCGTCCTGGCGCCGCGCGGCCGGCCCGCGCCGGACCCGCCGTCGTGCCCCGCGGCCAGCCCCTCGTACGTCACGTCCAGCGCGCTCATCTCGATCAGCCGGGGCAGCTCGTCCAGGTCGGGCTGCGGGGCCAGTTCGCCCGCCACCCGGGCGTCGCCGCCGGCCGCGCGCAGGACGCCGACCATGTGCCGCAGCTCCTCCAGGGTGCGCACGGACAGCTCGCGGATGGTCCGGGCCCCGTTGCGCGCCGCCTCGTCCTCGGTGCTGACCTGCACCGCCCCGGCCTGGAGGCTGATGAGGCTGACCTGGTGGGCCACCACGTCGTGCATCTCGCGGGCCAGTCGGGCCCGTTCGGTGGCCTTCACCCGCTCCGCCAGCAGCCGGTCCTCGCGCCGCATGCTGCGGGTCAAGTCCTCGATGCGGGAGGCGAGTTCGCGACGGGTGCGGACCAGCAGGCCGAGCGCGATCGGCGCCGCGGAGGTGACGCAGGCGTCGATCAGGACCAGGGTGTTCTCGCGGTACGCGGTCGGCTCGAAGTCCGAGAGCGGGTACGGCAGGAAGTGCGCGGCCACCAGCAGCAGCGCGCAGAACCCGAGCCGGGCGGGACCGGGGGCGCACCGCCGGCGCGCCGGTCCGGCCGTGGGGGAGGCGGCGAGGGTGTACAGGGCGATCATCGGCGCGAACCAGATGTAGCCGATGTAGAGCCCCGGCAGGGTCACCAGGAACACCAGCAGCGGCCATCGGCGGCGCAGCAGCAGGGCGGTCGCCGCGACCACCGAGACGCCCAGCTCCAACGCCATTTCCAGCCCGTTGACCAGCAGCGCGTCGGCGATCGCCAGCAGCACCGGCAGCACCACCGGGACGATCCGGCGCAGCCGGCCGGCCAGCGGTGTGCGCAGCAGTCGGCCGACGGCCCGGGGCAGGTGCGCCCGGGCCGGGGCCCGGCCGTGCTCCGCCGCGTCCCGTGCCGCGCCGCCCGGGCCCGTCCCGCGGCCGGGTCTCACCCGGTCCCCCGCGGGGCCCCGGCCACCAGGCCCGCCCGGTCGGCGACGATCGCCGCCTGCACCCGGTTGATCCCGCCCAGCTTGGCCAGCAGCGCCCGCACGTGGTCCTTCACCGTGCTGGGCGCCAGCCCCATCCGCTCCGCGATCGGCGCGTTGCCCAGCCCCTCGCCCAGCAGCGCCAGCACCTGCGACTCGCGCGGCGTCAGCCCGCTCACCGTCCGGGCCGCCGCGGCCTGGTCCTCGGCCGTCAGGTAGCCGCCGATCACGGCCCGGGTCACCCCGGGATCCAGCACGCTGCCGCCCGCCGCCAGCGTCCGCACCGCCCGCACCAGTTGCTCCGGGTCGGAGTCCTTGAGCAGGAAGCCGGCCGCGCCCTCCCGCAGCGCCGCCGTCAGGTACTCCTGGGCGTCGAAGGTGGTGAGCATCGCCACGGCCGGCGGCTCGGGCGCGGCCCGCAGTTGGCGCAGCACGGTCAGCCCGTCCACGTCCGGCATCCGGATGTCGAGCAGGACGACATCGGCCGCGCACCCCAGCACGGTCCGTGCGGCCTCCGCGCCGCCGCAGTCCGCCACCATCTCGATGTCCGGGGCGGTCCCCAGGATCATCCGCAGTCCGGACCTGACGAGCCGCTCGTCATCCACCACAGCGACACGGATCACCGGCCGCCCCTTTCTTCCACACACCGTCCGAGCCCGGAACCGCCCGGCGCTGCGCGACTCCGTTCCCCTGCCGTCGGGTCCCCCTCCAGAGGGCCCCGCACCCCCGCCGACCGGCGGGGGTCCTCGCCCGACCTGCGGACGATGGTGCGGGGCGGACCCCGCGGGCAGAGTGGTTCTCATGCTGCACCACTGAAGAGGCCACAAGCCCAAGAGGCGTTGCAGTTCACATCGACGGCCGTCGCGGCCCCCACACGCGGCGGACGTCCCCGGCGTGCGGGGGCGGCCCGGCGGAGACCTCTTCCAGCCGGTCGCGGGGGCCTACGAGGCCCCGTCGCTGCCGCCCTCGCCGCCGACCTTCCGTCCCGCCGGCCCGTCCGCGCGCCCGGCGCCCTCGGTCATCCCGGCCCCCTCGGTCATCTCGGCCCCCTCGGTCATCTCTGTCACCTCGACCGCCCCCGTGCCCTCGGCGCCGGCGCGGAGCCGGTACTCCGCCAGCAGGTCCCCGCGGCTCTCCGCGACCCGTACGGCGTCCCGCAGTGCCGTGCTCAGCTGCGCCGACAGGAAGCGCAGCTGCCCCGCGTCGGCCGCCGGATCGTCGAGCAACGGCTCGGCGTGCTCCAGCAGCCCGAGGCCCATCGCCAAGTGCACCTCCTCCACCTGGTCGGCATGACGGGACACGCGGCCGGCGCCCGCGCGGTCGGTGAGCAGGTAACAGGTCTGGCCGTCGGGCCCGGTCCAGGGCAACAGCCGGGCGACGGGGCGGTCGGAGGGGTGCGACACGTGGCCTGCCTTCTTGGGTGGGGGGGAGCGGCCGGGGGCCGGGGCCGTCGTCCTGACGGGCCGCCAACGCTAGGCGGCTGCGCACCGCGCGGACAGGGACGACCCGTGCCACTTCGCACCCGGGGTGGGACGCCGTGTCCCACCCCGGGGCCGGCGGCTACGCGTCGAGGTCGAGGCGCCCGGCGAGCTCCGCCAGCGGGGAGGTCCGCCGCCGTTCCCGCCCGCGGAGTTCGGACACCAGGCGGAGGCTGGTGGAGTGGTACCGCATCCACTCCGGGGCGGTCCGCTCGGCCGTGAGCAGGGCCGTCACCGCCGCGTCGTCCTGGTTCAGGTCGGCGTGGGCCAGGGCTCGGTCGACGTGGAACCGGGCGCGCCAGGTGGGCGGCAGGGCCCGCAGCTCCGGTACGGTCCGCGCGGCGCGCAGGGCCTGCGCGCCGTCCGCCATCTCCACCAGGAAGTTGACCTTCGCCACGCCCACGTTGGTGGGGCCGAACGGCGTGGCGTAGTCGATCCGGTCCGCCCCGAGGCCGGCCGCCGCCGCGCCCGTCAGCGTGAGCAACTGCCGCACGGTGTCGTGGCGCTCCCTGCGGACGGCCGCCGTCGCCGCCCGGAGCAGCAGGACGCCCCACAGGGCCAGTTCGACCGGCGGGGAGCGGAAGCCGGGCTCGACGCGCTCCGCGGTGCTGAGCGCGACCCGTTCGGCGTCCGCCAACCGCCCCTGCTTGGTCAGGACCCAGGCGAGGCAGGAGAAGCCCACCGTCTCCAGGTGCGGGTCGTCTCCCTGGGCCGCGGCCGTCCGCGCCCGTTCGAGCGCGGTGAACGCGGCATCCTCCTTGCCCAGCGCGGCCAGTGTCGTCGCGGCGATCTGGTACGCCTCGGCCAGCACGGAGCGGGCGGCGGCCGCCGTGGCACCGGTGGAGGCGTGCGCCACCGCCTTGGCATCCCGGATCAACTGCGGCAGCAGCGTGCCGATCTCCGCCATGCGGCCTTCCCGCCGGATGCGCTCTGTCGAGCGCAGGGAGGCCCGCAGCGACGCGAGGTCCGGCGGCTCCTCGGGATCGGGTTCGTCCCCGAGGAGTTCGGAAACCGGGGCGACGGCCTGACGCAGCGCCAGTACGGACGGCTGTTCGCCGTCGCTGCGCACCTCGAAGGTGGCCGGCTTGCCGACCAGCGTGGACGTCTCCACGTCCAGCGCGGCGGCCAGGGCGTTGAGGGTGCTCAGCCGGGCCGTCCGGCGCACGCCTTGTTCGAGTTTGCGCACGATGTCGACGGACAGCCCGGCCCGCTCGGCGAGCCCTTCCTGCGTCAGTCTGCGCCGCGCGCGCAGCCGGGCGATGCGCTCCCCGATGTCGGGCTCCTCGTGGAACAACTCCATGGCCACCCCCGCGAGTCGGACGTATCGACCACGCTACGCCTCTGGGCGCGCGGGCGCGGCGTCACGGTGCACGGTCGTCGGCGGCAACGTCCTCGCCCCGCCCCGCCCCCGTCCCCATCACCAACACCACCGCTGACGTCATCGTGGCCAGCTCGAACGCCGTGGTGGCCATCGAGAGCGCGCCCTCGGGGGTTTCGAAGGACTGGTTGAAGAAGTCGGTGACGGTCAGCCAGACGACCGTGCGGACGGTGAGGTACAGCTGGATCGAGGCGAAGACCAGGAGCGCGCCGCGGACGTCGCGGCGGGCGCGGAAGGCCAGGGTGCCCAGCACGAGGAAGCCCAGCACCGAGCCCAGGGTGGTGAACTCCGTTGACGCGGCCAGGTTGAGGGTGCCCAGCACCGAGCCGTCGACCGCGCCGCGGAGGTAGCGGGCGGTGTCCATCCCGGCCGTCGTCAGGTCGCGGACGGTCCAGGCGAGCCGGGCCAGGCCCATGACGAGGAAGAGGACGCCGCAGATGCGGGACAGGCGCCGGTCCCGGGCGCAGGGGGCGGGGCGCGGGGCGGCGGGGGCGGACTGCGCGCGCCGGCGCCGGCGGTGCTCGGCCGCCGGGAACATGGTGGTCAGCACGGCCACCGCCACCACCAGGCCCAGCACCCGGGTGGCCAGCGCCCACCCGCCGAGCGGGTCGGTGGCGTACTGGTCGCGGTAGGCCGCGTCGAACAGGCCGACCGCCTCGCGCAGCGAGACGGCCAGCAGGAAGCACCCGGAGAAGAGCGCGGCGCTGCGGGCCGAGCGCCGGTGGGCGACGGCGAGTGCGGCGGTCGCGAAGAACGCGGCGGCGAAGGCCCACTCGTAGGGGCCGACCAGTTGGGAGGCGGGGGAGGCGCCGGGGTTGAAGAGCCCCTCGACGAAGTCCCAGAGGGACCCGTCCCCCTGGACGATGCCGTAGACCGTCCAGGCGGTGAGCGCGGACGCGTAGAGCGTCAGGAAGAACGCGGTGGTGCGGTACGCGCCGTGGTCCTCGGGGGCGGCGCGGGACGGGGCGCCGCCCGGACGGACGTCCAGCACGTCGCCGTCCCGCATGACCATGCCCGATCCCCGTTTCCGTGCCGCTCGTCGCCGTGGCGGAGTCGTCGCCGGTGCCGCCGCTACCGCCGCCTCACTGTGTCAAGGACGGGTCCGGGGGCGGGGGAGGTTCCGCTCCGTGTGTCGCGAGTTGATCAAGATCCGTGCGGGGGCTCACGGTACGCGGTGCGCCGGGGCGCCGACCCGTACCGGACGGGCCGCGGTCACCGCAGGCGGCGGGCGGTGACCGCCACGAAGTCGCGGATGCCCCCGCGCGTGCCGTCCCGCAGGGCGTTGAAGGCGGCGAGGTCCGGCGCCCACTGGATCTCCGTCACCTCCTCCAGGACCCGTTCGACGCCGGCGAGGACGGTCGGGTCCTCGGTGACCATCTGGGCCCGGAACATGGCTTCTTGGGCCGCGGTCCGGGCCTTGCGGGACTCCTCGCCCAACTCCGCGGTGTCCTCGCCGCAGCGGCCCTCCTCGTGCCGCACGAACCAGCGGTGGACCAGGACCCGCCGGTACTCCAGGAGCGCCGCCGCGTACGCGCAGTACGCGTCCATCCGTTCCTGGCGGAGCCGTTGCGCGCGGGCGAACTGTTCGCTGCGGTCGGCGGACCGCCGTTGGAAGTGGTGGGTGACGGCGGAACCCAGCAGGGTTCCGAAGACCGCGACGACGCTCGCTATGACTGCCTCCATGACGGACAGTCGACCACACGGGAGGGAGGTTCCCGGCCCTTTTCGCCGCCGGCGCAGGTGGGGGCGGGGGGCGTGCCCTACTGGTAGTAACTAGCCGTGATCAGGGCGGTGTTGGGGCATCGGCGAGGCGGGAGCCGCCCCCGTACGCGTGGTGGTCGTGCGGCAGGATGTCGCCATGGGGATCTTCGGGGGAGAAGGCCGACTGATCGGTGCCCGCTACCGGCTGGACATCCGGCTGGGCCGCGGCGGCATGGGCACGGTCTGGCGGGCCACGGACGAACTGCTGGGCCGCCACGTGGCGGTCAAGGAACTCCACGTGGACGACCTGGCGGCGGAGCCCGCGGCGCGGGTGCAGCGCGACCGGGCGATGCGGGAGGCGCGGACGGTCGCCCAGGTCAAGCATCCGCACGTGATCGTGGTGCACGACGTGGTCGAGCAGGACGGGCGGCCGTGGATCGTGATGGAGCTGGTGGAGGGCGAGTCGCTGGCCGACCGGCTGGCGTCCGGCGGACCGCTCCCGCCGGCCGAGGCGGCCCGGATCGGCCTGGCACTGCTGGGCGCGCTGCGGGCCGCGCACGCCCGGGGCGTGCTGCACCGCGACATCAAACCGGCCAACGTACTGCTGGAGCGCGACACCCAACCGGTGGTGCTCACCGACTTCGGGATCGCCCAGGTGCCCGGCGTGACGACGTTGACCGATGCCGGCGGCTTCGTCGGCTCGCCCGAGTACACCGCCCCGGAGCGGATGTCCGGACGCGGTGCCGGCCCGGCGGCCGACCTGTGGTCCCTGGGGGTGCTGCTGTGCGCCGTCCTCAGCGGCGCGACGCCGTTCCGCCGGGACTCGACGGCCGGGGTGCTGCACGCCGTGGTCTACGAGGACGTCGAACTCCCGCCGCCCGTCGACCCGTTGGCGGACGTCGTGCGGGGCCTGTTGGAGCGCGATCCGCGGCGGCGGTTGGACGTCGACGCGACGGAGCGGCTGCTCGGCGGCGCCCCGCCGGCGGCCGGGGCCGGGACCGGCGCCCCGGGGGTCCCGGGAGCCCCCGACGTCACAGGCACCCCCGACGCCACAGGCACCCCCGGCACCCCCGGCACCCCCGCCTACGCCTCCGCCGGCCGGGCCCCGGACCCCGCCCGCCCGCAGGCCCGCCGCGCCCTGATGGTCGCCGCCGCCGTGGTCGTCCTCGCCGGGGCCGCGGCGGGCACGGCCGCCTACCTGGCCGACGGGACCGGCGCGGGCAGCACCGACGAGTCGACCGCCCCGCACCCCGGCGCCTCGGCGCAGGCCGGCGCCCCCCAGGGGAAGAAGGGGCAGCGCGCCCCCCAGGGGCCGGCGGACCCGCGGGGCAGCGCCCCGGACGGCCCCGCCCCCACGGTCACCGTCACCACGTCGATCGCCCCGGGCGGCGACGGTTCCGCACCGCCCGGATACCGGACGGTCCACGACCCGGCCGGCTTCAGCATGGCGGTCCCGACCGGCTTCACCCGCTCCTACGAGAACGACCGGGTCTACTACTACTCCGAGGGCAGGCGTTTCCGGATCGGCGTGCAGCTCCAGCAGCCGGTGCCCGAGGGCCCGATCGGCGCGATGCGCACGGCGGACGCCAAGGGGCCCACCACCTACGACGGCTACCGCGACGGGCAGGTCGTCGAGACCACCCACAACGGACACCGGGCCGGTCGCTGGGAGTTCGGCTGGGACGGCGGCGCCCAGGACGGCGACGCGCGCTACACCTACGACCTGAGCTGGAACGAGGGCGGCCGGATGATGGACGTCTGGACCTCCTCCCCGGTCGCCTCCCGGAGCGAGGCCGAGCGGCAGTTCGACACCGCGATCGCGTCCTTCCGGCTCGCCGGACGGTGACCGCCCGGCGCCCGGCCCGCCCCGTCGCGCCGCGGCCGTCGCAGGTGGTCCGTACCCGGCGCATCCCCCCAGACCAGCCACGTTGCGGCCAGCAAACGCTGGCGCGATTGTGCGCAGCCCGTGAAAACCTGTTACTCCCGGGTACACAAAGCGGTCCCGGGCGCATACGCTCGCCCGCATGACGGACTCGCAGGACACCGGTACCGCCTCCGCCACCGACGAGGCCCCCCAGGACGCCCCGCCGTCCCCCGAGGCCCCCGCCGGGGGCACCTCCGGCCCGGGCGCCGCCGAGGGCGCGGGAGGCAACCCGGTGGTGCGCGCCGCGCCCGGCACCCGCACCGCCGCCGACGTGGTCCCCCCGGAGGTGGCCGCCCGCCTCACCCGGTGCGTGGTCGGCAGCGGGAGCACCGCCAACCACACCCCGTTCACCGGGGAGAAGCTGGCGGACCTGCCCGAGTCCACCCCCGAGGACGTCGCCACCGCCTTCGAGCGGGCCCGCGCCGCGCAGGAGCGCTGGGCGAAGGTCCCGGTCCGGCAGCGCGCCGCGGTCCTGCTCCGCTTCCACGACCTGGTCCTGCGCCGCCAGGCCGAGGTCCTCGACCTGATCCAGCTGGAGACCGGCAAGGCGCGGCTGCACGCCCACGAGGAGGTGCAGGCGGTCGCCGTCGCCGCCCGCCACTACGGCCGCAAGGCCCCCGCCTACCTCCGCCCCAAGGGCCACACCGGCGTCGTGCCGACCCTGACCAAGGTCACCGAACTCCGCCAGCCGCGCGGCGTGGTGGGGCAGATAGCCCCCTGGAACTACCCCTTCGAGCTGACCGTCGGCGACGCCCTGCCGGCCTTCGTCGCCGGCAACGCCGTGGTCATGAAGCCCGACACCGAGACCGCGCTGACCGCCCTGTGGGCCCGCGAGCAGCTGATCGAGGCCGGGCTCCCGGAGGACGTCTGGCAGGTCGTGATCGGCGAGGGCCCGGTCGTCGGCCCGGAGGTCGTCAAGCACGCCGACTACGTCTCGTTCACCGGCTCCACCCGCACCGGCCGCGAGGTCGCCCAGGGCGCCGCAGCCCGGCTCGTCGGCGTCTCCCTCGAACTCGGCGGCAAGAACGCCATGGTGGTGCTGCACGACGCCGACCTCGACAAGGCCGCCGCCGGCGCCGTCCGCGGCTGCTTCTCCTCCGCGGGCCAGCTGTGCATCTCCATCGAGCGGCTCTACGTCCACGAGTCGATCGCGGACGCCTTCGTCGAGCGGTTCGCCGCCCGGACCAAGGCGATGCGGCTGGGCAACGCCCTCGCCTACGGCGCCGACATGGGCTCGCTGGTCGGCGCGCGCCAGTTGGAGACCGTCACCCGGCACGTCGAGGAGGCCGTCGCCAAGGGCGCCCGGGTGGTCGCCGGCGGCCGGCCCCGCCCCGACGTCGGCCCGCTCTTCTACGAGCCGACGATCCTCGAAGGCGTCGAGGTGCCGATGGCGGTCTGCGGTGAGGAGACCTTCGGCCCGGTCGTCTCGATCTACCGCTTCCGCGACGAGGACGAGGTGGTGACCCGCGCCAACGCCACGCCGTACGGCCTGAATTCGAGCGTCTGGACCAAGGACGGCCGGCGCGGCCGGGCGCTCGCGGCCCGCCTGCGCACCGGCACCGTCAACGTCAACGAGGCGTACGCGGCCGGCTACGGCAGCGTGCAGTCCCCGATGGGCGGGATGGGCGACTCGGGCCTGGGCCGCCGGCACGGCTCCGAGGGCATCCTGAAGTACACCGAGGCGCAGACCGTCGCCCAGCAGCGGCTGATGCCGCTGGGCCCGGCCTTCGGGATGGACGACGAGAAGTACGCGGCCTTCATGACCCGCAGCCTGCGTGTGATGAAGGCGTTCCGCCTGCGCTGAGCCGCACGACGCGGCCGTCCCGGGGGCCGGTTGGCCCCCGGGCGTGCACAGTCAGCCCCTCCGGCGTTTCAGGAGCGGGGTCCGGGGCGGCGCCCCGAACACGGATACGGAGGTACCGGTGCCACAGGAGAACTCTGCCCACCACCACGCCCCGACCGAGGAGAGCGGCAACCCCGACGCGACCGCCCCCGACGGCACCGCGGCCGACGCGACTGCCCCCGACGACGCCGGCTACGACTACGACGTCCTCGTCGTCGGCTCCGGCTTCGGCGGCGCGGTCTCGGCCCTGCGCCTGACCGAGAAGGGCTACCGCGTCGGCGTCCTCGAAGCCGGTCGGCGGTTCACCCGCGAGACCCTGCCCAAGAACTCCTGGGACCTGAAGAACTACCTGTGGGCCCCGGCGCTCGGCCTCTACGGCATCCAGCGTATCCACCTGCTGGGCAACGTGATGGTGCTGGCCGGCGCCGGCGTCGGCGGCGGCTCGCTCAACTACGCCAACACCCTCTACGTCCCGCCCAAGGCGTTCTTCGACGACCCCCAGTGGCGCGGCATCACCGACTGGCAGCAGGAGTTGACGCCGTACTACGACCAGGCCCGGCGGATGCTCGGCGTCCGGCTCAACCCGACGATGACCCCGTCCGACGTCCACCTGAAGGAGACCGCCCGGGCCATGGGCGTCGGCGACTCCTTCCACATGGCGCCGGTCGGGGTGTTCTTCGGGGACGGCAGGGACGCGGTCGCCGAGGGCACCGAAGGGGCCGCCGCCCCGGCGACGGCGCCGCCCGGCGGGGAGGTCCCCGACCCGTACTTCGGCGGCGCCGGCCCGTCCCGCCGGGCGTGCACCGAATGCGGCGAGTGCATGACCGGCTGCCGGCACGGCGCCAAGAACACCCTCAACGAGAACTACCTCCACCTCGCCGAACGGGCCGGCGCGGTGATCCACCCGATGACCTCCGTCGTCGCCGTCACCGAGGACTCCCGCGGCGGCTTCGCCGTCCGCACGCTGCCCACCGACAACAAGAAGAAGGGGGCGGGCCGGACGTTCACCGCCCGCCGGGTCGTCCTCGCCGCCGGCACCTACGGCACCCAGACCCTGCTGCACCGCATGAAGGACAGCGGTCTGCTGCCGTACCTCTCGGCCCGGCTCGGCACCCTGACCCGCACCAACTCCGAGGCCCTGGTGGGCGCCCAGACCACCGGCCGGCGCTACCAGAAGCGCCACGGCACCGACCGGGTCGACTTCACCAAGGGCGTCGCGATCACCTCGTCGATCCACCCGGACGAGAACACCCACATCGAGCCGGTCCGCTACGGCCGGGGCTCCAACTCCATGGGGAGCCTGACGATCCTCCAGGTCCCGTACCGCCCGGCCGGCCGGGTCCTGGGCTGGGCCGGCAACATGGTCCGCCACCCGGTGCTGGCGCTCCGCTCGCTCTCCAACCGCCGCTGGTCCGAGCGCACCATCATCGGCCTGGTGATGCAGTCCCTCGACAACTCCCTGACCACGTACCGCAAACCGGGCGGCCTGGGGAAGGGCCTGCTCACCGCCCGGCAGGGCCACGGCGCCCCCAACCCCAACCAGATCCCCGAGGCCACCGAGGCGGCCACCCTGCTCGCCCAGGAGATCAACGGCTTCCCGGGCAGCAACGTCGGCGAGCTGATGGGCACCCCGCTCACCGCGCACTTCCTCGGCGGTTGCCCGATCGGCGCGGACGCCGACCACGGCGTCATCGACCCCTACCACCGGCTCTACGGCCACCCGGGCATCTCGGTCGTCGACGGCGCCGCGGTCTCCGCCAACCTCGGCGTCAACCCGTCCCTGACGATCACCGCCCAGGCCGAGCGCGCCATGTCCCTGTGGCCCAACAAGGGCGAGGCGGACCCGCGCCCGGGCCCCGGGCGGCCCTACGCGCGGGTGGCGCCGGTCGCACCGCTCCGCCCGGCCGTCCCCGCCTCGGCGTTCGGCGCGCTCACCCTGCCGCTGCTGGCCGTGCCGGAGGTCCCGCCCAAGAAGTAGCCGCGGACGCGCGGGAGGGCCGCCCCAGGGGGACGGCCCCGCCCCGCGGCCCGTTACGCGGCGACGCCGCCGGTGGCCTTGCGCCGCCGGACGACGAAGATCGCCCCGGCGCCCACGGCCATCGCCACGCCGCCCACCAGGCCGATCGTCGGCAGCGCGGAGGAGGCGCCGGTCGCGGCGAGGTTGCCGGTCACCGGCAGCTTGTCCAGGCCCTCCTTGGGCTTGCCGGTGGCGACCGGCTTGGCGGTGCCCTGCGGCCCCGGCTTGTTGCCGGGCTTGCCGGGCTTGGCCGGCGGGACCTCCCCCGGCTTGCTGCCGGCCGGCAGGATCGCGAAGTCGTACCAGTGCTCCTCGGACGAGCCGCAGGACCCGTCACCGTTGTAGTAGTCGCCGGCGATCAGCGCGAACCCGTCACCGGGCGTGGCGCCCTTGTCGGCGCGGATCCGCAGCGTCAACTCGGCGGTCTGGTGCGCGTCCAGCTCGAACCAGCCGAAGTAGTCGCCGTCGGACCACTCGCCGAACGTCGTCCACCTGCCGGTCTCCGGGTCCTGGTACTCCAGGTGCAGTGCGGACTCGGGGTGGTCGCCGTCGCCCTCCAACGGCACCGCCAGGATGAACGGGTAGACCTCGTCCAGCTTCCTGTCGGTGGTGTTGCGCAGCTTGACGCCGAACCGCGACCAGTCGGCGCCGGCGACCAGCTTCGAGGGCAGCCCGGCCACGCTGACGTCGAGCGCCGCGTCGTCGAGGGTGCACACACCGTCGTCCGACGGGCCGGGGGACGGGGAGCCGGGCGCGGTCGTCGGCGGGCCCGACGGGGTGGGCCCGGGCTTGCCGGTGCTGTCCGGGGTGGCCGGGGCGGTCGGGGTGGCGCTGCTCCCGGTGCCGGTTTCGGCACCGGCGTCCTCGGCGGGCTCGGTCGCGCCGCCGGACGCGTCGTCGCCGGCGGTGGGCCCGGCCGACGGGGTCTCGTCGGCACCCTGCTCCGGGCCGGGGGTGACCGGCGTCGGCCCGGCGCTCGCGGTGGCCGCGGTGTCGGGACCGGCCGCCTGCGCGGCGGGTGCTGCCAGGAGGGCGGCGGGGGCGAGGACGGCCGTCGCGGCGACGGACGTCAGGGCACGGCGGAGCTTCATCCAGAAGACCTCTCGGGGTCCGAAGCGCCGTGGCGCGGCACTTCGTGGTGGTGCTGGCCGTCGCGGTGGGGCGCGGTATGGCCGTGCGATGTCAGGTACGTGACAGCGGATGGCCGAAAAAGGTTGTTCACTCAACCAAGAAGAGCGTCGTGATCTCTCTCACACGCGTCACAGCGTTCACACAGGCACCACATGGCCGGCGCACAGCGAAGGGCCCCGGGAAATCCTCCGCGAGGGGGGGAACGCGGAGGCCACGGGGCCCTTGGCTTTCGATGCCGGCGTCAGGGCAGCGCCGGCACCGACGGGCGGCGCTGGGGGGGGGATAGCGCCGCTGGCTCATCGGGGTGGTGCGGATTGGTGCGGGGGATGGTGCGCGGTGCGTCGTTCCCCGCCGGTATGGACCAATGGCGTGCACGGTAAAGGTCCGTACCGGAAGCGGTCGACGGTTCGTCAAGCATCGTCCTGGATGCGCCTCACCTGGCGCAACCGTTTCGACGGATGCGGTCGGTCCCGGGCGTCCCCAGGACCGACCACCCCATCGGTGTGACCGGGCTGCTGTCCCCTGCTGACCGGTCACGGCCCGGAGCGAGGTCCCACGACGCGGGCCGCTGCCAGCGGCCGGCGTCTCATCGCTCCGGCTTTCCGCCCGCGGGGCGGCGTCTACGCGTAGTCCTGCAGGCCGCGCCTGGCTGGCGTGGCACCGGGAACAACGACCCCTCTCGGGGCGCGGTCACGCGCCGTACGGGTGAGTCGGCACCCGAACTCAGATCCAGCCGGTTCCCCGCACGGAACCGGCGCTCCGGGCGATCGGAACCAGCCGCGGACGTGCGCCCGCAGCGGCCTCAGACCCGGCCCCGGGACAGTTCCAGCAGGGTCATCGCCAGCGCGGTGCCCGGGCGGCCGAGCTGCTCGCGGTAGTGGGCCAGCACCTCCATCTCGCGGGAGAGGCTCAGCCGGCGCCCGCCGGAGGCGATCCGCTCGCGCTGGATGACGGCCGAGACGGCCATCCGTTCCTGGACGAGCCCGATGATCCGGCCGTCGAGATCGTCGATCCGGCGCCGGGCGTCCCGGATCGTCCCGTCCGCCTCGGGGGTGCTGGCGCCGGTGTCCGGCACGGTGGTGGGGGCGGTCGGTGCGGTCGTCGGTGCGGTGTTGCTGGTCATGGTCGTTTTCCGTTTCTCCGAGGGGCGGATGGGCCCCGGGAGCCGCGGAAACCGCTGACGGTCCCGGACAGACACAGGCGCCCCGGACCGTTGTCGGCCCGGGGCGCCTGGGGAAGTCGCGTGTCAGTTGATCAAGCAGCGCGACCATGGCAGCCGGACGGGCCGGTGCCATAGGTAAAGGCGAAGCTGCACTGCTGGAACATGGCGTTCAGTATGAGCCCGTTAGAATCGAAAGTCCAACCCCGCTCCACACCGCCGGAAGGCCGCCGAAGTGCCATCAGCGCCCCCTGCCGCCGCACCGGACGTCGTCCTCGTTGTCGACTTCGGCGCACAGTACGCCCAGCTCATCGCCCGTCGGGTCCGAGAGGCCCGGGTCTACAGCGAGATCGTCCCGTCCACCATGCCGGTGGCCGAGATGCTCGCCAAGAACCCCAAGGCGATCATCCTCTCCGGCGGTCCGTCGTCGGTCTACGCCGAAGGCGCCCCCAGCCTGGACCGTGCCCTGTTCGAAGCCGGTGTCCCGGTCTTCGGCATGTGCTACGGCTTCCAGCTGATGGCGACCACCCTCGGCGGCACGGTCGACAACAACGGTGCCCGTGAGTACGGCCGCACCGCCCTGGCCGTCAGCAAGCCCGGTTCCACCCTCTTCGAGGGCACCCCGGCCGAACAGTCCGTGTGGATGTCGCACGGCGACGCCTGCTCCGCAGCGCCCGAGGGCTTCGCCGTCACCGCCTCCACGGACCTGGTCCCGGTCGCGGCGTTCGAGAACGACGAGAAGAAGCTCTACGGCGTCCAGTACCACCCCGAGGTGCTGCACTCCACGCACGGCCAGCAGGTGCTGGAGCACTTCCTGTACCGCGGTGCGGGCATCGAGCCGACCTGGACGACCACCAGCGTGGTCGAGGAGCAGGTCGCGGCGATCCGCGCGCAGGTCGGCAGCAAGCGGGCGATCTGCGGACTGTCCGGCGGCGTGGACTCCGCGGTGGCCGCCGCCCTGGTCCAGAAGGCCATCGGCGACCAGCTGACCTGCGTCTACGTCGACCACGGCCTGATGCGCAAGGGCGAGACCGAGCAGGTCGAGAAGGACTTCGTGGCGGCGACGGGCGTGCAGCTCAAGGTCGTCGACGCCGCCGAGCGCTTCCTGAACGCGCTCAAGGGCGTCTCCGACCCCGAGCAGAAGCGCAAGATCATCGGCCGGGAGTTCATCCGGGTCTTCGAGCAGGCCCAGGCGGAACTGGTCGCCGAGGCCGGCGCCGAGGGCGAGGAAGTGGCCTTCCTGGTCCAGGGCACGCTCTACCCGGACATCGTCGAGTCCGGCGGCGGCACCGGCACCGCGAACATCAAGTCGCACCACAACGTCGGCGGACTCCCCGACGACATCGAGTTCGAGCTCGTCGAGCCGCTGCGCCAGCTGTTCAAGGACGAGGTCCGGATGGTCGGCGCCGAGCTGGGCCTGCCGGAGGAGATCGTCCACCGCCAGCCGTTCCCCGGCCCCGGCCTGGGCATCCGGATCGTCGGCGAGGTCACCCAGGACCGCCTGGACCTGCTGCGCGAGGCCGACGCGATCGCCCGCGAGGAGCTGACCACGGCCGGCCTGGACCGCGAGATCTGGCAGTGCCCGGTGGTCCTGCTCGCCGACGTCCGCTCGGTCGGCGTCCAGGGCGACGGCCGCACCTACGGTCACCCGATCGTGCTGCGCCCGGTCTCCTCCGAGGACGCCATGACCGCGGACTGGACGCGCATGCCGTACGACGTCCTGGCCCGCATCTCCACCCGGATCACCAACGAGGTCGCGGACGTCAACCGCGTCGTCCTGGACGTCACCAGCAAGCCGCCGGGCACCATCGAGTGGGAGTGACCTCCCGCTGATGCCCGACGGCGACGCCGCCGCCCCTGCCCGGGGGCGGCGGCGTCGCCGTTTGTGGGGCTCCGCGCGGGGGCCGCGCCGTGGGCGGTGGTTGACGCCCGACGGGCGGGAGCGGAAGATGGTTTCCGTATTACGGCAAATGAAATCCGCGATGTGGAAGTGAGTGGGTCGCGCGCTATGAGCACCATCGGTTTCCTCGGCCTCGGCATCATGGGCAGCCCCATGGCGGTGAACCTCGCGAAGGCCGGGCACGCCGTGCTCGGCTGGAACCGCAGCCCCGGCAAGGCCGACGCCCTGGTCGCCGCGGGCGGCCGGGAAGCGTCGTCGATCGCCGAGGCGGTCCGGGACGCGGACGTCGTCGTCACCATGGTCCCGGCGTCCCCGCAGGTCGAGGCCCTCGCCTACGGCCCCGACGGGATCCTGGCCCACGCCAGGCCCGGCACCCTGCTGATCGACATGTCCTCGATCACCCCGCAGACCTCCGTCGACCTCGCGAAGAGGGCCGCCGAGCACGGCGTCCGGGTCCTCGACGCGCCGGTCTCGGGCGGTGAGGCCGGCGCCGTCGAGGGCGTGCTGTCGATCATGGTCGGCGGCGAGCGGGCCGACTTCGAGGCCGCCCGGCCCGTCCTGGAGGCCGTCGGCACGACCCTCGTGCACTGTGGTCCGCACGGCTCCGGCCAGACCGTCAAGGCCGCCAACCAGCTGATCGTGGCGGTCAACCTGCAAGCCGTCGCCGAGGCCGTGGTCTTCCTGGAGAAGTCCGGGGTCGACCTCGCCGCGGCCCTCGACGTCCTGGGCGGCGGGCTGGCCGGCTCCGCCGTACTGGCCCGTAAGAAGGACAACCTCCTCCAGCGCGCCTACGCCCCCGGCTTCAAGCTCGAACTCCACCACAAGGACATGGGCATCGTCACCGACGCCGCCCGCACCGTCGGCGCCCCCCTCCCGGTCGGCGCCCTCGCCGCCCAGCTCATCGCCTCCGCGGTGGCCCGGGGCGACGGCGCGCTCGACCACTCCGCGTTGCTCCGCGGCGTGGAACTGCTCAGTGGCCGCGCGCCGCGTCAGTAGACCCGGTCCGCCGGCACGCGGGTGCGGGGCCCGGTCCGGGCTCCGCAGGGCACCGCGGTGCGGTTCGTGGCGGCGCGGGCCTGGCCTTGGCGGGGAGCGGCGGGTAGCTTCCGCCCGAGCGCCGTGAGTCGTACGCGCCAGGAGGAGGACCGCGATGCCCGAACCGACGCCGATACCCACCGAACACCTGCAGTTCGCGATGCCGCCGACGCACGCCGGCGTCGAGGAGGAGCGCCGCCACCGAAAGGAACGCCTGGTGGCGGCGTTGCGGCTGTTCGGCCGGTACGGGTTCGAAGAGGGCGTCTCGGGCCACGTCACCGTGCGCGACCCGGAGTTCGCCGACTGCTTCTGGGTCAACCCCTTCGGGGTGTCGTTCGCGTTGATGACCGTCAGCGACCTGGTCCTGGTCAACGGCGACGGGAAGGTCGTCGAGGGCCGCCACCACGTCAACCAGGCGGCGTTCACCCTCCACGCGCAGGTCCACCGGGCCCGCCCGGACGTCGTCGCCGCCGCCCACAGCCACTCCACCTACGGCCGCGCGCTCGCCGCCCTCGGGGAACTCCTGGACCCGATCACCCAGGACGTCTGCGCGTTCTACGAGGACCACGCCCTCTACGACGCCTACACGGGCGTGGTGGTGGACGAGGAGGAAGGCCGCCGGATCGCCGCCGCGCTCGGCCCGCACAAGGCCGTGATCCTGCGCAACCACGGCCTGTTGACGGTCGGCGACTCGGTCGACGCGGCGGCCTGGTGGTTCCTCACCATGGAGCGCTGCTGCCAGGTGCAACTGGCGGCGAAGGCGGCCGGCAAACCGGTGCTGATCTCCCATCAGGACGCCGTGCGCACCCGGGAGCAGCTGGGCACCGACCTGGTCGCGTGGATCAACTACCAGTCGCTGTACCAGCAGATCGCGCGGAGCGAACCGGAGATGTTCGGCTGACCGGCCGACCAACGGGCGGGGGCGGAACGACGACGGGGGCGGCGCCGCGCGGACGTCCGGGTCCGCACGGCGCCGCCCCCGGCCGTCACTTCTGCGGGAACAGTGCCAAGAACGGGTCCGCGGCCGCCGCCAGCCCCCGGCTGAACGGCGCGTCGAAGTCCCAGACCAGGAAGAGCAGGAAGGCGATCAGCGCGCTGAACACGCCGGCCATCAGCATCTCCCGCCCCGAACGCCGGATCTGGAGCGTGTACATCACGCCGATGGAGATCACGCCCCCGGCGATCAGCCCGAACCACACCACGCCCGGCAGCGTCGAGTCGGCCGCGTCCGCCCGCGCCATCCGGGCGCTGTCCGCGGCCGCGACCTGGTCGACGAGCGGCTGGTAGGACTCCCGCTCGAAGTCGTCCCGGGGGTGGTAGTCCGTGACGTCGGCGCGGACCTTCTGCAGCAGGTCGGCGCCGTGCTGGGTGAGTTCCCCGTGCTCGGCCATCACCGGCCACTCCTTGTGGACGACGTAGCTGACGTAGGCGTTGACGTCCGCGCGGATGGTGTCCCGCACGGGCGCCTGCCAGGCCCTGGCGCGCTCGCTGACCTCGTGCAGCGCCTGCGCCTCGGCCCGCACCGTGTCATCGGCGGTGCTCCGGGCCTCCCAGACTCCGGCGATGGCCAGGCCCAGCACGATCGCGTAGACCACCCCCACCATCATCGTCAGGTACTCGATCACGTCGGGCGTCTCGGACGGGTCGTCGTCCTCGCCGATCCGGCGTTCCTTCAGGACGGTGATGGTCAGGACGACGCCGCAGACCGCGGCCATGGCGATGGTCAGAACCAGCCATTGCGACATGGGGACCTCCTACGAGGAACTGCGCCCGGTGGAACGGGACGTGGAGCGCGAACGGGGACGGAGGGCGACGCCGGCCAGGACCGCCGGGGTGGTGATCAACAGCGTCCTGGTCACCACGGAACGCCCGTGGGTCGGCTGGTGGCGGGCCGCGGTGTAGTGGAAGGGGCGCGCCGGGGCCGGGCGCACCAGGGGCCGCGCGGGCTGCGGGGTGGGCGGTGGCGGCGGTGGCGGCGGTGGTGGTGGGGCGCGGCGGACCGGTGGGGCCGGTGGCGACGGCCGGGGCGCGGTGGCGCGGGTCGGGGCGTGCGTCGGATGGGGACGCGGCGCCGTGCTCCGCGGGGGTGGCGGGGCGGGCGTCGGGGTGGGACGGGGCGGCGGCGTGGGGGTGGTGCAGGGGATGTGCCAGCCGGGCGGTACGGGGAAGTCGGTGGGCAGGTGGACGGGGGGCGTGGTGCCGGCGTAGGCGCAGTTGTCGCCGGACGGCCGGTGGAGGAGCCCGGGGCGGGCGGCCGCCGGCGGGGACGTGACCAGGGCCAGCGCGGCCGCCAGCGTCGCGGTCGCGGCCGCGGCCAGCGCCGCGGCCCGGACCGCGGTGGCGAACGGCCACCGGGTCCGGCGTCGGCCGGTGCCGTTCTCGTTTCGGGGAGGTCCGTGTATCTCGCGCACGGCGGGAAGCTTGCGCCGTGTCCGGGCCGGGCAGCCGCTGACCGGCGCCGATTCGCCCGAACGGAGGAATCGGGCGCGGTCCTGTCCGGACGCCGTGCGGATCGCCGGATCGCCGGGCGCACAGGTGAGCGTCAACCTGCCGCCACCGAACGGGACTTCCGTGACCTGGACGATTACCGGCCGGGCCGGGGTTCTGAGGCACAATTCCCGTCTGAAGACGAGAAGTTGATACGAGTGGCGGCGGGGCGGTACGGACGTGTCGGTGGAGTCGGCGAGCACAGTGGCCGGAAGGGGCGAGCCGGGTGGCGGCAAGAAGCCCGGTGACGGCGGCGCGTGCCGGTGCGGACGGTGCCCGCACGGGGCCCGCGAGGGGCACCGGCAGGCGCTCGCCGCGTTCGTCGCGCTCCGGGAGGACTTCGCCGTCGGGCGCGGGGTGCCGGCCGGTCTGGCGCACTCCGCCGGGGCCGCCCGGCAGTGGGTGTCCGACGAACTGACCCTGTCCGCGCGGATGCTGGCCGAGCGCGGCGCGGCCGAGGGAGCCTCCTGGTCGGTGACGGTCCGCCGGCGCACCGTGGTGACGGTGTGGGCCGCGGTGCTCGCCCTGCTCCTCGGGCAGGCGTTGACCGCCGTCGGGGCCGGCTGGTCGGTGGGCCGCACCGCCGCGCTGGCGGCGGCCGTCGTACTGGCCCTCGGTATGACGGCGATGGCCTGGCTCCACCGCGAACAGGGCGGCGCACTGGGCCCGTTGATCGGCGAGGACCGGCGGCTGTCCACCTCCCGCGCGGTCGCCGCGGCCTGGGTGACGGCGGTGCTCTACGCCGTCCTGACGCTCGCCGTCCACCTGGCGGTCGGCGGCGGCCCGGACGCCCGGCGGCGGCTGCTCTCGGGCCTCGGCCTGGTCCCCTCCGGCGGACTGCTGGCCATGCTGGCCATCGGCTGCGGGGTGGCGGTGCTGGCCTACGGGATGACCGCCGGGCGCGTCCGGACCGGGCGGGTGCAGAAGATCCCGGCCGACCGCCCCCGGGCGACCGACCTGCTGGCGGACGACGGCGGCCGCGGCAGCTTCACCGACGCGCAGTACGCGCTGGTGAACGCGGCCCTGCTGACCTTCGCGCTGGTCCGGCTGGCCACCGACCCGGTCCGACTGCCGGCGTTGCCCTGGGTGTTGGTCGTCCTGGCGGCGCTCTCCGGCGTCACGTACCTGGCGGGCAAGGCCGTCGCCGGCGGCCGGCCGGTCATCCTCTCCGTCGTGCGCTCCCGGGAACTGGGCGACCTCGCCGCGCCCATCCGCACCGGCGACGACATCGAGATCCGCGGCGCCGGCTTCGTCCCGCCCGGCGCGGGGACCCCGGACCGGCTGGCCCGCACCGTCGTGCGGATCGGCGGGGTGCACGTGCCGGTGCCGCTGATCCCGGTGCCGGGCGGGTTCGCCAACCCGACGGACGGGGTGCTGACGGTGCCGGTGCCGGTCGACGTGGAGCCCGGTCCCGTGGAGGTCCGGGTGATCACGGCGGCCGGGGCGGAGACGCGGGGCTACCGCATCGAGGTCCAGGACTGAGGCCGCCGCGCGGGACGGTCCGCGCGGCGCCGTCCGCCAAATGCTGCGGACCGCACGTCAATTGGGTGCGAACCGGGCAGTGGTCCGCACTACGGGTGATCCGGCGGTCGGCGTGCGGGGGAATCTCGCGCGCACCCGCGTACGCATCTCGCCAAGCCGTGCGGGCGGCGGCACAATCGTTCGCTCCCGGTGGCAACGGAGAGGCGGACGTCATGGCTCACGCACAGCGCACACGCCCGGTCGATGCGGGCGGTGCCCGGGCCGGCGGAGTCCGCGGCGGGCTGGCGCGCCACGCGCTGCTCCCGCTGCGGCTC
This sequence comes from Streptomyces lunalinharesii, assembly GCF_039532155.1. Classification (NCBI taxonomy): domain Bacteria; kingdom Bacillati; phylum Actinomycetota; class Actinomycetes; order Kitasatosporales; family Streptomycetaceae; genus Streptomyces; species Streptomyces lunalinharesii. The sequence continues at coordinate 36,499 of NZ_BAAARK010000010.1, forward strand.
TTCCTCGGCGGCACCTTCCTCTACGCGGGACTCCAGAAACTCACCGATCCGGCCTTCCCCGCCGCCAGCGGGAAGGGGTCGCTGGGCGAACTGCTGGGGCAGGTGCACGACACCGCGGCGCTGCCGCAGTTGGTGGGGCTGGCCCAGCACGGCCCGGTGGGCTTCGCCTACGCCCTCGCCGGCGGTCAGGTGCTGGTCGGGATCGGGACGCTGCTGGGGCTGCTGGGGCGGCTGGCGGCCTTCGGCGGCGCGTTGATCTCGCTGACCCTGTGGCTCACCGTGAGTTGGCCCGCCAGCCCCTACTACTACGGCAACGACCTCGCCTACCTGCTGGCCTGGACGCCGCTGGTGCTGGCCGGCACCGCCACCTTCTCGCTGGACGCGGCGCTGGCCAACCGCCGGGAGCGGCACGGGACGCAGCTCTACGGCTGACCCGCACGCGGGCCCACCGGCTACGTCACCGGCACGGCCACCGGCACCGCCACCGGCCGTTCACGACGGCGGCGGTGCGGCGTCGCGCTGGTGGTGGCGCCGGACCGTGGCCCAGACGGCGGTGGTGATCCCGGCGAGCAACAGGCCGGCCGGGAGGGTGAAGAAGAGCCAGCGGCCGGGGGCGTGCCAGAGGCCGAGGGCGTCGAGGCCGTAGCCGACGCCGACGACGAGGGCGGCGAGGCCGGTGATCAGCCGGCCGGGTTCGAAGGGGTGGGGCTTCACTGCGGGGCTCCCTGGGGGGTCGGGGCCGGGGAGGGGGAGGAGGAGGGGGTGGACGGGGGGACCGGAGCGGCCCGCCGGACGTCGATCTGGCCGGCGCCGACCTTCAGGTCCAGCTCCAGCGTGCCGTGCGGCCGCTCGCCCTTCTTGAGCCCCTCGGCCGGCAGGGTGATCTGCCGTTCGCGGTGGCCCGCGACGATCTCCACGTCGTTGGCCGCATCGCCGGGCAGCTGGATGTCGCCCAATCCGAGCGAGAGTCGGAGGGTGGCGGTGGCCCCCTGGGGGAGCGTCACCTGGAGCCGCCCGGCACCGACGTCGGCGCCGGTGCGGACCGTGCTGCCGGGCTTCAGGGGGAGCCCGGTGAGGTCCAAGCGGCCCTCGCCGGAACCGACGGCGTAGTGCGGGCGGACGTCGGCGACGGTGGTCGGGGCCCAGGTGCGGTGCTGCCAGTCGGCGGTGACGCCGGCCGGCAGCACCGTCGCGCCGGCCAGCAGCGCGGCCGTCAGCACCATCATGAAGACCGTGCCGCCGCCGGTGCGGCCCAGCCAGGCGCTCAGCACCAGGCCCAGTCCGAACACGGCCAGCGCGCAGGCCAGGCCGGCCTGGAGGGACGGGGCCAGCGCGGCGTGCCGGGAGACGGCGAGCGCGGTGCCGGCGCCCGCCAGCGCGGCCAGCAGGAACGTGCGGCCGCCTATGCCCCGGCCGCGGTGGGGCGGCCGGAGCGGGGCGGCGGGGCGCGGGGCGTGCGCGGTGCCGGCGGCGGGGGGTCGGCCGCAGTGCGGGCGGGGCTGGGCGGGCGCACCGTGGGTGGGTTCGTAGGTGATGTCGAGCCGGGTGTCCTCCGGGCCCCAGAGGTAGGTCCGCTGGAGCAGCGGCTCGGTGCGCGGACCGCGCCACCAGGACGGGGTGGTGGGCGCCGGGGGTGCGGTGGTCTCCGGCGGGGCGTCGGCGACCGCCTGGGCGGTGGCGGCGTCCACCGATCCCGCGCCCCCGGACTGGGCGCGGCGGCGCTGCCGCGACCAGTAGGCGGCGCCGGCCACGGCCAGCGTCACCATGATCGCGAAGGACATCATGCTGCCCTTGCCCAGCGTGGTCAGGAACAGTGCGCACCCGGCCAGCGCGCACAGCAGGGCGGTCAGCGCCGAACCGTCGACGCGGCCGGAGAGCAGCCGGCGGCCCTCGTTCTCCTCCTCGCCGTCGAGGGGGACGAGCAGCCAGGCGAAGCCGTAGAAGATCAGGCCGAGGCCGCCGATGGACAGCACGGCGAGCACGACCCGGAAGATCACCGGATCGATGTCCCACTGCCGGCCCAGACCGCCGCACACGCCCGCGACGACCTTGTGCCGCCGGCTGCGGCGCAGCGTGGCGTGCGGCGGGGTGGGGCCGGCGGGGCCGGAGTCCGCCGGCTCCGCGGCGGTGGGCACATCGTTCATGGAGCCATGGTGACAAGCGCGGCGCGGTCGCGGTATCGGTGACAACCCTGGCTGATCCCTGAGATCCCCCGAAGCGACCCTGAGGGCCCCCGATGCCGCCGGGCAGTCGCGGACCCCGACCCCGACACCGACCCCGACACCGGACCCCGACCTCGACACCGGACCCCGGCACCGAGATCGGGACCTCGGGCCGTGGCCGAGGCGCTCCCGGGCTGTCGGGCAGGGCTTCGGGGGCGTTGTCGGGGTGGCACAAAAGCGGCACCGTGCGGCGCGCGGCGGCGCCACGTGCCCCCGGAACGGGCCGCGAACGCCCGGCGCACAGTGGTTCCGCAATGAAAAAGACCCGTTGCGGCGGTGGCCGGCGGTCTCTTCGGCCCTGCTGAAGACTATCGTTGCGACCTGAATACGTACGGGTTTCCGGAGGGGCGTGCGGTGGCGGAAGCGGCGTCGGTAGAAGAGGGGCGACTGGTCGCCGGGCGGTATCGCCTGGTTGAGCGGATAGGCCAAGGGGGCATGGGTACCGTCTGGCGGGCCAGGGACGAGGTGCTCGGGCGTCAGGTGGCGGTCAAGCGCCTGCACGTTTCGCCCCAATTGGGCGCGGAGGAACTCGCCACCCGTCACGAGCGCACGACCCGGGAGGCACAGGCCGCCGCGCGCATCAACCACCCCAACGTCGTCGGCGTCCACGACGTCGTGGACGACGAGGGGCTGCCGTGCATCGTCATGGAGTACGTCCCCTCCGCGACGCTCGGTGACGCCATCAAGGAGGCCAACCGGTCCGGCACTTACCTCACGCCGCGGGAGACCGCCCGGATCGGCCGCGGCATGATCGCCGCGTTGCGGGCCGCACACTCCGCCGGCGTGCTGCACCGCGACGTCAAGCCCGGCAACGTGCTGCTCGGTGAGGACGGCCGGGTGGTCCTCACCGACTTCGGGATCGCCGTCGCCACCGGCACCTCCACCCTCACCAAGACCGGCGAACTCGTCGGCTCCATCGACTACCTGGCACCCGAGCGGGTCAAGGGAGCCACACCGGGACCCGCCTCCGACCTGTGGGCGCTGGGCGCGACGCTCTATCAAGCCGTCGAGGGCAGACCGCCGTTCCGCAAGAACACCGCGGTGGAGACGGCGTACTCGATCGCCGTCGACCCGTTGGAGGCGCCGCGCAACGCCGGGCCGCTCGCCGCGCTGATCGAGGCGCTGCTCGCCAAGGAGCCGAACGACCGGCCCACCGCCGCAGTCGTCGAGCGGGCGCTGCGGGCCGCCGAGGCCGAGGCGGACACCGCGCTGATGGGCTGGCCCACGTTGGCCCTGGGGACGGTCAGCCGCGGCCGGTCCGCGACGGGCGAGTCCGCCGAGGCGAGCACCCGTCCGGTGGCGCACTCCGGCGCGGCACCACCGGCCACGGGCAGCGACACCGGGACCCGCAGCGCGACCGGCGCCACCGCCGGCGCCGACGCGGGCAGCCCGACGATCACCGGGACCGTACCCAAGAGCCAGACGGGCCAGGGACGGACCACCGCGAGCACCGCCGTGGCCGCCGGCACCACCGGAGCGGTGGCCGCGGCCGCCCCGGCCACTCACCTGCCCGCCGCGCCGGGCCCCCACCTGCCCGCCGCCCCGGCCGAGGCCACCGGTCCGGTGCCGATGGCCGGCGCGGCCTCGCCGGCGTCCACCGACGCGCACACGGACGTGCTGCGCTCCGGCCCGGCCCCCAAGCGGCGCCGCGGCCGAATCGTGCTCTGGAGCGTCGTCGGCGTCCTGGTAGCCGGCGGCGGCGGGGGCACCGCCTGGTACCTCAACCACCGCGGCGACACCTCCTCGCTCGGCAACGGGCCCAGCGACAACACGACGGTCACGCCCGGCGAGCCCAGCCCCGACGTCGGCCCGCCGCCGGCGACGCCCACCGGCTACCGGCGGGTCCAGGAGAAGAGCCTCGGGGTGTCCTTCCCGGTGCCGTCGGGCTGGCAGCGGCAGGTTCTCGACGGCGGGCGCCAGATCGTCTACTACTCGGACCCCGAACTGGCCAGGCTGACCCTCAACGTCCTGGACTTCGCCTCCGCGGACCAGGTGCAGCACTTCAAGAGCGTCGAATCGGACCTCAAGGTCCAGTACCCCAGCTACCAGCGGCTCCGCCTCCAGGACACCATCTTCCAGGGCGACCCGGCCGCCATCTGGGAGTTCTCCTTCCAGGGCCGGGCCCGCGAGTACCGCGGCATCGACCTGGGCTTCGGCCGCGAGGGCGACAAGGAGTACGCCATCTACGTCTCCGCCCCGTCCGCGAACTGGACGAAGTTCGAGCAGATCTTCTCGAACGTGAAGAACGGATTCCGCAAGGACGGGTCGGCGGGCTGAGCGAACACCTCGATCTGACGGGGGCAGCGGCCCGGGGCTGGCCGTGCCGATTTATCGAGGGGCTCGGGCGTATAAGCGGCTGTGATGCTTCTTGCCTGAATGCCCATGGTCGCCCATCATGTGGTCCATCCCGGGCGTTCGTTCTCTTTTGCGTCGCATTTTGTCCGAAAGTGATTCGGCTCTGGCTCGGTATCCCTGTGTCTCGTAGTGTTTTTGCGGTGTCTGCGATGCGCGCGGACTCTCCGGCGGAGTGAGGTTCTGACAGTGAGTGGCATGAGGCGACGTCTTGCAGTTGTTATGGGGGTTCTCGTGGCCGCAGGTGCCCTCCCCATGGTTCTGGCCGGCCCCGCACAGGCGGACAGGCTCGACTGCATGAACTACCTCAAGAGCAAGGGGTATGTCGTGGGGCCCAAGGTGGTAGATGCCTGTGGACAGACCGAAGGCGGCTGTCTCTTTGCGCTCCCGCAGATCAAGGTGAAGGGGCCGGACGCCATCGAAGCGTGCTACCGAATCAACCGGTAGCGTCGGTCGGCCGCTGACATTCCCGACGGGCATCTGCGGCGTGACGGGATGCGCCGAGGGGATACCGGTCGCTTTCTCGCCTCAACCTGATTACCGGGAGAGTTCGTCCTCTGGGCGCCTCTGCGGGAATGATTGGCGAGCTGGGGCCGATGTCCCGTGCGTTTTCGTGCGTTCCCTCGCCGAATTTCCAGGCGGTTAGGGAAATTGCGCGAGGGGCGGGGGAGTAGTGCGTCGCAGCGCAAGGTTTCCGTGACGCAGGGCATAGGAAATTCGAAGTGTGTGCAGCTATGGCGGCCACTTCGCGGCGGTCTCTTCGGATTGTTGCGTTGGGCAGGCGGGATGCTCGGCCGTGCTGACGGAATCCCTGCGGCGACGCAGATTGCGGTGTGCGCTGCCGCTGGCTCAGGGACAGTTCAGGGTCGTCCCTGATGTCCCCCGCCCCTCGCGCGTGTGACGATCTGAGGCATGACCACAGCGCCGCCCCGCGCCGAGACGATCTACGACCCGGCGTCGGACCCCGACGATCCGCCCGTGCGCAAGCTCTACCGCAGCGCCGAGGGGCGGCTGCTCGGTGGTGTCGCGCGGGGGCTGGCCGGGCACCTCGGGCTGCCGGTCACGTGGGTGCGGATCGTCTTCGTGGCGCTCTTCATGGCCGAGGGCATGGGCGCCCTGCTCTACGCCGCGTTCTGGTTCTTCGTGCCGCTGGGCGTCGGCGGCGTGGAGCCCCGGCAGCCCGCCGCCGGGGAGGAACGGCGGCGCCTGCTGGGCCGCAAGCCCGACAAGGGGCAGCTGCTCGCGCTGGTCGCGCTCCTGGTGGGGGCGTCGATCGTGGCCTCCCGCTTCCAGCCGGGCCGGGCCAACGCCTACCTCTGGCCGGTACTGCTCATCGGCGCCGGCGTCGCGCTGGTCTGGCGCCAGGCGGACAACGCCCGCCGCGCCCAGTGGCTGGAGCTGGGCCGCCGCAAGGGCCTGCTGCCGATGGTGCGCGGCGCCGCGGGCGTGCTGCTGGTGGGCGCCGGGGTCACCGGCATCGTCGTGCTCCAGGGTTCCGTGCAGAACCTCGGCTCGGTGCTCCAGGCCGCGCTCGCCGTCGTCGTCGGCATAGCCCTGCTGGCCGGCCCCTACCTCGTCCGGATCACCCAGGACCTCTCCGAGGAGCGGCTGATGCGCATCCGGGCCCAGGAGCGCGCCGAGGTCGCCGCGCACGTCCACGACTCCGTCCTGCACACCCTCACCCTGATCCAGCGCAACGCCGACGACCCCCGGGAGGTGGCGCGGCTGGCCCGGGCCCAGGAGCGCGAGCTGCGCGCCTGGCTCTACAAGCCCGAGGGCCGCGGCAAGGACGAGGACGAGGAGCCGACGACGCTGGCCGAGGCGGTGCGGGCGGCCGCCGCGGAGGTCGAGGACCACCACGGGGTGCCCATCGAGGTCGTGGTGGTCGGGGACTGCCCGCTCGACGAGGCGCTCGGTGCCCAGATGCAAGCCGCGCGCGAGGCGATGGTCAACGCCGCCAAGTACGGTGGCGAGGGCGGCGCGGTGCAGGTGTTCGCCGAGGTGGAGGGCCGCACGGTCTTCGTCTCGGTGCGTGACCACGGCCCCGGCTTCGACCTGGACGCGGTCCCCGCGGACCGGATGGGGGTGCGGGGATCCATCATCGGCCGGATGGAGCGCAACGGCGGCACGGCCCGGCTGCGCGCCGCGCCCGACGGCGGCACGGTCGTCGAGCTGGAGATGGAGCGGTCCGAGGAGCGCGAGTCCGCCGAGCGCCGCGCCGGCGGGACGGGGAAGCCGGAATGAGGGCGGCGGCTCCACCGGCCGTCGCGGAGCGCACGAGGGGCGACGGCGGACCCGTGGCACCGCGGGCCGGGGCAGGGATGATGACGGGGCACACACCGAAGGACGGACGGACGAGATGAGCAGCGACGACGCACAGCAGGCCGAGCCCGGCGGCGAGGACCAGGGCCGCACCGTACGGGTCGTGCTGGTCGACGACCACCGGATGTTCCGGGCCGGCGTCCAGGCCGAGATCGGCCGGACCGAGGTCACCCGGGTCGAGGTGGTCGGCGAGGCCGCCGACGTCGACCAGGCGGTCACGGTGATCACCGCCACCCGCCCCGAGGTCGTCCTCCTGGACGTGCACCTCCCCGGGGGCGGCGGCGTCGAGGTGCTGCGCCGCTGCGCCGCGATGATGGCCGACGCCGAGCGGCCGGTGCGGTTCCTGGCGCTCTCCGTCTCCGACGCGGCCGAGGACGTCATCGGGGTCATCCGCGGCGGCGCCCGCGGCTACGTCACCAAGACGATCACCGGTACCGACCTGGTCAACGCGGTCTTCCGGGTGGCCGACGGCGACGCGGTCTTCTCGCCGCGGCTGGCCGGCTTCGTGCTCGACGCCTTCGCCTCGACGGACGCCCCGCCGGTGGACGAGGACATGGACCGCCTCACCCAGCGTGAGCGCGAGGTGCTCCGACTGATCGCCCGCGGGTACGCGTACAAGGAGATCGCCAAGCAGTTGTTCATCTCCGTGAAGACGGTTGAGTCACACGTCTCGGCCGTCCTGCGCAAGCTCCAGCTCTCCAACCGCCATGAACTCACCCGGTGGGCGGCCGCGCGACGCCTGGTCTGACCTGCGGTTTCGTCGGGAACGTGGGGCGCGGGGGCGGATGATCGGGTTCCGCCCCCGATGCGCCGGGTGCGGAGCGGGCGCGTAAAGAAGGGCTCAAGGCGGGCAACCAGGATCGCGCGGATCGCCATCTAAGGGCGCGGAGAGGCTCGCTGCCCGAAGGCGGGGCCGGAACCACGCCCACGCCCTGCGCGCATACGTCCTGGAAACGAGATCCCGATGAGCCTGACGGGTACGCCCTTCTTCCTCTTCTCGATCCTGCTGCTGATCGTCGCCCTCGTGCTGCCGTTCGCGCTGTGGGGCCGAGTGGCCGGACCGGCCCTGATACGCGGCCTGGCACGGCTGTTGATGTTGTTGTTCGCCCAGGTGATGGCCATCACCGTGGTCTTCGTCATGGTCAACAACGCCAACAACCTCTACGACAGTTGGGGCGACCTGCTCGGTACCGGCAACCACATCGACCAGGCCCGGAACCTCGGACCGGACGGCCTGGGCGGCAAGAACCTCAACGACGAGCCCAAGGTGCACCAGCAGTTCCGGCCCGCCGACGACCCGGTGATGGGCCCCGGCGTCCAGATGACCAACCTCAAGGGCCAGGTCTCGGGCGTCAACGGCGAGGTGTACGTGTGGCTGCCGCCGCAGTACAACGACCCCGCCTACCAGCACAAGAAGTTCCCGGTGGTCGAGCTGCTGCCCGGCTACCCCGGGTCCGCGAAGTCCTGGTTCGGTTCGCTGAAGGTCAACGAGCAGCTCGGGTCGTTGATGCAGAGCGGGGCGATCAAGCCGTTCATCCTGGTGGCGCCGCGGACCAACGTCCTGCCCAACGCCGACAGCGGGTGCGTCAACATCCCCGGCACGGTCAACGCCGACAGCTGGCTGACCGTCGACGTCCGCCAGATGGTCGTCGACAACTTCCGGGCCGGTGACAAGCCGGACTCCTGGGGCCTGGCCGGCTACTCGGCGGGCGCGCACTGCGCCACCAAGCTGGCGCTGGCCCACCCGGACCGGTACCGCGCCGCGGTCGGCATGTCCGGCTACAACGACCCGGCGATAGAGCGCGATTCGCTCGCCGGCAAGGACCCCAAGCTGCGCGTCGAGACCAACCCGCTGCACCTCCTCAAGGCCGCCAACGCGGCCGGCAAGCCGCCCCGCACCGCGCTGTACATCTCGGGCGCGAGCGGCGACGGCTACCAGGCCGGGATCGGTCTCAAGCAGCTCGCCAAGAATCCGACGACGGTGACGGTCCAACAGATCTCGTCCGGTGCGGGCGGCCACACGGTGCCGGTGTGGAAGCACCAAGTGCCGGAGATCTTCCGGTGGTTCGGGCTGTTCCTGCGGGGCTAGCCGGCCGCCGACCGGCGGAGTTCACCGTTCGGGTGAACCTCCGCCGGAAGCTGCGGAAGCGGGCATGGAGCCGGGCCCGGGAGCGTTGTGCGAGTGACGGAGGTCGCGCAGGACGGAACCGGGGGTGGTGGATGTGGAGCGACGATGGTGGGGGCTGCGACGGGGCGCCGTCGCCGACGCCGTAGGGGGCAACTCGCCCCGGGCGGGCCGAAGACGGGCGGCCGGGAGACGGCCGGGCGGGAGGCGGCCGGGCGGCCGGCGGCCTTGGCCGCGGGAGCCTGTCGGTGGGAGTGGCCGGGCGCGGCTATCCCGGACGGGTCGCGCCCGCGTACGGCAGCCGGTTGAGCGGGGCGATCTCGACGGGGGTGCCGGCGTGCGGGGCGTGGATCATTTCGCCGCCGCCGATGTAGAGGCCCACGTGGCTGATGCCGGGGTGGAAGAACACCAGGTCCCCGGGGCGGAGTCGGGGCCAGTCGACGCGGGTGCCGGAGGCGATCTGCGTGTAGGTCGTCCGGGGCAGGGTGACGCCGCCGGCCCGCCAGGCGGCCAGGGTCAGCCCGGAGCAGTCGTACGCGGCCGGCCCCGTCGCGCCCCAGGCGTAGGGCTTGCCGAGGGCGGAGTGGGCGAAGGCCACCGCTCGGGCGGCTCGGGCGGCCCGGGCGTCCACCGGCGGGGCGAGGGCCGCGGGCGCGCCGGGTGCGGTCGGCGCGGTGCCGGCGGTGGGCGTGGGTGGCGCCGGGCGTTCCGGGGCGCGTTCCGCGGCGGTCGCGGGACGGCTGCCCAGGCGGCGGACGCTGCCGAGGCGGCGGGCCCAGCCGGTCACCGAGGTCGCCTGGTGGCTGCCGGTGCGCTCCAGGACCGTGGCGCCGTCCAGATAGCGCTGCGGGTCCGCGGCGAGCAGCAGCCCGGTGCGGGTGCTGCGGGCGGGGTGCGCCCGGGCCGGCGGTGGTGTGAGCGGCGGCCGCTCTCCGGCCGTGTGGTGCGACGCCATGGCGGCCGTCACTTCCTTCCCTGCGGGGCGAATGCGACCGGTGGGGTGCGGGTCCGGTCGTCTGCAGGAGGAAGCTAGGCCCGGGGTCACGGTCTCGAACCCCCTTGCCCGGCATTGTCCGTTTCCGAGCGGCCGCCGCACGGGGATGACCGGTCGGCGGTCGGCGGGGGGTCGGGAGCGGTGGGCCCTGACCGAAGCCGCCATCACGGGCGCCCTGCCGGAAAGGGCGTGCTATGGGGCGGATACGATCCAGCACTATGGACGTAGTAATCAATGTCTTCGTCGCCCTGCACATCATCGGCATCGCCTCCCTCCTGGGCGGCTTCCTGACCCAGATGAAGGCCATGGGCGCGGGCACCGCCCGCTTCGTGCCGGCCATGCTGCACGGCGCGCTCACGATGCTGGTCACCGGCATCGTGATGGTCGGGCTGAACCAGATGCAGGGGCACTCGCTCAACAACATCAAGATCGGCATCAAGATGGCCGTCCTGGTGGTGATCCTGGCGCTGGTCTACGTCAAGCGCGACGAGGAGAAGCTCCCCAAGCCGCTCTTCGGCGCGGTCGGCGGGCTCACCATGCTCAACATCTTCATCGCGGTGCTCTGGACCTGAGCACCCCGGCAGTCCGGCCCCGGCCCCGGCACCCGCCCGGCGGCCCCGGCCCCGGCGCCGCACCGCCGCACCAACGGCTCACCGCGCGGTCATCCCGCTCCGTACTTCCGGAGGCGACGGATGACCGCGCGGTGGCGTGTGGGGGGTGGCCGTGGGGGGTGGCTTCGTCGCGGGCGCGGGGGCGCGCCCGTCGACCGGCTACGCGGGCCGGACGCTGCCGTAGATCGGCATCCCGTAGATCGACTCGACCCGGACGCTGGCGCCCGGGTGCGGTGCGTGGATCATCTCGCCGCCGCCGATGTACATCCCGACGTGGCTGATGTCGTTGAAGAAGAACACCAGGTCACCGGGTTGGAGATCGCTGCTGGAGACCCGGGTGCCGACCTTGACCTGGTCCCAGGTCGTGCGCGGCAGGTCGACCCCGGCGGCCCGCCACGCGGCCTGCGTCAGCCCCGAGCAGTCGTAGGAGCTGGGCCCGGTCGCGCCCCAGACGTACGGCTTGCCGATCTGGGCGCGGGCGAAGGCGATCGCCTTGCCGGCCTTGGTGGAGTTCGAGCCGCTGTCGGACGTGCCGCCGCCGGAGCCCTGCCCGGTGCCGCTGCCGCCGCCGGGCTGCTGCTGGCGCCGCTGGGCCTCCTTGCGGGCCTGCTCGGCGGCCTTGCGCTGGGCCTCGGCCTCCTTCTGGCGCTCCAGTTCGGCCAGCCGCGCCTTCTCCTGGGCGGTCAGCCGGGACAGTAGCTGGCGCGCCTCGGCCAGCTTGGCCTGAACGTTTCTCTTGTTCTCCTTCAGTGACGACTGCGACTGCTGGAGGCTCTCCAGGCTGCTGGTCGCCTCGGCCCGCTGGCGGGTGGCGGCCGCGGCCTGCGCCTGGTAGTCGGTGATCGCCTGCTTCTGCTGCGCGGTCAACTGCTCCATCAGGTGGTTGCGGTCGACGAACTGCTGCGGGTCCTTGGCGAGTATCAGCTGGGCGGTCGGGTTGATCCCGCCGCTCTGGTACTGCGCCGAGGCGAACGCGCCCAGCCGGCGCCGGGACTCGTTCATCTTGTCCGCGCGCCGGGCCGCCTCGTCGAGCAGGCGGTTGACCGTGCGCTGTTGGCCGTCGGCCTTCTCCTTGGCGGCGTTGTACTTCTGGGTGGCGACCTCGGCCTGCTGGTAGAGGTCGTCGACCTTCGTCTTGACCTCTTCGACGGAGGGCTGGGGCGCCTTGGGGGCCGCGTTCGCGGTCTGCGAGAGCAGGGTGACCGAGGCGAGGGCGGCGGTGGTGAGCCCGGTTGCCGTACGACGGCCGCCGGGCGTGGCGAGTATGGGGGTGCGCGGCTTGCGATGGGACGCCAAGGCCGGCGACTCCTTCCGTGGACCGCCTACCGGGTTAGCTGTCGGGTTCGGGCGGTCTGCTGACGGAAGGCTTGCCCTACGACTGCTGCGTCCGCCTGGCGACGGATGCACCGGTCGATTCACCCCGGTGGTGCTGGTGGGTCCCCGGCTCCGGGTGCCTCGCGGCGGGACCGGACTCGGCGGGGGCGGCCCGTGCGAACGCTGTCGTCCGCGGGGACTGCAGGCTGCCCGAGCGAGACCGTAGCCAACTCGTGTGGCTCCTGTGAAGGCTGGTGTTCGATATGCCCGAAACCTTTTCGTGACCTGAACGCGAACGGCGCCAGGTTGGGGACAGAACGGACACGGTAGCGCCCGCGGCGGAGCGGTGCCGGCCAATCCGGCACTCCGGGACCGGTTGTCAGTGCGGCGGCCTAGACTCGGTGGGCGATGAGCAGCCTCTTTGACGACAGCTTCCTGGCGGACCTCGGCCCCACGGACGAGGAGCCCCCGCCGCCGCCCGAGGACGAGCCCGGCCCGGCCCCGGAGGAGGTCCCCGCCGACCTCTTCGGCGGGCGGTTCGACGCGCCCGTCTCCAGCCAGTCGTACTACCGCGACGGTGCCGTCCGCCCGGCCCTCGACCCGGCGGCGCTCCTGGAGGGGCTCAACGACCAGCAGAAGGCCGCGGTGGCGCACAGCGGCGGCCCGCTGCTGATCGTCGCCGGCGCCGGCTCCGGCAAGACCCGGGTGCTCACCCACCGCATCGCGCACCTGCTCGCCGAGCGCCACGTCCACCCCGGCCAGATCCTCGCGATCACCTTCACCAACAAGGCCGCGGGCGAGATGAAGGAGCGCGTCGAGGAGCTGGTCGGCCCGCGGGCGAACGCCATGTGGGTCTCCACGTTCCACAGCGCCTGCGTGCGGATCCTGCGCCGGGAGTCCAAGCGGCTCGGCTTCACGTCGTCCTTCTCGATCTACGACGCGGCCGACTCCAAGCGCCTGATGGCCCTGGTCTGCCGCGACCTCGACCTGGACCCCAAGCGCTTCCCGCCCAAGTCCTTCAGCGCCAAGGTCTCCAACCTCAAGAACGAACTCGTCGACGAGGAGAGCTTCGCCGGGACCGCGGCCGACGGTTTCGAGAAGACCCTGGCCCAGGCGTACGCGATGTACCAGGCGCGACTGCGCGAGGCCAACGCCCTGGACTTCGACGACATCATCATGACGACGGTCCACCTGCTCCAGGCGTTCCCCGACGTCGCCGAGCACTACCGCCGCCGCTTCCGCCACGTCCTCGTCGACGAGTACCAGGACACCAACCACGCCCAGTACACCCTCGTCCGCGAGCTGGTCGGCCCCGGCACGGTCGACATCCCCGCCGCCGAGCTGTGCGTGGTCGGTGACGCCGACCAGTCGATCTACGCCTTCCGCGGCGCCACGATCCGCAACATCCTCCAGTTCGAGGAGGACTACCCGGACGCCACCACGATCCTGCTGGAGCAGAACTACCGCTCCTCGCAGACCATCCTCTCCGCCGCCAACGCCGTCATCGAGCGCAACGAGAACCGCCGCCCGAAGAACCTCTGGACGGACGCCGGCGCCGGCCCCAAGATCACCGGCTACGTCGCCGACACCGAGCACGACGAGGCCCAGTTCGTCGCCGACGAGATCGACCGGCTCACCGACGCCGGCGACGCCAAGGCCGGCGACGTCGCGATCTTCTACCGCACCAACGCCCAGTCCCGGGTCTTCGAGGAGATCTTCATCCGGGTCGGGCTGCCCTACAAGGTCGTCGGCGGCGTGCGCTTCTACGAGCGCAAGGAGGTCCGCGACATCCTCGCCTACCTCCGGGTGCTCGCCAACCCCGAGGACGCCGTCCCGCTGCGCCGCATCCTCAACGTCCCCAAGCGCGGCATCGGCGACCGCGCCGAGGCGATGATCGAGGCCCTGGCGCTGCGCGAGAAGATCACCTTCCCGCAGGCGCTGCGCCGCGTCGACGAGGCCTACGGCATGGCCGCCCGCTCCGCCAACGCCGTCAAGCGGTTCAACGCCCTGATGGAGGAGCTGCGCACGATCGTGGAGTCCGGGGCCGGCCCGGCCACGGTCCTGGAGGCGGTCCTGGAGCGCACCGGCTACCTCGCCGAGCTCCAGTCCTCCACCGACCCCCAGGACGAGACCCGGATCGAGAACCTCCAGGAACTCGCCTCCGTGGCCCTGGAGTTCGAGCAGGAGCGCGGCGAGGGCGCAGCGCCGGCGGCCGACACCGATGCCGCCGACGCCGACCCCGACGCCGAGGCGGCGGCCGGCGCAGCGGGCCCGGGCACGCTCGCCGAGTTCCTGGAGCAGGTCGCCCTGGTCGCCGACTCCGACCAGATCCCGGACGAGGACGAGGAGGGCGCCGGCGTCATCACGCTGATGACCCTGCACACCGCCAAGGGCCTGGAGTTCCCGGTGGTCTTCCTGACCGGCATGGAGGACGGCGTCTTCCCGCACATGCGGGCGCTCGGCCAGACCAAGGAGCTGGAGGAGGAGCGCCGGCTCGCCTACGTCGGCATCACCCGCGCCCGCGAGCGGCTCTACGTCACCCGCTCCACGATGCGCAGCGCCTGGGGCCAGCCCTCGTACAACCCGGCCTCGCGCTTCCTGGAGGAGATCCCCGACTCGTTCCTGGAGTGGAAGCGCACCGGCCCCGCGACGCCGTCGGCGTCCATGGGCGGGCTGCCGTCGGGCGGTTCCTCGGGCGGCGGGTTCGGCGGCATCGGGGCGTCGTTGTCGTCGACGCGGTCCAAGGGGCCGAGCGGTTTCGCGACCCGGCGCACCGCGGACCGCCCGGTGGTCTCGCTGGGCGTCGGCGACCGCGTCACCCACGACAGCTTCGGCCTCGGCACGGTCGTCGGCGTCAAGGGCAGCGGGGACAACGCCGAGGCCACCATCGACTTCGGCGGCGAGAAGCCCAAGCGGCTGCTGCTGCGGTACGCGCCGGTGGAGAAGCTCTGAGCCGCGGGCGGGCCCCGGCGTAAGCCCGGGATCTGCCGGCTGGGAGCGACTACGGAAGAGGGGGCCCGCCGCGGTGTGCGGCGGGCCCCCGTTTCCGGTGCGTGGGGATCAGTTCGGGTTGAGGCCGTGGGCGCGCAGCCACGGGAGCGGGTCGACCGCCGCGCCGCCGCCGGGCCGCACCTCGAAGTGCAGGTGCGGGCCGGTGGAGTTGCCGGAGCTGCCGGAGTAGGCGATGGCGTCGCCCGCCTTGACCGAACCGGAGCGGATCTTGGTGCTGCTCAGGTGGCAGTACCAGGTCTCGGTGCCGTCGGGCGCGGTGAGGATCGCCATGTTGCCGTAGGCGGAGTTCCACTGGGTGTGGATGGTGCCGTCGGTGGCGGCCATGACCGTGGTGCCGTAGCTGACCGGGAAGTCGATGCCGGTGTGCACGGACATCCAGTTGACCCCGGCCTGGCCGAAGAGCGCGCTCAGGCCGTGCTGGGTGACCGGCAGGACGAACTTGGGGCGCAGCGCCTCCTTGCGGGCGGCCTCTTCCTCCTTGCGCTTGCGCTCGTCTGCCTGCCGCTGCTTGAGGTCCAGCCGTTCCTGGGTGCGGCTGGCCCGTTCGCGGAAGTCCTGGGCGCTGGCGCTGAGTCCGGCGAGCTGGCTGTCCAGCTTCTTGTTGGCGGCCGTCGTCCGCGTCGTGGCACCGGCGTCCGGCGCGGCCTGGGTCGTCTTGCCGTCCTGGTCGTCCCCGCCGAACTGGCTGACGGAGGCCGCGGCGGCCGCGCAGACGCCCATCGCGGCGACCGAGGGCACCGCGACGGTCAGCAGCGCCGAGCGCTTGGCCTGGCGGCGCCGGCCGCGGTTGCCGCCGCGGACCGCCTTGCCGGCCGGGGGGCCGCTCACCCGCCGGCCGGTGGGCGCGTCGTCGTCCGGGACGACGGTGACGGGCATCGCCTGGGTCATCGCGTCGGCGATCGCCGCCGAACCGGTCGCCGAGGCACCGGTGTCGGACGGGCCGTCGGGGTCGTCGGTCCCCGCGGCGTGGGCCATGAGGGGTGCGTCCCACAGGAGGGTGTCCTCCGGGGGCGGGCCCGCCTGGGCCGGGATGCCGGGTGCCGGGTCGGGCGTCCGGTCGGTGGCGTAGTCGGCGTAGTCGGTGGTCGACCAGACCGCGGTGGCCTCGTGGCCGACGGGCTGCTGGACGGTGGTGGCGGCGGCCGCGAAGGCGGCGGAGTCGTAGCCCGCTGCCTGGTAGCCGGTGTTGTACCCCCCGGCGTCGTGCCCGGTGGGGGCGTAACTGCCGGTGCCGTAGCCGCCGGTGAGGCCGTCTCCCGTGCCGTACGCGGCGCCGGTGTCGTAGCCGCCGCTGCCGTACGCCCCGCCGTCGAAGCCGTCGGTGGCGAAGCCCTGGGTGGGGTAACCGGCGGTGTCGTAGGAGCCGGCGTCGTAGGAGCCGGTGCTGTAGGCGCCGTTGTCGTAGCCGCCGTTGGCGTACGCGGCGGGGGCGTGGGTGCCGGGGTCGTAGGTGCCGGGGTCGTACGCGGTGCCGCCGTGGTGGGCCGCGGCGTCGTAGCCCCCGCCGAGCCCGTAGGTCGCGCTGTCGTAGTCGGTGCCGTACCCGGCGTCGGCGTACCCGGTGGCGCCGGTGTCGTAGCCGGGGGCGTCGTGGCCGGTGTGGGCGTACGGGTCGTAGCCGGTGCTGCCGTAGCCGGTGTCGTACCCGGTGCCGTCGTACCCGGCGGTGGGGTAACTGCCGCTCGGGTAGGCGTCGGTGGGGTGGCCGGCGGTGTCGTAGGAGCCGTGCCCGTAGCCGCCGGGGTGCGCGCCGAAGAGGGGGTCGTCGTCGCCGTATGCCGAGGGTGCGTAGGAGGCATCGGAAGCGGGGGCGGTCGGAAGCTGAGCCCCCGACGGGTGACGGTCGTCCACCAACTTCTCTTTCGCCTCGGCTGCAGGAGAATTAGCGGCGACTGTACCCGGCGGTACGCGACGGCGACAATCTTCCCGAGGTTTCGGGCTCGGCGGAGCCGGGCAATTGGTCCGCTTTCGGCAACGGCCATGCGCGTTCTTGGCGCCCCGTTCGAGGGTCGTTCGACGATGCGGCCGGCGCGCGGCGCCCGGGGGACGCACGGGCGCCGGGAACGTTGCCGTCCGGGGCGCCGCCCGCACCGTCGGTCGCGCCCGGTCCGGGCCCGTGCGCACCGCGCCGCTCAGGCCACCGACACGGTGCCCCGGGCGGCCACGTCCGCCGCCGTGGTGGCCAGTGCCGCCCGGATGCCCGCCGCGACGGTGGCGTTGACCGGCAGCGCGAGGTGGCCGACGCCGACGACCCGGACGTTCTCCGCCCACAGGTCCGGGTGCTCGATCCGGGCGGTGGCGGCCGGCACCATCACCTGGTCCTGCTGGCTCCAGAAGGCCACGAAGCGCGTCCGGCACCGCGGTGCAGGCAGCGCCAACTCCGCGATCACCGTGGAGTCCGGGCGCATCTGCCGGACCACCGGGTGCGCCGACATCAGCGGCGCGACGCGGGTGCCGGCGTGCGGGGTGCCGAGCGTGACCAGCGTCCGGACGCGGGCGTCGCCGCCGCACCGCTGCACGTAGTAGCGGGCGATCAGGCCGCCGAGGCTGTGGCCGACGACGTCCACCCGGCGGTGTCCGGTCCGGGCGCAGACCTCCTCCACGTGGCGGCCCAGCTGCTCGGCGGCCCGCCGCAGATCGCAGGTCAGCGGGGAGTAGTTGAGCGCCTCGACGTGGCGCCAGCCGTGCCGGTGCAGCGAGCGGCGCAGGACGTCGAAGACAGACCGGTTGTCGACGAAGCCGTGCAGCAGGAGCACCGGTGGGTGTGCGCGGCCCTCGGTGGGGAGGCGGGTCGCCGAACCGTCGGCACCGGTCCCGTCCGGCGCCGGCAGCGGTCGTTCCTGGGCGATCCCGGTGGGGTAGCGAAGGAGGTGGGTGACGAGCACGCCCAGTTCCACGAGCGTGCTGCGCAGGAGAAGGGGTGCGGAGAGAACAGGCAGGGCCCCCATGGCCGACCTCCCGAACGGCAGGCGGAAGGCGGCGACGACCCCCCGAATGCCCTTGTGGGGAAGCCGTGCACGGTGGCGGCGGCGCTGCGGCGGCCCGCGCGCCGGCCCGGCTGCGGCTCCCCGGGCGCCCGGCCCGCGCGCCTCGCCGGCCGTCCCTGGCGGCGGTGCGGCACGCGGGACGCGGCGCGTGGCGAATGTGTCCCAGGTGCAGATGTCCCGTGTGTGATTTCCCCCTCGCCGGATGTCACGAAACGGCGGGGTACGGGATGCTGTAGATAACGTTCGTTCACGCTCGTGGCCGCCGGATCGTGGTGGCGCGACCGGATGTCGGCTCGGCGGCCCGCCCTGGCGGTGCCGCGCATGGCTTGGAGGCAGTGATGAGTGTGGCGCGGCAAGACGGGGTGCAGGCGGAGGGACAGGGCGCGGGCCGGTCGGGGCCGATCCGGGTCGTCGTCGCCAAGCCGGGGTTGGACGGGCACGACCGGGGCGCCAAGGTCATCGCCCGGGCGCTGCGCGACGCCGGCATGGAGGTGATCTACACCGGGCTGCACCAGACGCCGGAGCAGATCGTCGACACCGCCATCCAGGAGGACGCCGACGCGATCGGGCTGTCCATCCTCTCCGGGGCCCACAACACCCTCTTCGCGAAGGTGCTCGCCCTGCTGGCGGAGCGGGACGCGGCGGACATCAAGGTCTTCGGCGGCGGCATCATCCCGGAGGCCGACATCGCCCCGCTGAAGGAGCAGGGCGTTGCGGAGATCTTCACGCCGGGGGCGACCACCGCCTCGATCGTGGAGTGGGTCAACGCGAACGTCCGCCCGCTGGCCGTCTGAAACCGTCCGGTCGCCGGGCGGCGGACGTCCGAAGCGCACGCCGGCCCGGGGCTGCGGGCCGGCGGCCGTGCGTCATGACGGCGTCGGGGCCCGCAGCTCGGCGTGCATGGCGGCGCGCAGGCGGAGCGTGCCGACCAGGCGCAGGAACGCCTCGGACCAGTAGCCGCTGGAGCCCGGGGAGGCGCCCTCGGGCTCGTCGGTGACGGCCGTCAGCATGTCCAGCCGGCCGGCTTCCGCCGGGTCCAGGCAGCGCTCGGCCAGGCCCATCACGCCGCTGAAGCTCCACGGGTAGCTGCCGGCGTCGCGGGCGATGTCCAGCGCGTCGACCACCGCCCGGCCCAGCGGCGCGGACCAGGGGACCGCGCAGACGCCCAGCATCCGGAACGCGTCCGCGAGGCCGTGGACGGCGATGAACTCGGCCACCCACAGGGCCCGTTCGTCGGGCGGGAGCACCGTCAGCAGCTTCGTCAGGTCCCGGGCGGAGCCGGCCGGCGCCCGCTCCGGAGCGGCCAGGACCGGGTCGCCGGGCGCGCCCAGCAGGGCCCGCGCCCACTGCGGGTGCCGCTGGCGGACCGTGGCCCGGCACCAGGCGTCGTGCAGCTCCGTCCGCCAGTCGCCGGCGACCGGGAGGGCGACGATCTCCGCCGGGGTGCGGCCGTCGAACCGTTCACTCCAGCGGTCCAGCGGCGTGGCCTCCACCAACTGGGCCAGCCACCAGGCCCGTTCGCCGCGTCCCGAGGGGGGCTTGGTGGCGACGCCGTCCCGCTGCATCCCGGCGTCGCAGGCGCGCGGCGGGTCCACGGCCAGCGCGTCGTGACGACCGGTGCCCTCGGCGGCCGGGGCCAGCCGGACGCAGACCAGGCCGCGCCCGGCCATCCGCGCGGCGAACGCGGAGCCGGGCAGGGCGGAGAGCAGCTCCGCGGCGGTGCTGCGGACGGTCCGGCTGCGGTCGGACAGGGCCTGTTCCAGGAACGGCTCGTCGGTCGGCGCGAGGGCCTCGCCGAGGCAGTCCACGAACAGCAGGCGGTCCTCGGCGCGCTCCGTCGCCCAGGTGGTCGTCAGCAGCTCCAGTCCGGCCTGCGGATCGCGCCGGCGCACCGCGGTCAACAGCGCCACCCGCTCCGCGAACAGGCCCTCCTCCCACCGCCGGCGGACCCCTTCGGGGTCGTCGTCGCCCGGCAGGGCCGACGGGCCGCCGACGCCCCGGAGCGCGAACCTCCAGGAGTCGTTCAACCGCGCCAACCACAGGCCGCGGGGGCCCGCCAGGGCGAGCGCGGCGGGCCGCAGGTCCGTGCGTGACCGGGCGGCGTCCAGGAGCGCGGGGAGCAGTGCCTCCGGGGCGCGGTAGCCCTGCTCGCCGGCGGCGGCCAGCCACTGGGGCAACAGCTCGGTGAGGTCGGGGTCGGTGCCGCGCCGGCCGGTGGAGCCGGGGCCGCGGTCGGCCAGCAGGAGCGCGAGCCGGCGCCGGGCGGCCGGCGGCAGCGGGGGGCGCGGATCGGCGGGGGCCGGTGCGGGGCGTTCGCCGGCCGGGGCGGGGCGCAGCGCGGCGCGCCGCCGCACGGTGCTCAGTGCCGCGGCGGCCAGCAGCGCCGCGACGGGGCTCTGCCCGGCCCGCACCGCCACCGGCGGCGTGCGCCGCCCGGTCCCGAGGAGCGCGGCGCCGACCAGGGCGGGCCAGGGCGCGGGGGCGGCGGACGGGGTGGGGGCGCCGGGGGTGGTGGAGGTGGTCTGGGGGGTGGGGGTGCTCGGCATGCCCTGCCTCCGGAGGTGGGTGGTGGGCGGACGACGGGTCTCGCGAGGGGCGGGACCGGGGGTGGGTGAGGGGGACGGGGTGGACGGTGGGGCGGTGGCGCGGCACGGTGGTGGCGCGTCATCAGGGCGGCGGGCCATCGGGATGGTGGCCTTCGGGACGGCGGTCTTCGGGGCGGTGGGGCGTTGCCAAGGTCGGCCGTCGGCCGTCGGCCGTCGGCCGTCGGCCGTCGGGGTGCGGGGTGCGGGGCGTCGGGGGGGCGTCAAGAGGTCAGGGGCACCGGTGCGGGGTCCCAGAGGGTCAGGGGCAGGAAGCCGCGGTGGCCGCATTCGCCGAAGACCGTGATCGGTCCGCCGCCCGAGACGGCCGCGAGCTGCCACTGCGCCGTGCGTCCCAGGCAGCGCGGGTCCAGTGGGAGGGCCGATTCGCCGTCCGCATCGGCCAGTTGCCAGTCGCCGTGGGAACTGCCCGGTATCGGCGTGACGTCGGCGAGGACCACCGGCCAGGCGTCCAGCCAGGGGTCGTCGCGCAGCGCGCGGCCGTACGCGGCCAGGGCGGCGTCGATCCCGCAGCCCGACGGGACCGGGCCCGGGGCCGCGGGGGAGTGCCGCGCGCCGAGGGCGACCCGCAGCGGCCGGGCCCCCGGGTAGTAGGCGAGGTCGGCGTCGAGCAGGTGGCCCGGCGGCAGGGCCACGTCCAAGGGGCGGTGGGAGCCGCCGAAGGAGAGGTGCAGCGCCATCCGGCCGGTCCGCTCGCCGCGCAGGAAGATCCGACGGGCGGTCAACGGGCCCTCCGTGCCGTCGTGTTGGGACAGGACCAGCCAGCGGTCCCGGAGCGTCACGGTGTCCGGGCCGGAGAGGACGTCGGCGGCCTCCGTGGTCACTCCGACGCGGGTGCGGACCGTCGCGGCGAGCGGTGCCGGCAGCCGCTCGACGCCCAGGAAGCCCTGGCCGAGGAGGTGCAGCAGGGCGCACTCCGCCAGCAGCCGGGAGGGCCAGTCGGCACCGGTCGACGGAAGTGCGCCCAACTCCCGTACGCGGGCCGCGAGTCCGGGCGCCTGGGCGTCGACCATGCGGGCCGCCGTCTCGTCCCAGGAGTGCCGGTCGCCGGGCGCGGGCCCGCCCGGACCGGCGGCGGAGGAGGGCGCATCAAAGTGGCCGACCGTTGTGAGGCCGGCGTGCAGCAGGTCCTGCAACCGCTGCTCCAACTCCATGGCCCCGGCGCCGATCCGCTGCGACCGACGCTCCGCGCGCCGCCGGGCCGCCGCCGGATCGGCCGGTGCGCGGGAGGGCGCGCCGGCCGCCGGTCCGCCGGCCGGCGCCGCCTTCTCCGTCCGGCTGCCGCCGGGCAGCTCCCGGCGGGTCGCCAACCACTCGGCCGCCCACGACGGCGGTGGTCCCTGCGGCCGATCCCCCTGCGCGGCCCCTTCCGGGGCGGCAGCGGTGGCGGCAGCGGTGGCGGGGGCGGCGACGGGGGCGACCCACCGCAGCAGCAGCCCGAGCGCGTGCTTGCAGGGGGCCTTCCGGCTCGGGCAACTGCACGCGAAAGCCGGTCCGTTGAGATTGACGACGGTTTCGTACTGCGCGTCGTGCGTGGTGGTGCCGCCGGCCCCGCACACCCCCCACACCGCGCCCCCGGCCGCGCCGACGGCCGACCAGCGGCCGGCGCGGGCGAGCCGTGCGGCCGCCGCCTGCGACGCCGCGTCGGGCGCCAGGGCGCGCACCCGGTCCGTCGTCCAGCGTTCCCCTCGCGGATTCATCCGACCCCCCTGCGGACTCCCGTCGAACCCCTGCGGATTCGTCGCCTTCGACGCTACGGCGCACCACTGACAATCGCCCCGCCCCCGGACAACTCCGCAGGTGGGAAGCGGTTTTCGGGGCGTTGTCAGTGGTCTGGTGCAGGCTGGGAAACGCAAGCGGCCGGCGGATTTCCGCGGGGTGCCGGCCGCGCATCGCGTGACGAGGGGGAAGCATGTCCGAGAACGCCATCACGACGGCGGGCGAGGCCCGCGGCGCGGCCGGGGAAGCGCTGCGGCCACACGTCGAAGTCACCTTCGCGCAGGAGCTGTCGGCGCTCGCCGCGGCCGACGACCGGCCCCGCCCCGAGCGCTGGCGGCTCTCCCCGTGGGCGGTCGCCACGTACCTGCTCGGCGGCACGCTCGG
The DNA here is from genome assembly GCF_039532155.1 of Streptomyces lunalinharesii. NCBI lineage: Bacteria > Bacillati > Actinomycetota > Actinomycetes > Kitasatosporales > Streptomycetaceae > Streptomyces > Streptomyces lunalinharesii. The sequence continues at coordinate 59,144 of NZ_BAAARK010000010.1, forward strand.
CGACGGCACGGTCATCACGCCGAAGTACGTCGGCCCGCGGCGGATCGTCGAGGTCGCCGTGACGACGCTCGCCACCGATCGCGCGCTGCTGCTGCTCGGCGTGCCCGGCACCGCCAAGACCTGGGTGTCGGAGCACCTCGCGGCGGCGGTCAGCGGCGACTCCACCCTGCTGGTGCAGGGCACGGCCGGCACGCCGGAGGAAGCGCTCCGCTACGGCTGGAACTACGCCCAGCTGCTCGCCAACGGGCCCAGTCGGGACGCCCTGGTGCCCAGCCCCGTGATGCGGGCCATGGCGCAGGGCACCATCGCGCGGGTCGAGGAGCTGACCCGGATGCCGGCCGACGTCCAGGACGCCCTCATCACCCTCCTGTCCGAGAAGACCCTGCCCGTACCGGAGCTGGGGCAGGAGGTGCAGGCCGTCCGCGGCTTCAACCTGATCGCCACCGCCAACGACCGCGACCGCGGGGTGAACGACCTCTCCGGCGCCCTGCGTCGCCGCTTCAACACCGTCGTCCTGCCGCTGCCCGCCACTCCCGAGGACGAGGTGGACATCGTCGCGCGGCGCGTCGCGCAGATCGGCCGGCCGCTGCGCCTGCCGCCCCTGCCCGAGGGGACGGACGAGATCCGCCGGGTGGTGACGGTTTTCCGCGAGCTGCGCGACGGCGTCACCGCCGACGGCCGCACCAAGCTGAAGTCGCCGACCGGGACGCTCTCGACGGCCGAGGCGATCTCGGTGGTGACCAACGGCCTCGCCCTGGCGACCCACTTCGGCGACGGCGTGCTGCGCGCCGGGGACCTGGCCGCCGGCGTCCTCGGCGCGGTGGTCCGCGACCCGGCGACGGACCGCGTGGTGTGGCAGGAGTACCTGGAGACCGTGGTGCGCGAGCGCGACGGCTGGCAGGACTTCTACCGCGCCTGCCGGGAGGCGGGCGCATGACCGGCGCCGGCGGGGGCGGGCCGGTGCTGCTCGGGGTGCGGCACCACGGCCCCGGGTCGGCCCGGGCGGTGCGGGCCGCGCTGGAGCAGTGCGCGCCCCGTGCGGTGCTGATCGAGGGGCCGCCCGAGGCCGACGACCTGGTGGCGCTGGCCGCCCACCCGCGGATGCGGCCCCCGGTCGCCCTGCTCGCCCATGCGGTGGACGACCCCGGGCGCGCGGCGTTCTGGCCGCTGGCCGCCTTCTCCCCGGAGTGGGTGGCGTTGCGGTGGGCGCTCGCACACGACGTTCCGGTGCGTTTCGTCGACCTGCCGGCGGCGCACGTCCTGGCCCTGCCGGACGAGGACCGGGACGGCGAGCGGGACGACGAGGACCGGGACGACGAGGACCAGGGCGTCGGCCCGGGCGCCGGCGCGGGGGCGGGCGACGCGGGCGGGGCGGATGAGGCGGCAGGGAAACCGGCGGGGGCGGCCGCGGCGGGCGCCGTGCGGTTGGACCCGTTGCGGGCGCTCGCCGAGGCCGCCGGTCACGACGATCCCGAACGGTGGTGGGAGGACGTCGTCGAGCACCGCCGGGCGCCCCGCGACGGGGCGGACGCCCTGGCCCCGTTCGCCGCGCTCGCGGCGGCCATGGCGGAGCTGCGCACCGCGTACGGCGCCGGCGGCCACCCCCGCGACCTGCTGCGGGAGGCCCACATGCGGCTCCGACTGCGGGCGGCCCAGAAGGAGTTCGGGGACCGGGTCGCCGTCGTCTGCGGGGCCTGGCACGTCCCCGCGTTGGACCTCCCGCGCACGCGCTCCCGCACGGGCGCGCACCCCACCGCGGCCGCCGACCGGCGGCTCCTCACCGGCCTGCCGAAGGTGAAGACCGCGCTGACCTGGGTGCCGTGGACCCATCGGCGGCTGGCCCGGCGCAGCGGATACGGCGCCGGCATCGCCTCACCCGGTTGGTACGGCCACCTCTTCGAGGCTCCCGACCGCCCCGTCGAGCGCTGGCTCACCAAGGCCGCCCGGCTGCTCCGCGAGGCGGACTACCCGGTGTCGTCGGCGCACGTCATCGAGGCGGTGCGGCTCGCCGAAGGACTCGCCGCGGTCCGCGGCCGCCCACTGGCCGGCCTCGCCGAGCTCGACGACGCGGTACGGGCCGTCATGGCCGACGGCTCCGACGTGCCGGCCGCCCTGATCCGCGACCGGTTGGTGGTCGGCGAGGTGCTGGGCCGGGTGCCCGAGGACGCCCCGGCCGTGCCGCTCCAACGCGACCTCGCCCGCTGCCAGCGGACGTTGCGGCTCACACCCGAGCCGGCGGAGCGGGACGTGGAGCTGGACCTGCGCAAGGAGACCGACGCCGGCCGCAGCCGGCTGCTGCACCGGCTGCGGCTGCTCGGCGTCCCCTGGGGCGAGCCCGTCCGCTCCCGGGGCGGCACCGGCACCTTCCGGGAGACCTGGCGGCTGCGGTGGGAACCCGAGCTGTCGGTGCGGGTCGCGGAGGCCGGCGTCTGGGGCACCACGGTGCTCGCGGCGGCCACCGCCAAGGCCCGCGCGCACGCCGCGGAGGCCACCGTGCTCGCCGAGGCCACCGCGCTCGCCGAGCGCTGCCTGCTCGCCGCGCTGCCCGAGGCCCTCCCGGTGGTGCTGCGGGCGCTCGCGGACCGCGCCGCCCTCGACGCGGACGTCGGCCACCTCGCCCGGGCCCTGCCCGCCCTCGTCCGGTCGGTGCGGTACGGGGACGTCCGCGGCACCGACGCCGGGGCGCTGCGCGACGTGGCGCTGGGCCTGGCCGAGCGGATCTTCGTCGGGCTGCCGCCGGCCTGCACGGGCCTGGGTGCGGACGGCGCGGCCGAGGCGCGCGGCCATCTCGACGCCACCCACCGGGCCGTCGGCCTCCTCGGACAGGTCCCGACGGGGGCCGGCACGCCGACCAGTGGGGCCGGTGGGGTCCGTACGGCCAGTGGGACCGTTGGAGCCAGTGAGGCCGGTGGGGTCGCGGAGACGTCCCTGTGGGCGCGCTGGTCGGCGGTCCTGCGGACCCTCGCCGAACGGGACGCCGTCCCCGGGCTGTTGCGCGGTCGGGCCGCCCGGCTGCTGTTGGACGACGGGCGGCTGCCCGACGACGGTGCGGAGCGGTTGATGGCGCTCGCCCTCTCGCCCGGCACCCCGCCCGTCGACGCCGCCGGCTGGATCGAGGGCTTCGTCGGCGGCCGGGACGGCGGCCTGCTGCTGCTCCACGACGAACGGCTGCGGGCGTTGCTGGACGGCTGGTTGACGCACGTGCCGGCCGCCGCGTTCACCGACGTCCTGCCGCTGCTGCGGCGCACCTTCGCCGAGTACGACACCGGGGTTCGCCGCACCCTCGGCGAACTCGTCCGGCGCGGCCCCGCCGCCGGCCCGGACCGTCCGGCCGCCGGCCCGGCCGACGCGGCGGCGCCCGGCTTCGGCCCCGGCCTGGACCGCGACCGCGCCGCCGCCGTCCTGCCCACCCTCCAACTCCTGCTCGGCACACCCCGGCCCGGCCGCGCGCAGAACACGGACGACACGGACGACGGGGAGGCCATGGCGGACGGGGAGGGCATGGAGGACACGGTCGACGGCGGCGACATGGCCGGTGGGGCCCGCGGGGGCGCGGACGGTGCCGGTGCGGGGGGCGGTCGAGGCGAGCGGGGTGCGGAGCGCGAGGGCGGGTCCGGTGCGGCCTGGCGGAGGGCCAACGAGCTGACGGGAGCGGGCAGATGACGACGGCGAACGATCCGGCCGCGGAGCGGTTGCGCCGCTGGCGGCTGGTGCTGGGTGGCGCCGAAGCGGACGGCACCGGCTGCCCGCTGCGCGGCCAGGACGCCGCGATGGACGCGGCGTTGGAGTCGCTCTACGGTCCGCGCCCGCACCAACGGCCGGGCCGCGCGGGGCGCGCCGGCGGCGGACCGCGGGCGGGCGGGCTCGGCGCCTCGGCACCCCAGGTCGCCCGCTGGTTGGGCGACGTCCGGAGGTACTTCCCATCCTCCGTGGTGCAGGTGATGCAGCGCGACGCCATCGACCGACTGGGCCTGTCCGCACTGCTGCTGGAGCCCGAGATGCTGGCGGCCGTCGAGCCCGACGTCCACCTCGTCGGCACGCTGCTGTCGTTGAACAAGGTGCTGCCCGAGACCACCAGGGAGACCGCCCGCCAGGTCGTCCGCACGGTCGTACGGGAGTTGGAGGAACGGCTGGCCACCCGCACCCGGACCGCGCTGACCGGCGCGCTGGACCGGGCCGCCCGCACCCACCGCCCGCGGCACCGCGCCATCGACTGGAACCGCACCGTCCGCGCCAACCTCCGGCACTACCTCCCGGAGCACGGCACCGTCGTCCCCGAGCGGCTGATCGGGTACGGGCGCGCGGCGCGGACGGCCGCGAAGGACGTGGTGCTCTGCGTCGACCAGTCCGGCTCGATGGCGGCGTCCGTGGTGTACGCCTCGGTGTTCGGGGCGGTGCTCGCCTCGATGCGGGCCCTCGACACCCGGCTGGTCGTCTTCGACACCGCCGTGGTGGACCTGACGGACCACCTGGACGACCCGGTGGAGCTGCTGTTCGGCACCCGGCTCGGCGGCGGCACGGACATCAACCGCGCGCTGGCCTACTGCCAGTCGCGGATCCGACGCCCCGCCGACACCGTGGTCGTCCTCATCAGCGACCTCTACGAGGGCGGCATCCGCGACGAGATGCTCAGGCGGGTCGCCGCGATGAAGGCGTCCGGCGTGCAGTTCGTGACCCTCCTCGCGCTCTCCGACGAGGGGGCGCCCGCCTACGACCGCGCGCACGCGGCGGCCCTGGCGGCCCTGGGCGCACCCGCGTTCGCCTGCACGCCCGAACTGTTCCCGGAGGTGATGGCCGCCGCGCTGGAGAAGAGACCGTTGCCCATACCGGACATGGCGGAGCAACGGTGACAGGAATCCCGGGGGGACTTGCGTGCCACCTGGCGTGTCGTGCAAGGATCAGGGCATCGCTCGATCACCCGTGACGGGTGCGACACCGAGGCGCTGCGCCCGGCTGTCCCCGTCCGTTTGGGAAGGTCCCCTCCTTGTCTGCTGTGTCCGTCACGCCTGCCGCCGTGCGCCTGCCGCGCACCGTGGCCGTGCGGCGCGCACTGCTGGCGGGGCTCTTCCTGATCGGGTTCGTCCTCCTCGGCGTCGCCTACGGTTCCGGCGCACACGCCGCCGACCGCACGCCCGTCGACGGCTCGCCGGCCGCGGCGGCCCTGCCCGGGGCCCCGGCCCCGGACCACGTCACCGCCGCCCGGCGCACCGGCCGACTGCCGGAGTCCGGGGCGGCGTTGGCGCACCAGGGCACGGCCGACGGCACCGGGCTCGCCCGCCGTACGGACACCGCGACGGCCGCGGTCGAGGGCGCGGTGCGCCCCGCCGAGCAGGCCGCCGCACCGGTCACCGACCGGCTCGACGGCCCGGTGACCGGCGCGGTCGAGGAGATCGGCGGGATCGGGCAGCGGGTCAGCGGTGCGCTCCCCGTCCACCTGCCCGTCGGCAGCCGTCCGGGACGCACCGGCGACGGCGGTGGTCCCGTGCACGGCGGGGCGCCCGGTGGCGCCGCGACCGGTCAGGGCGCCGCGCACACCGGCCACGGCCCGTCCGCGCCGCACCTGTTCCGCCCGGCGCACTGTGCCTACGCAGTGCCCCACCCGGCCGTCGACCGGTCCCGTTCCGCCGCCCCTGAGCAGCGGGACGCCGGCCACCACGGCCTGCCGGGCCAGGGCCAGCAGGGCCCGGCCGCACCGCCCGCACACCGCGCGGGCGACGGCCACGGTCCCCGTGGCGGGGACCAGCACGCCGCCGTTGCGGCGAACTCCCCGCGCTTCCGGCTGCTGCCGGGTGGCGTCCGTACGGCCGACGGCGCCCCGACGCGCCGACGCGTCGAAGACATCCTCGAATTCCCCGGCTAGGGCAGACCCGCTCCGCGTCTGAAGAGACCTGCCGCGCGGGGGCGGCACAGGTCTGCCCGTTGAACCCCCTGAATTCGAAGGACATCGCCACCATGCGCTCCAACATCCGCCGTTCCATCGCCGTCGCCGCCACCGCCACCGGCCTGTGGGCCCTGGGCACCGTCGCCGCCAACGCCGCCGAACTGCCCGCCACCGGGGACCTGCCCGCCGTCGGCTCGGTCACCGGTGCCGCCCAGCAGCTGCCCACCGGCGCCGTCACCGGCACCGTCCAGAAGGCCGCCGGCACGGCCACCACGACCGTGCGCGGCGTGGCCGGCAAGGCGACCGGGGCCCTCGGCGGCGGCGTGTCCGCCAACGAGCTGCCCACCGGTCGGCTGCCGCAGGCCGGCGGTGTGGTGGACGGCGTCCGCCGGCTCGTCGGCGGTGGGCTGCCGGCCCTGAACACCGGTGGCGTCCAGAAGGCCGTCGACGTCCAGCGGGTCGCCGGGGCCGTCGACGCCGGCAAGCAGCTCGGCAAGGTCACCGGCGGCGTCAAGGGCGCCGACATGGGCAAGGCCGGCTCGCTGGTGAACGGTGAGCTGCCGGCCGTGCCGGGTGTGCCCGCCGCCGAGCTGCCGGGCGGCCTGCCCAAGGGCCTGCCCGGCGTGCCGGCGCTGCCCAAGACCCCCGCCCTGCCCAAGGCCCCGGCGCTGCCCAAGGCGCCGGGCTCGGCCGACAACCTGCTGGCCGGTCTCGCCGGTGCCGGGCTGCGTCCCGAGCAGCTGACCAAGCAGGCCCAGGGCGCCCTGGCCACCGCGCGTCCGGTCGTGGACCGCACCTCCGCCGACGTGCTGCCGCCGGTCGCCGGCCGGACGGTCGCCAAGGTCCTCCCGGTCGCCCAGGGCGCGGTCGGCAACGTCGGTGCGCTCGCCGGTGACGCCGCGGGCCAGGCCACCCCGTTCGCGACCGCCGTCGGCGGCCGCGCCCAGGTCTTCGCGCAGCACGTGCAGGGCGCGGCGGTGCCGTTCGCGCAGGGCGCCGGCGGCGAGGCCACCGGGCTGGCCCAGGGCGTCGGCAGCGACGCCGTGCCGTTCGCCCGGGGCCTGGTGACCGTCGTGGTGACGGACGCCCGAGGCACCGCGACCACCACCGTCGCCGGCGCCAGGGGCCTGACCCCGGCCGTGCCCGCCCACCTGGCCGACCTGACCAACGCCGCCAACGTGCCGGCGCTGCCCGCCCTCCCCGTGCAGGGCCTCTGACCGTCCGGCGGACCGCACGGCGTGCACCGGCTTCCCGACCGCGGCGGCCGTCGGGAAGCCGGGGCACCCGGAACGCCGGATGAGGCGGACGGAGTGATGGCGACATCACCCCGAGCCGCCGTGTGAAAGACGCCGGGTGGCCCTCTGTGGGGGAGGGCCACCCGGCGTTTTTCCTGCCGTGACCTGGGCATTCGTCCGCGACCTGGTGACTCGACTGGGTTTGTCCGCAAGGGAGTTGATGCCCTCGGCGGGGCCGGTGCGGTTCGCCGCCGCACCGTATTAGTCGTCCGTTAGTGGAACGCCAACTCGCTCTTCGAAGCTGGTTGTCGTCCGGGAGCGAGACGACAGAACCACAGCAACGGGAGTACCGATGAACACCGCCACCGTCACCAACCGACTCCGCGGCCGCGCCGGCCGCCGCGTCGCCGCCGCCCTCGTCGCCGCCGCAGCACTGGGCCTCGGGGCGACGGCCTGCGGGCCGGAGGACGGGTCGACGGGCGCCGCCGGACCCGCCGCCTCCTCGACCGCCTCCGACGGGCAGGGCTCCGCGGGCCAGTCCGCGGGCGGCAACTCCGGTGCGCAGGGCCAGAACGGCGGCGAGTCCGCGGGGCAGCCCACCGCGCGGGGCACGCACGCGGCGAACGGCGGCGGTTCCGGCTCGACCGGCGGTACCGGCTCGACCGGCGGTTCCGAGGCCACCGGGGGCGGCTCCGCCCACGCCGGCAACGAGGAACTGATCGTCGGCAAGATGACGTACGTCGCGCCCGGCCGGCTGAGCGTCAAGCCCGAGGACGGCGGCAAGAGCACGCAGTTCCTGGTCGCCAACGCCACGACGATCCTCGGCGCGGCCGCGATCTGCGGCGACGACTCGGGCAACGTCAGGGTCGGCAAGGACGGCTACGGCACCAAGAAGTGCTCCGTGGACCAGCTGGAGAAGGCCGCGAAGACCGGCGCCGTGACCGTCCGCGTCTCCATGGACCGCAAGTCCGAGGGCGCCGACACCGTCGAGGAGAAGTACCACCCGTAAGTCACCGCATCCCGGCGCGCGCCCGGTGGGCTTCCTGCCCCCGGGCGCGCCGGCGTTTTCGGCCGCGGGCCGGCTACGCGTCGCCCGCCGTACGGGTGTTGGGGACGTGGAGGCGGTCCCAGGTGACGCGGCCCGGGACGCCGTCGGCGTCCTTGCCGTGGAAGCCGAGCTTGCGCTGCCAGGAGGCGTAGGACTTGCGGTGGGCTTCGTTCCATTCCGGGGCGGGGCCGTGGCGGTAGTGGTCGCAGCCCTCGGCGACCAGCCGTTGCGCCATCGCCGCGAGCACCGGGCCGGCGGTGCCGGAGCGGAAGAACTCGCCGCCGGGGAAGGGCTCGTAGGGCGGGTGCTGCGGCATGGGCGGCACGGACGGGGTCCGGGCGCCGTCGTCGCCACCGCCACCGCCGCCGTCACCGGCTGCGTCGCCCGGTGGGCCGGTCCCGTCGCCGGTGCCGTCGGGCCGGTCCTGGGCGTTCGGGGACGCCGGGCCCTCCGGGGGGCGGGACAGCCGGGCCGCGATGCGGTCGCGCAGCGCGTCCATGGTGAAGCCGAGCGGGTCGATCTTCCCCGGCTGCCACTCCTTGTGGCCGATCACCGACCGTGCGCCCCAGCCGTGCGCCCGGCAGACCGCCGCCGAGGCCCGCTCCACCGCCAGCAACTGCTCCTGTGGCCACGGGTCCTGGCCGTCGCCGAGGTTGATGCACTCGAAGCCGTAGAAGTGGCGGTTGCCGTCGGTGTCGGCGAGTTCGTCCTTCGGGAGTTCCTCCTCGTCGATGACGGCCTGGAGGACGTTGCGGTCGCCGAGGCCGGCGTGGTTGGCGCGGCCGTTGCCGACCAGGTGCACCTCGCCGGCCTTGTCGATCACGCCGTGGCAGAGCGGCCCGGGCAGGTCAGGGCGCCCGTCGTAGCAGAGGTCCACCGAGGAGTCGGTGCCCTCGGTGGCGGTGTGGTGGACGACCACGCCGTGCATCGGGCCCCAGGGGCCCTTGGTGTTGCGGTTGTGCCGGCGCCAGTCGCGGACCTCGTGGACGACCAGCCCCTCCGCGCGCAGCGCCGCCAGCAGTTGGCTTCCGGTAAGTGGGGTCGCCATCAGCCCGCCTCCCCGGCCTCGTCCACCTGCGCCTCGGCCTCCGCGGTGGTCTGCGACCGGGGCCGCGCCGGGCCGCTGCCGGCGGTGCTGGAGGTCGACAGCGTTCCGGGGCCGCCCGCGTCGACGGTGCCGGCGGCGCCGGTGGCGTCCGGCGCCGCGCCGTCCGTCGCCGGGATGGCGGTCGCCAGCGGGCGGAACGCCAACCGCAGGTCGGGCACCGCCTGTTCGCCGTGCACCCAGGCCAGCGGCGCGTAGTGCACGACGATGCCGGACGGGTGCTGGAGCAGCGGGCGGCGCGCCGGGTCGGTGGGCCACTCGACGCCGCCGGTGGCGGTGCGGGCCGGGACCAGCCAGAAGTCGCCGGTGCGGTAGGCGCCACCGGCCTCGAAGTACACCTCCACGCCGTCCTCCAGCGGCAGCCAGCCGCCCTCCTCGACCGGGACCGCGCCGTGCCGCAGCCGCCCCGGGCCCGCGCCGCGCCGCACCGTCTTCCGCCCGGCCTCCTGGTGGTCCCAGCGGCGCAGGAACGGATGGAGTTCGGGGCGTCGGCCCACGCCGGGCGCCGGTTCGTCGGAGAGCCGCACCCGGCGGCCGGGCAGGTCGACCTCCTCCACCCGCAGCAGCGGCGCCGCCTCGCCCCGGCTGGCGTAGCCGGTGTCCACGCACTCGACCAGGTCGCCGACCTGGAGCGACAGCGCGTCGTCGCCGCCCAGGGAGGCCAACTCCGCCCAGGTGCCGTCCAGGTCGTCGATGGCGAAGGTGACCGAACCGTTCTCCCGGGACCACTTGAACGTGGCGTCCTTCGCGGCACCGCCGTCGTGCACCTCGACGCGGTACAGCTGGTTCTCGGGGCCGCGGTAGCGGGCCTCGGGGGCGACCAGGCAGGGGTCGTCGTCGGCGTGGTCGGGGCGCTCGCTGCGCGCCGCCAACCGGCAGCCGGGGGCGGCGGCCTGCTGCGCCCACCGGCCGAAGGCGGTGCGGATGTCGTCGGCCGGCGGGTTTTCGCCGTCCAGGCCCAGCGCGGACGCCGGCAGCGGCAGCACCTGCCACACCACCTTCGTGCGGGCCGCGGTGTCCGGCAGCGCGGCGCCCAGCGCCACCTCGCGCAGCGCCGGGTCCTCGGCCGCGGTGACCAGCCGCTCCCACACCTTCAGGTAGACCAGGTAGGGGAACTGGGAGGGCAGTCGGTCGCCGGGGCGCTCCGGGTCGCGGAAGGCGTCCGGCTGGTCCCAGTACGTCCACGTCCCGGCGGCGGGTTCGGCCGGGGCGTCCGCGGCGCCCGGGGCGGCCGGCTCCTCGCCCTCCTTGTGGCCGGCGGCCGGCACCGGTGTGCCGGGCCGCGGGCGGGTGGCGTCGCACAGTATTCCGTCGACGTAGTAGCGGCCACCGCCGATGACGAGGTCGTCCAACTCGTGCGGGCCACCGCGGAGGTCGATCTTGAATCCGGTGGCGCCCTGCGGTCCGCCGTGCGGCCCGATCAGGTCGGCGGCCAGGGTGCGGGCCTGGAACAGCTGGATCGCGGCCTGCTCGTTGGCGTCGGCGTCCAGCTGGACCCGGCCCTGCTGCGCCACCACGGCGGAGTAGTGGCGCTCCGGCCGGTAGGTGATGCGGGAGAGGTCAGCGTGCATGGAAGGGGTCCCCCTCGTACGGAAGCTCGGGCGGTCGGTGGTGGGCGGTGGTGGCGCGCGACGGGCGCGCCCCGGTCGGACGGCCGGACGGCGGTCGGGCGGGTCGGCGGCTCACGTCACGCACACGATCCCCGCGTCGGTGCCCGCCGGGGTGTACTCCGCGAGCCGGGCCCGCAGGCTGTCCGTGCGCTGCGGCAGGTAGAGGTCGTGGTACGCGCCCAGCTCCGCGCCGTCCTCCGCGCCGCGGACCAGCTCCGCGGCGCAGCCCGCCGCCAACTGCCCGTACCACGGCGTCCCGTAGCGCTCGCTGCGCAGCAGGGGCCGCACCCGGGCGGCGTCGGCGGGGCCCACCAGGTCCGGTTGGCAGCGGTACCGGCGCGGGGTGCGCGAGCCGGGCGGCAGGTAGCTGAACCGCACGCAGCCCACCCCGCGCCGGGCGACCCGCACCCGCCCGGTGAAGAGGCTGTTCTCGGCGAGCCGCACCGCGTGCACGTGCACCTCGCCGAGGACGGTGGTGCGGTGCACGGACAGCTCCGCGTGCGCGTGGCGGCAGTCGGGGGCCGACAGGGCGGCCCGGTCGGGGCCGGTGGCGTCCAGGATGCTGTCGCGCAGGTGGATCGCCAGCGGGTCGGTGCCGACCTCGTCGCCGATGACCTCGATGGTGCCCAGGATCGACCGGTCGATCTCCACGCAGGCGGTGGTGCGGTCCAGGACCAGGCTGGGTTCCTCGGGGGAGGCCGGATGGCACTCCGGCTCCAGCGACCAGCCCGGCACGAGGGTGCAGTGCCGCAGCACCAGGGAGCCGAGCGGGCCGCTGACGTTCAGGCCGCGGCCGGCGACCAGCAGCCCGTCCAGGACCATGCGCGGACGCTCGCCCGGTGCGCACTGGGCCTCCACGGCACGGACGTTGAGGGCGTCCGGCCGGTTGCTGTACCAGTCCAGCAGCCGGATGACCGGGCGGGTGCCCTCGGCGGCGCGCAGCTGGAGCCGGTCGCCCGGCTCCAGGTCGAAGTCCAACTGCTCCTGGTAGGCGCCGCTGTGGACGATCTCGATGATGCCGTCGGGGCCGCACCGGCCGGCCCGCCGGTCGTGCTGCCAGGCCGCGTAGGCGTCCATGATGCGCCGGTACGGGCCGTCGGGGCCGACCCGGTAGACGGCGGCGTCCGGCGGGGTGACCCGCGCTCCGCCGTCGGCCGGGGAGCGGCCCGGTTCGCTGCGCTCGCGGGGGTACTCCCCGCCGCCCAGGTCGTCCCCGAAGCCGTAGTGGTAGTCCACCCACACGCCCTGCCGCGGCGCGGACCGGGCGCCGAACGCGATCCGTCCGCGCTCCGGGTCGACGGCGACCTGCCCGCGCCTGGGCCGGTAGCGCCACTCGCCCAGGTCGGCGACGACGACGTCGGCGAGCGGGACCGGCCGGTCGGTGCCGTCCTTGCGGATCACGAAGCTCTTGCCCGGCCCGTAGTAGTCCGCGAGGCGGTCGTGCAGCTGCCGGCGGGTGATCAGCGCGGGGACGTTGTCGACCGTGGCGAGGTGGGTCGCCGACGGCTCCGGCTCCGGGCGGGTCAGCAGCGGGGTGTCGTTGCCCAGCAGGGAGAAGGTGTAGAGGTTGCGGGCCCGGTCGATGCAGTACGCCGGCGCCCGGGTCACGGCGTACGGCTTCAGCCGCCAGACGAACAGGCCCACCCCGGCCGGCGAGTAACCGCCCTGCGCGCGGCGGGAGGCGGCCCGTCGCACGTCGACCGAGCGGGCGAGGGTGGCGAACGGCCCGCCGGCCAGGTCCAGGGCCGCGCCGTCCCGGACGTCCACCAGCCGGCCGCGTCCGCGCCGCCGGTCGTCGGCCGCCGCGGTCGCCGCCCCGTAGAGCCGCACCGGCTGGTGGTGCGCGAGCAGCCGGGAGAACTCCACCGCCCGCGCCGGCCAGCCCGCCACGCCCTCGGACAGTTCCTCCAGCAGCGGCAGGGTGCCCTTGCGGCGCCGGTTGCCGACCGTGGCGGCCACGTCGCGGCGCGGCGCCAGCGCCTCCGCCAGCCGCTGCCGCGAGGAGTCCGGCAGTCCGCCGTCGCGCAGGCCGGTGGCCAGCACCCGCTCGTACCCGGGCAGCGGCCGGTAGCCCACCAGGTCGCCCAGGTAGGGCAGCACCCACGCGGCGGCGGTCTCCACGAACCAGTCGTCGTACTGCTGGGCGACGCCGTCCCGGACCCGGTCCACCTGCTCGGCGAGCACCGCGAGCAGGGCCCGCAGCGGCTCGCCCTGCTCGGCGTCCCGCAGTCGGTGCCACTGCGGGAGCAGCTCCGCGAGCCCGTCCGGCTCCCTGTTGGTGGTCATCGGATCTCCTCGGTCAGGATCAGCGTGTCCGCGACCCGCGGCGAGAACAGCGCGAGCTGGGCCGGCCGGATGCCGCGGAAGACGCACAGCGCGCGGCCCGCGGGCAGCGGCCGGGTGTCGGTGAGGTCGGGGTTGAGGCGCAGGAGTGCGGCCAGCGGGATGCCGTACTGGGCGGCGACGGCGGTCAGGGTCTGGCCGCCGCCCGCGGTGACCTCGTGGATCCGCTCCTCGAAGCGGGCCGGCCGGGCCGGTACGGACGTCCGCGGCGCGTCGGCCAATTCACCTGTCAGGGCGGCGAGTTCGGCGGTGGTGACGGAGGCCGGCACGCCGGTGAAGGCGTCCACGTCCACGTAGTCCACGCCGGGCACCGCCTGCGCGGCGGCCAGCACCTCCGACAGTCGGGCCGGCCGGCCCAGTTCCCGCCCGTCGAAGCCGAGGCGGTCCAGCAGCGCCTGCCGGACCCGCGGCTCCACCAGCGACCAGGCGTGGTCCGGGGCGACCTTCACCTTCGCCGCGCACAGCAGCAGCACCGGCTCCCGGACGTCCACCCGCACCGGCAGCCGGCCGTCCCCGTACTCCGCCAGCGCCGCCCGCAGCGCCCGCAGCACCTCCGCGTCCGACGCGATCGGAATGTCGTCGACGCCGGCCACCGTCACGTGCAGCACCTGCCGCCGCCCGTCGAACACCTCGCGGGCCGCGGCCCGGCCGATGCCCGCCCGGGAGCGCGCGAAGTCCTCGTAGTCGGCCAGGGACACCAGCCGGTCCAGGGCGGAGACCGCCAGCGGGACGGTGCGCCGGGTCAGTGCCGGGCCGTCCGCGTCGGCGCCGCCGGTGGCCGGCTGCGGGTTGGTGACGCCGGTGACGCCGAGCGGGCGGGTGACGGCCTGGGTGATCCGGTCCGCCGCGACGTTGGCGGCCCGGCCGGTGCCGAAGCGGTAGCGGGCCCGCACGTTGTCGTGACCGGTCGGCAGCCGGGCGCCGTGCACCCCGTCGCCGAAGGTCACCGTCGGGTGGCCGGCGCCGCTCCCGGCACCGCTCGAACCGGTGACGTAGACCCGCTCGTCGGGCCCGCGGCCGGCCAGGCTGTCCACCGGGTGCCAACGCAGCCCGTCCACCCGGACCTCCAACTGCGGTACGGCCCCCAGGGGGTTGTCGGACGGCAGCCAGGTCAGCGGCGACTGCCAGAGCGCGAACGTCTGGTTGGCGCGCGCCGCGTCGCCGCTGCCGATCGCCTCGTCGCGGCTCTCGCCGTGCGACGCCGGGACGACGTTGCCCTGCACCCGCACGGTGTCCCGCCGATAGCGGTGCGTCAGCGCGCGGGTCAGGGTCAGCGTGGTGTGCACCCGGTCGCCGGGCAGCGCCGGGTCCAGCGTCTGCGCCACGCCCGCGACGACGGCCAGTTCGGTGCCCCGCACGCCCGTCACCCCGGGGATGTCGGTCCGTTCGCCGGCGACGACCAGGTAGCGGCCGGGCCGCAACCCGTCGTACAGCGCGGCGAGTTCCAGCCGGTCGCCGTGCACGTCCTCGCCGATCGGGTCGTCCGCCTGTGCCAGGTCCTGGCCGGCGGCGTGCACGGTGGTGTCCCGGATCGCGTCCAGCGTGACGTCGTGCTCGTCCAGCCACGGGTCGGCGAGGGTGAGGACGGTGCCCCGGCCGGTGATGCCGTACTGGGTGTGCACCGCGGTGCGGACCGCGGTGACCCGGGTGGTGACGAACGCCAGCTTCTTGTCGCCCGGGACGCCGTCCGGGCCGTCCGCGCCCTTGCGGGGCCGCTCGACGGCGACCCAACTGCCCACCGTGATCCCGTCGTACACCGCGTCCAGCGCCAGCGCCCGCCGGTCGGCCGGCTTCGGGACCGTCGCGATCCCGATCTCCACGCCCGGCGGCTCGCCACCGGCCGCCACCTGCACCCGCACCTCGTAGCCGTCCTGCGTGACCTGCCGGTGCTCGCCGGGCGCCAACTGCCAGGACAGCGGGCTGGCGTCGTCGACCGCGACGTGGACCCGGCCGTCCTCCGCCGGACGCGAGACGAACACCGTCCGCTCCGGCAGGCCGGCCAGCAGCCGGGCGGTGACCCCCGGCTCCTGCGAGTCGACCGGGCGGCGCCCCAGCCAGCTCAGGTCGTGGTCCTGGCCGGTGCGGGTGTGCAGCTCGACCCGGCCGGGGCCGAGCGCGAAGGCGGTGTCGGCGGGCAGGTTCTCCGCCCGCTGGTCCGTGCTGCCGGTCTCGGCGTGCTGGAACTCCGCCCGCACCGGGGTCTTCCCCGCGGTGTCGAACACCACCCGCACCATGGTCAGCGCGGCCCCGGTCAGCGGCCAGTCCGCGGTCCTGATGACCCGGCCCTGGTCGTCCTGCACGGACTTCAGCGGCGCCGTCGCGCCGAACGGGGTGGCGGTGACCCGCATGGCGAGGACGGCGCGCAGCAGCGGCCGGGCGGGGGCACCGGGGGAGCCGCCGTCGCCGGCCGGGGCGGCCGCCCGCCGCCACGCCGGGTAGAGGCCGTCACCGACCCGCGGGTCCAGCGCGGCCAGCAGCCGGGCGCCCAGGTCCGCACCGGCACCGAACGCCCGCTGCGGGTCGCCGACCGCGTCCCGGTCGGCGGTGGGCGGGCGGACCACCCGGGTGCGCAGCGCCGGCAGCACGGCGGCGAGGGCCGCCAGGGCGGCCGGGACCGGGGCCGGCGGGTCGGTGGCCGCCGGGTCGCCGGCGGTGGGCGCCGGCTGCCCCGGAGCCGGCTCCGCGGGCGGCTCGCCGGCCAACTCCGCGGCCCGCCGGGCCAGTTCGCCGACGACCGCCTGGAGCTCCTCGAACCACGCGACGACCTCCGGATAGCCGGCCGCCACCGCCTGCGCCTCCGCCAGCCGCTCGTGCGGGCCGGCCAGCCGCGCGGTGAACGCCGCCGGGTCGGCGATGCCGTCCAGGTCCTTCCGCAGCGGCGCCAGCACCTGCGCGTCGAAGTCGGCGACGAACCGGCTGACCGGGCGGGGGTTGGGCGCCTCGGGGGTGGCCGGCGGCGGGTAGTCCGGGTCGTCCGGGTCCACCGACACCGGGGGCTCGGTGATCCACGCCCGCAGCTCGGTGACCAGTTCCGGCAGCGACGCGGGTGCCGCCTTGGGCAGCCCCAGCGCGGTGACGTCCGCCGTGCGGTCCGGCCGCACCGACACCACCGGCAGCAGCACCCGCTGCGCACCGAAGTCGAACAGCAGCCGGTCGCCGACGGTCACCCCGGTGGAGGTGCCCGCGACCAGCAGCTCCGGGCGGGTGTGCAGGTCGTCGGCGGTCAGCAGCGCCGGCCGGCGGTGCCGCACCGCCAGTTCGTTCCACGCCCAGCGCGCCGTCAGGTCCTCGTCGGTCTCGAAGGTCTGCGACTCCTCGTCCGAGCCGGCCGGCACGCTGTGGCTGCGGGCCCCGCGCGGGATGAGGACCGGCAGGTCGCCGGCCCGCGGGTCGCGGTCCAGGGTGTAGGCGAGGTGGGTGTCGGCGGCGACCCCGGGCCGCGGCTGGTGCCCCACGAGCCGGCCCAGCAGCGCCAGGGAACGGTGCTCGTCGGCGGTCCGCAGGTACCCCTCGTCGGCGATCCGCTCGCCGTGGAAGGTCAGCAGGTCACCGAGGACGGCCCAGGCGTCCAGCAGCCCGATGGACGGGTCGTCGGGCGTGCGGACGGTCAGGCCGCGCAGCGCCGGGTAGGCCGGTGAGGCCAGCCGGTCCAGCATCGCGGCCAGGAACGAACCGTGGTCCCCGACCCGGTAGTCGAGGGCGCGGCGGCCCGGCGGGTTGTAGGGCGCGGGGTCGGCGCGGCGCTCGTCGTGCCCGCCGCCGGCACCGCAGCCGCAGCCGCAGCCTCCCCCCTGTTCGGCTCCGCCCGAACGGGAGGTGTCCCCGTCCCCGCCCGTCGTCTGGTGCTCCGTCATCGCCCACCCCCGAGCTCGATGACCAGCCGGCCGTTCTCGGGCCGGTCCGGGTCGTTGTCCAAGCGGGCGATCTCCAGCGGCCCCAGCCGCAGCACCCCCGCCTGTCGTTCCCCCTGGTCCGCGTGGAACATCCGCTGCAACCGGGTCACCGCCACGCTGCCGACGCCCGGCACCGCCGCGGCCAGGGCCACCAGCCGGCTCAGCCGGACCGGCTCCCCGAACGTCAGCGCGTCCGGGTGGAAGAAGCCCAGCCGCCCGCCGGGCAGCGCCCGCGCGCCCAGCACCCGGTACAACTCGGCCAGGATCTGGCCGTGTTGGTGACCCGGCTCGGCGCAGACCTCCAGCGCCACGTCCAGCGGCACCCGGCGCGCCGGCCGCACCACCAGGTCGTGCCCGATCCGGCGGTAGCCCTCCAACGCGTGGCCGACCGCGTCCAGCAGGGCCGACGACGGGTCCTCGGTGCCGTACGCGTCGACGGCGACGTGCGCCTCCTGGACGCTGCCGGTCCACCGGATCTCCGCCGCCGCCCGCTGCACGCCCGGCAGCCCGCCGGCCAGTGCCGCGTAGTCCTGTGCGGTGACCGCCCGCAGCCGGCTCCGCCGCAGGTCCAGTGGCGCCAACTGCCGCACCTGCTCCAGTGGTTCGGGCTCCACGCCGCCCACCGCGGGCAGCGGGTTGCGGACCCCGGCCACCGGCAGCGGCGCCGCGGCATCCGACTCCTGCCCGTCGCGCCGCAGCACCAGGTGGCCGATGGCCTCGGCGCCGACGTTCCCGGCCGTGCCGCCGCCGATGCGGTAGTGGACGGCGAGCCGACTGCCCGGCGTCGGCCGGGCCCCGTAGTGCCCGTCGCCGAACCGCAGTGCCAGCCGCCCGTCGTCCTGGAGTTCCCCCACGACGTGCCGGTCGCGGGCGCCGCTGCCCAACAGGTCGCGGCGCGGGCGCCAGGGGGCGCCGGACTCCGCGCCGGCGGCGTCGTCCGGGCCGCCGGCCGGGTCCGCGACCTCCCGGAGGCGGAGCGCCGGCAGGGCCTCGCGCGGGTCCTGGAGGACGGCGGCGGCCGGGCCGTGCAGCACCGGCTCGTCCGGGTGCAGCCCGGTCGCGTACGCCGGCCCCCAGGTCTGTGCGACCTCCCACGCGGTTCGCCCGTCCAGCACCGTCCCGGCCCGGGCGCGCGCCGTGAGCACCGCCAGCCGGCGCAGCCTGCCGTCCAGCAGGCCTGGGCTGCGGTGCAGCAGTTCCCGCAACGCCCGCACCGGATGCCGCTGAAGCTCCAGCCGCTCCAGCAACTCCAGTCCGAACAGCACGGTCAGTTCGGCGCGCTCCGCCTCGGAGAGCCCGTCCTGGTCCCGGGCGCTGCGCCACAGCTCCACCAGCCGCTCCCGCACCCGCTCCGGGATGGCCGCGAGCCGCTCCGCCTGCCCGGCCGCGACGTGCCGCGGCTGCGGGAACGGCACCGCCTGGACGACCGGCGCGCGGCCCACCACCGGCCGGAAGCGCGGCACGATCCCCGGGTACACCGACTGCGCGAGCAGCGTCCGCAACGCCGCGGCCTGCGCGTACGCGGTCCCCGGCGTCACCCTCTCGGCGCGCAGCCCGGCGGACTCCAGCCCGATGCCGGCCCGCTCGGCGGCCGCCTCGCCGACCGCGGTGCACAGCCGTCGGACGTCGTCGGGGGACAGCTCCCGGCCGCCCTCCGCCCGGTCGATCAGGTCGTCGAGGAGCTGCGCGACCTCGTTGCCGCCGTGTCCGCCGTCCCAGCAGCCGAACGCCGGCGGGTCGCAGGACGCCAGTACGGCGGGCACGGGCGGCACGGTGACGGTCTCCGGCACGCCCCCGTCGTCCCCGTCCCCGTCCCCGTCCCCGTCCAGGGTCCGTCCGTGGTCCACCAGCACCACGTTGCCGCGCGCCACGCTCACGTCCGCCACGGGCACGCAGTCCCGCCCGCCCCGCGTCGTCAGCCGCAACGGGAACGCCAGCGCGTCCTCGTCGGCCCAGGCGACCTCCAGGACCGGTTGCCCGACGAGCGCGTCGACGGCCGGGGTGACGGACGTCAGCCGCACCACCTGCCGGTGCGTGGGGTCCTGATCGCCGGGCGTACCGGTCCGCGGCCCCTTGACCTCTTCGAGGAGCAGCAGGTCACCGGGGGACAGCGCCAACTCCCGCCGCCCGCACTCCTCGTCGGCCCAGGCGTCGGTGAGGGTGGCGGCGGTGGCCCCCGCCGGCAGCCCGCAGACCTCCCCGCCCCACGTCCACAGCCGGATGGCGTGGTGCTGGGGCAGCAGTTCCAGCGGCGCCTCGCGCACCACCGGCTCGAACACCTCCAGCGACCCGTGCTCGGCCAGCACCGCCAGCTCCCGGTCGTCTATCACCGACCCCAACTCCGGCCGTTCCCGCGGCCCGTACGAGCGGTAGTCGACGGCGGCGAACCGGAACGTCCCCGGCAGCAGCGTCAGCGGCGCCGCCACCTGCACCGTCACGAACGCCCGGGCCGTGCAGCCGTCGTGCATCGGGTAGTCGATCAGCCGCACGTGGCGCCGGACCGACACCCGGCGCCGCGCGGTGTCCAGATACGCCTCGGTGGCCACCGCGTCCTGCTGGTAGCTGATCTGGTCGGCGGCGTGGGCGAGCAGCTCGACCAGCGTCGTGCCGAGGTCGGCCGGATTGCGCTCCACCCACTGGGGGGTGGTCAGCCGCAGCCGGTCCAGGACGACCCGCCGCAGAGTGTCGTAGTCCCGGGCGGTGTAGTCGATGACGGGCGCGGCGGTGCGGAAGGCGGCCGGCAGCCGCCCCGTGCCGCCCGCCCCGGCACCGTCGTCGGCCACGCAGTCGAACGGCGTCGGGCAGTTCGGCCGGAACGAGAACTCCGCCGAGAAGTACCGCTGGTCGAACCCGGGGAACGGCTCGGTGCCCGGCCGCCCGTAGGGGTCCCTCTCCACCACCGACAGCCGGTAGGACGAGAAGTCGCCGGCCCGGTCCAGCAGCACCACCAGCCGGTCGTCCAGCTCGGGGTCCTCCTCCCGCTCGACGGTGATCTCCAGCGCCTCGATGCCGGTGATCCGCCGCCCGCCGTCGATCCGGACGTGCTCCGGACGCAGCCCGTGCGGCGCCTTCCCCAGGAAGGTGACGGTCAGCGTCCGTCCGTCCTCGCCGACCTCCACCGCGTCCACGCCGTTGCGCCGCGCCTGCCGGATCCGCTCCCGCCGTCCGGCCTCGAACGTGCCGTCGACCGTCATGCGGCCCCCCGCCCCTCGAACACCTCGTCGCGGCGGCTGGCCGTGGCGCGCACCACGTACTGCAGCGACACCCGCACCACGTCCTCCTCGCTCGTCACGTCCAGCGACTCCACCTCGATCAACTCGCCCAGCCAGCGCTGCAACGCCGCCTGCACGGACAGCTCTACGGCGGAGGCCAACTCCGGGCTGTTCGGCGTGAAGACCAGGCCCAGCAGCCCGCAGCCGAAGTCGGGCCGCATCACCCGCTCGCCGGGACTGGTGAACAGCAACTGCTCGACCAGGTCCCGCACGTGTGCGTCGTACCGGGCGTGCGCGGTCCGCCCGCGCCGGTCCACGCGGTACGGAAAGGCGAGGTCGGTGCGGGCCACGTACCCGGTCCGCCCTGGTTGCGCCCTCATCGGCTCGTCACCCCCGCCAAGCCGCCCGGCCGACCCCCGCCGGCGGACGCCACCACCGGCGGACCCTGCGGCACCAGCGCGGCGCTGAAGCACAGCGCCGCGGTGGTGTCCAGCAGCACCGGCACCCCGTCGACGCACACGCCGCCGCCCCCGCCGTCCGGCGTCCACCGCACGCCGGTGCACGGCTGCGGGCGACCCGCCACGACGTGCGCGCACCCGCTCACCACGAACAGGTCCGTGGCCGTCGCCACCGGCGCGCCGTCGATCAGCACGCCCGCCCCACCGCCGGCCGCAGCCGGCACCACCCGTCCGCCGTGCGGACAGCCGATGGTCATGCCACCGTGCACGAGATTCCCGCTCGCCATCTGTCCCGCCTCCCCCCCGCTCTCGTCAGCGCTTCTTCTGCACGGTCAACCGACCGTCGTTCAGGTCGACTTGCTCCCCGGTGAGGGAGACGGACGCCCCGAGCCCGTTGTTGAGGTGGACCCCCGTGGCGTCGATGCGCACATACGCCCCGCCCGGTGCCTGGAGCAGGATGCCCTCGGTCGGCACGTCGGAGAGCACGATCTTGTGCTTGCCCGGTGTCTGGATCACCACCGGATGCGCGACGGCCGGATCCCGCTGCGCGTCCTCCGGCAGCTCCTCGCGCCGCCCGTACCAACACCCCACCCACACCGGGAAACTGGGGTCGCCCTGTTCGAACTCCACCCACACGCCGGCGCCGACCGAGGGCACCACCACCTGCCCGGCCTGTTCGCCGCTGAACGGGAAGCACGGCAGGGCCCAGGTCGACACCTCGTCCCCGAGCACGTCCGGGACCTGGACGCGCAACCGGCCCACGCCCATCGGGTCGTCGTTCGCCGCCACCCGGCCCCGGAACTTGCCGAGGAAGCGGTTGTTCGGTGCAGCAGCCATGTGCGGCGTCTCTCCTTACGGTCCCCACGTACGGGCATCAGGTGCGGGTGCGGGTGCGGGTGCGGGCATGGGTGCGGGTGCGGCTAGGGCCGCACGGTGCCGCTGCGGGCGATCAGTCCTTCCCGCGACAGCGTGAAGTTCTGCAGGTACGAGCCGATCCGCAGGTTGTGCGTCACGGTCTTCACGTAGTAATCGCCGTCATAGGTGACCCCGGCGCCGCGCACCCCCACCAACTCCCGGGGCCGCAGCAGGTATCCGTGCCGGGTCACGTCCAACGACCCCGAACCCGAGATCGCGTCGGCACTGGTCGCGGCCCGCCCCAACGCCTCCGCCTTGGCCAGGCCCTCGTCCATCTTCGCCGTCCCGCTCAACGTCTTCCGCTTGAGCGCCGGCGATCCCCGCAGCCCCAACGGCGGCCGCAACGGGCTGATGTCCGGCTGCGCCAACAACGGCGCCCGCCGCGTCACCGGGTCCTGCACGCGCGCCTGCGGCTCCTCCCGCGCCGTCCCGTCGTACGCGAACGTCAACTGGTCCACGGTGGAGTTCGCGTCCATGTTCACGTTCAGCGCGTGCTGC
Source organism: Streptomyces lunalinharesii (assembly GCF_039532155.1). Taxonomy (NCBI): domain Bacteria; kingdom Bacillati; phylum Actinomycetota; class Actinomycetes; order Kitasatosporales; family Streptomycetaceae; genus Streptomyces; species Streptomyces lunalinharesii. The sequence goes on from NZ_BAAARK010000010.1 coordinate 81,342, forward strand.
CGCTGTCCGAGGCGCTGCTCCGGCCCCCAGAACGCCGTCGAGCGCCCCGGCACCGGCCCCGGCTCCAGATAGAACGTGTACCCGTTGGCCCGCGCCAGCTCGTTCACGTACTGCAGGTCCGTCCCCGTCTGGTAGTCGACCCGCACCTGCTCCCGCGGCGGCTGCGGAATCTGTTCCCGGATGATGCGGGCGTCGATGCCGTAATCGGCGTACTGGGACAGGATCCGCTCCACGCGCTGCGAGGGCGCCAGGTTCGGATAGCGATCCGTCCGCTCCTCAAGGTCCATCAACAGCGTCAGGTCTTCGCCCGTCACCGTCAGCGTGCTCTGCCCGGGGTGGTTGCTGCTTCCCACCTCCTGCCGCACGATCACCCCGTCCAGCAACACCACCGGCGTCCCCTTGACCGTCACGGTGACGATGACCCGGGTCTTCGGATCGAAGAACCCCTCCGGCAGCAGCCGTTGGACGATCGCGCCCTTCTTCGTCAGGTCGAACGCCAGCTGAAAGCCGCTCCGCTCACCCGCCGTACTGGTGATCTGCGCGGAGAGCAGTGCTTCCACCACCTCCTGTGGGACCAGTCGCGCCAACTTCGGCCCCATGTACAGCGAAACGTGCAGGGGCCCCCGCCCGATCGGCTCGTCCCCGTCAGCCATGCCGCACCCCCGGCCCGCCCAGCCCGCCACTGAACCCACCCGGTAACGGCACGGCGATCTCCACCCCGGGCTCCGCCGTCAACTCCCGCGGCTCCAGCACCGGATTGGCGTCCGCGATCCGCCACCACTGCCCCGGATCCCCGAAGTACCGTTGCCCGAGCTGATCGACCCGCTCCCCACTGCCCACGACGTGCGGCACGGCATCCTCGGCCGCCTCCGCGAGCGATGGCAACAACCGCCGCTTCGCATACCGCACTTCACTCCCGTCGCCCCGCACGTGCACCCCGATCTCGCTGCCCGCATACCGACTGCTCCGCGGATACGGGTGCGCGCCCGGCACGTCGTCCAACGCACTCTCGTACGGCTCGATGCCCACGCCTCAGATCCCCCTCCCCAACCCCAGCTGCGCCAACGTCCCGCCCCGCGCCCGCCGCGCCAACTGCTCCTTCTGCGCCAGATGCGCGAGGTACAACGCCGCCCCGGGGTGCCCGGCCGGCAGATCGCTCACCGTCAACACCTTCAACCCGATGCTCAACGAGGCCCGGATCGGATTCAGATTCACGTCGAACGCCGACTCGTTGACCGACAACTCCGTCAACCGCACCGGCATCACGCGCTTGCTCCCCCACGTGAACAGCGTCAACGGCGTCTCGATGGGACTGATCTCGATCGTCCCCTTCTTGGTCAACTTCGACGCCGCCAACAACTGCGCGGTCGTCGGCTGCACCAACATCTCCAGCACCGCCAACTCCGGATGAATCCCCTCCGGCGCCGCCACGTCCAACTGGTCCGTGGCATCGATCTCCGCCGTGAACTTCCACGTCTCCTGCGCCGGCCCCTTCAACCGCAACGCCTCGTTCCGATCCCCTCCACTCCCCCCACCACCGCCCCCGCTGTCCCCCTCCCCACCCGCAGCCTGCGGCGCCACCTGCCGCTCCAACGTGTCCGGATTGAACTGCAACACGATGATCCGCTGCGGAATCCCAAGATCAGGATCAACAACAACGATGCCGGAACGGATGGGTTTGGGGATGTCGGCGTAGCGGGTCATGTTTCCCTCCGGTTATTCGGCCACTTGATTGGCAAGTGCCTGGACGGCTCGCGAATTATCCAGAATCCGTTCTTCGGCGTCTGAGGGTACGACGCCACCTCGGGAATCCTCGGGTTCACCCACCCATTGGCGCATCGCCGCCAGGGGTGTCATTCCGCTCTCTCTGGCTCGCTTCAGGCGGCCGCGCCATGTCCCCCCGGCGTCGAAACCTGTGGCGCCCGTTCCCCGTCGTGGGAAGAATCCAGCGGCATCTTCCGCCTCGGACTCCGAAGCCCACAAGTAGCCGATCAGCTGTCCGCGACGCAGCACCGGAATAAAGTGGACTGGGGTTCGCGAGACGCCCAAATACTCGTGGCGCTCCAATGTGAACGGGCTAAGATCCCCGAACTCTGTTGGGCGTCCCGAAGGCAAGTCTTCCGGGTGGTGGGACATCGCGGACTCCGTATCTTAGTTCTGGGTTGTTGCGTGGTAGGTATGCGTAGCTACGGCATCGGATTCATGACTTCGGCGACGATGGTCCAGGGGCCGTTGCGTCCATGGGGAATCACCTGGATGATCCGATACTCCGTACTGCTGGGCAATAGAAGTTCTCGTTGGTTCGGATACTTACTCGTTCTGCCGAGCCATAGGGCGGGCGAACCCTCCGGTACGTTGAGCCGCATTCGATAGGGATTCCTATTGAAAGTTGATTCTCCTCCCACTGATGTCGACATGAATCCCGGCTCCTGCTGGACTGTGCCCTCCAGGCGATTGAGATCCAGAATGTTGTACCCCTTCATGAACCTAATGTCGCCCAGGGACCTGTGTGCCTCCAGCCCTTCGGGAAGCCGGTGCGCCCTGGTGGCCTGGTCAATCAGGGCGCTGCGTTCGAGAAAGTCATCGACGGTAGGGTAGGAGCCGAAAGACACGCCGAGACGCTCCCTTGGGCTGGCGAACTTCTTCATGCGGCGCGCGATTTCGCGCCGTTGCCTGCTGTACAGCTGTTCAGCGGAGTCCGAAGGGGATCCCGTGTTGAGGATTCCCTTGAGGGTCGCCTCGTCGACTTCATGTAGGTCAGGGCGCGCCAGTGCGGCCTTGAGATCTTCCGGGGTGTAGTGGCCATGGCGACCGGTACCGGTGTCTCCCATGATGCGTTGCAGCGTTTTCCGTGGCCCTGGGCTCAGGGTCGGATCGCGCCAACTCGCAAGAAGGTCTTCGGGGTTCTCGTTACCCTCCACCCGCAGGATCTGGTTATACGTCCATCCGTAGTCCGAGTATTCGAGGGCGGCGCGCCTCTGGTCTCGTGGAAGATTTCGCATGTGGTGGCCCAGTTCGGTCTCCCCGTAACGCTCGGCGTTGGCGTTCTGTTCGGATTCTGAGAACTTCCGCGTCCGGGCCGTGTTCTCGGAGAAGCGCCGAATCCCGTCCTCCCCGACACGGCTGAATTTGTCCCAGTGTGCTGCGCCGAAATTACGCGATGGGTTCAGCGTGGCCGCGAAGTCGAATGAGTCGCTGTTGTCATTGATCTGGAGTCCGGTGAGTCGGTACCAGAGCCGCATCGGCCCGAGAACGGCCTGTAGGGCCGGGCGTGGGATGCCGAGCTGCAAGAGGCGGTCGAGCTTCGGCTGGATTCTTGCGACAATCTTCTGCAGTCGGGTCTCCTTGGACTGCTTTGATTTCTCCTTCTTCTTCTGGTCTGCGCGCTTCTGCTTCTTTTGCTCGGCGCGATGCTTCTTGTTGTCGCGCATGTGGTCGCGCTTCTTCTTGAAGAAGTCGCGGGTCTTCTTGGCGCTGTTTTTGAGGGCCTTGCCGAGTTTTGATTTGCGGAGCTTCTTGCCCAGGGCCTTGCCGGCGTTGTGGGCCTTCTTGAGGGCGGACTTGACTTTGCCCTTGATCTTTTTGAGCGCACGCCCCAAGGGGGACTTTGGTTTGCGTGGTTTGGTGCGCTTCGGGGCCTCGGTTTCCTTCTTTTTCTTGGGCGATTCCTGTTTGTGCTCCGCGCGTTGCGGGTGGTCCGGCTTCTTCTCGTCGTGCCGGGGCTTCGCGGGGTTGGCCTTGTCGTTGTCCGGATGCTTCTTCGGGTCCTCCGCGTCGCGTTGGCGCTTGGCGGTGTCTTCCTCGCGGCGGCGGTCGCGTTCCCGGTCGGGGGTGCGACTGGTGGGGCGGTCGTGCGAGGTGGCGGGGCCCTTGGAGCCGGGGTGGGTGGAGGGGTGGTGTTCGGTGGAGGCGCCGGGGCGCGAAGGGACCTTGGGGCCCTTTGGCTTGGTGGGGCTGGTGGGTTTGCGGAGGGCCTGGGTGGCCTTGCGGACGGCACCGCGGGCCCGGTTGACGGCGTTGCCGGCGGCCTTGCGGGCCCCCTTCCCGGTCTTCTTCAGGCCCTTCATGATCTTTTGGGCGATGCCCTTGAGGCGGTTGCCGACGCCCTTCGCGGCCCGGCCGAGGCGGGCCAGGAGGAGGTTGGTGATGAGTTCGAGGAGGGCGACGACGCCGGCGGCGACGGCTACGGCGAAGAGGCAGGCGGCCGGGCCGGACTTGACGGCCTTGAGGAAGGCGAAGAACTTGCCGAAGGCGGAGAGGATCGCGCTGATCGACTGCCAGGCGGCCATCAGGCCCTGAACGATGGTGAGGATCGCGCCGGCCGCGGGGATGATCATCGAGACGACCTTCTCGATGACGAGTTGGGCGATCATCATCGGGAGGGCGGCGATCACCGCGTCCCAGGCCATCTTGCCGATCTGCTTCAGGGACATGCAGCCCTTGATCAGGACGTTGATGACGGCCTTGCCGAGGCCGAGGATGCCCTCAACCTTGGTGTCGAACCACTGCTTGACCGCGGTCTTGATGGCGCCCCAGAGGTGTTCCTGAATACCGGTCTTGGCGGCGCTGCCGGCCTTGGAGAGCCAGCCGCCGGGGTCCGGGGCGATGTCCGCGACGAGGGCGGCGAACTGGCCGAGGGCCTGGATCGCCGCCTCGGCGAACTTGAGGGCGCCGACGATGGCGTCGCGGAAGATCTTGATTGCTGCCTTGAGGCCCGCCTCCAGGACGTTGAGGAGGGCGTTGAGGCCAGCGGCAAGCGCATCGAGGAGGGTGTTGACGACCTTCTTGAGGCCGTCGGCGAGCTTGTTGACGGTGGCGATCGCCTTGTCGCGCAGGTCGTTGATGGCCTTGCGGAACTTGTCGCGGAGTTCCGGGAACGCGGCCAGCAGCACGTCGCCGATGGCGATGAGCGCGTCCGCGACCGCGTTGATGGCCTTGATGGCGAAGTCGCGGACCGCGTCGATCGCCTTGTTCGCCCACTCCTTGAAGGTGTCGATGACACTGTTGATCGCCTTGCGGGCCTCGTCGAAGATCTTGGTGACGGCGTCCAGGAGGTCCTTGAAGAAGTCGGCGACGGCATCGACGATCTTGCCGAAGAGGCTGTCGGAATCCTTTTTCTTCTCGTCCTTCTTCTTTTTGGCGTCCTTGTCCGCCTCATCGGCCTTGTTGTTGATGTCCTTGTTGTCGTTGTTCTTTCGGTCGTCTACCTCCTTGTCCTTGGTGTCGCGTTCCTTGGTGATCTTGTCGTTGCCGTCCTTGTGCTCCTTCTCGGTGTCCTTGTCGGCCTTCTGGATCTTCTTGTCCTGCTCGTCGCGCCAGTTCTGACGCTCCGTCTTGGCCTGATCGGCCGCCCGGCCGCGCTCCGCCGTCTGCTGCTCGGTGTTGCGAGCGACCTCGTTGTCGATCTGCTGTTGCTTCTCCTGCTTGTCCTTCTGTTCGCCTTGTTGCTGTTCCTTCTCCTTGGCGGCCACCTGGGTGCCCGCCTGGCCGGTGGCGCTCTTGATCTCGCCGCCGCGCTCCTGCTTGGCCACCGCCCCGGCGCCGGGCTTGGGTGCACCACCGGCCGTCGCACCTCCGCCACCCCCCGCGCCGGCCCGGCCGCCCTGCGCCTTCCCCTGGAGTTCCTCCTGGGGCGCGTCGGGGTAGATCTTGTCCTCACCCAGCGACTTGGACGCGTCCGACCGTCCGGTGTCCTGGATCTTGCCCTGCTTCTCCTTGAGCTTCTCCGCCTGCTTGTCCGTGCGCTGCGGGTCGCTGTCCCCCTCCAGCTTGATCTTGGGGGCTGGGCCGACGGTCTTGTTGTGCAGCTCGGGGTCGCTGGTCGGGACCTGGTCCGCGGCCGCCGCCACGCTCTTGGCGTCGTCCGACGTGAGCTTGCCGTCCTTCGAGGGCGGCACGTGCGGTGTCGGGATGTTGTCGGTCGGCTTGGCGCCCTCGGCCTTCTCGCTGCCCTTGGCTCGTTGCTTCTCGCCCTGCGCCTCTGGGCCGAGCTTTTCCAACTGGCCCGTGACCGGGGTCTCCGGGGCCTGCTCTTCCGGCTTCCCGTGCAGGGTCTGCGGCGCCCCGGAAGGCCGTTCCCGCTTCGGCGGGTTGGCGTCGAGCCGCTGCTGCTCGTCGTTGACCTTCTTGTCGGCCGCGCCGTCCAGACCGGGCAGTGCCTCCTGCGCCTGGTCCGGAGCGAGCTGACCGACGGTGTTCAGCGCCGACTTGGGGTCCTGCGCCGAGACGTCCGGCGCCTTCTCCTTCTTCTCCTCGGCGGCCTTCGCGCTCCCGCCGCCCCCGCCGCAGCCCCCGCCGCCCTCCTCCTGCTCGGCAGCCGGTGCTGGTGGCGCACAGCCCCCGCCGTCCTTCTCCAACGAGGCGTCCGGCTGGGCCTTCGCCCCCTCGGGTGCGGGCGCGCCCATCTTGCCGGGACTGTCGGCCTGTTGGGACGCCGGCCCGACCGCGGCCTGGGCGACGGAAGGCGCGCCGCCGGGGCCGGCGGCGGCCGACGGCGCATTGGCCGGCTCGGTGCCGCCCACCGCACCGCTGGGCGCCGCACCGGGCCCCGACTCCTTCGGTACCGCGCTCTTCGCGCCTGGCGCGTCCCGCTCGGCCCGCACGGGCTCGGCACCCCGGCGTGCAGCGGGGGACGGACGCCGGTCCTCGGCCGGCGTACGGTCGGTATGCGCACCGGCAGGCGGGGCCGAAGAGGAGGCCGATGACGCGGACGAGTCCGCGCCCGCGCTCGTCGCGCCGTCCGAAGGGACCCCGGCCGGCTTCCCGGCCGCCGCGCCCTCCGGCTGTCCCTGCGCCTGGCGCTTCTCCTCCTGGGCGTCCTGTTCCTTCTTCTCCGTCTGCTCGTCCTGGGCCTCCTTGGCGTCCGGCGCCTCCTCGCCGGTGCCGCCCTCCGCGTCGCGGTCCGCGTCCTTGTCGTCGGCGTCCTGCTTGGCCTGGCGGGCGCCGTCCTCGTCCTTGTCCTGGGCCTGGTCCGGATCCCGCTTCTCCTCGGCCTCCGGCTCCTGGGCCTGTTGGTCCTCGGCCTCCGGGTCCGGGCCGACCTCCTGCTCGACCGGCATCGAGGGCTGGAGGTCCTTCTCGGTTCGGTCCCCGGCCTCCGCGGCCGGCCCCTGCTCCGGCTGCGGAGCCTCGCCCTCGACCGGCCCCAGCTCCGCACCCGGCGGCTTGGTCTCGGCCTCCGGCTCGTCCTCGTGCTCCTCGTCGTCCGCCGCGTTCTCGCGCTCCTGCTGGACCTGCTCGGCCTTGGTGGGCGGGGGAGTGGGGAACGTCGGCAACGCGGCGTCGGGGTGGTCGGCGGTCGGTACGGACGAGACGTCCAGGTCGGCGTCGGGGAGGAAGTCCTCCGGTTTCAGTGCGGCCTCGCCCGGGCCCGCGCCGCCCTTGGCCGCTGCACCGGTGTCCCCACTCGCGCCGATGTCCTTCTCGGCGCCCGCCTCCAGCCCGATCGGCTGTTCCTCCTCGCGGAGCGGGCCGTCCTCCTCGTCCTGTTCGTTCAGCCCGTGTTCGGACAGCGCGCTGTCCCGTTGGCCGGCCCGCTCGTCGACCTTCTCCGGACGGACCGGTCCGGGCTGCTCACGCTTCTTCTTCTCCAGCTCCTCCTGCTTCGAGCCGTCCGCCGGTTTCGTCGCGTCGTCGCTGCGCTTGCGTTTGTCGGCGCCGGGACGGTTGGCCTGTTCCGGGTCGGCCTCCTCACGCTCCCGCTGGGTCTTGCGCTCCTCCTTGGTGCGCTCGGCACCGTCCTTGGCCCGGTCCGCCTTGGTGGCATCGGCCTGATCGGCCTCCTGGCGCTCCTGGCCCTGCTGTTCCTCGGCCTGCTGCTGCTCCTGCTTGACGTCCGCGCCCTCGACAGCACGTTCGTCCTCGTGCGCCTTGCGCTCGCCGGCCTCCTGGTCCTCCGCCGCCGCGTCGCGCTGCGCCCTGCTCTGGTCCTGGTCCTGCTTCTGTGCCCGTCCTTTGGTGTCCTTCTTCTCCTCGTCGGCGTCCGCGGCGCGTTGCTTCTCTGCCTGCGCGGCGCCCCGGCCCTGCTGCTCCTGGCCTGCCCGCTCGTCGAGCACCTGGTCGAGGACGTCGGGCACCGGCTCGGGGGTGGACGACGGCTGGAAGCCGGTCGGCAACACCTCGGACTCCGTCACCAGTTCCAGCAGCCGGTCGAAGTCGGAACCGAGCAGCCGCACCTCCAGCCGGTCCAACACCGACTCCTGCAGTTCGGGTGCCATCCGGGCGATTTCGAGACGCACCCGCCCCGACCGATCCTCCGGATCCCCCCGCAACGACCGCAGCACCCCATTGGCCAGGCGGTCGACCAAGGTGGCCGGGTCGATCAGTTCCCTACGGTGGCGGTCGGCGTCCACCGTGGCGTAGCGGAGCCAGCCGGGTGCCTGCTGGCCCGGCTCGACCGGTGGGGTCGGTCGTTCCGGGCGTGCGGTGCCGAGCATGGCGGCCCGGACGGACTCCTGGGCCGCGCCCTCCGCCTCCCGTTCGATGGCCTCCTGGGGGAGGCTGACCGCGCCCAGGTCGCGGCCGGCGCGCAGGGCGCCGGGGCCGTGCGGGTCCTGGACGGTGTGCAGGAGTTCGTGGGCGAGGAGGCGTCGGCCGTCGGCGGTGCCGGGGCGGTAGGCGCCCTCGCGGAAGAAGACGTCCTGGCCGACGGCGAACGCGTCGGCGCCCATGAGGTCGGCGAGCCGCCCGGAGTCGCGGTCGGTGTGCAGGCGGACCTGGCCGAAGTCGTGGCCGAGCTGTTCCTCCAGCTCGCGGCGGACGCTGAGGTCGAGGGGCTGGCCGGCGCCGCTGACGATGTTCTTGGGTTCGGGGGCGGTGGACTTGGCGGAGCGCTCCTTGCGCTTGCGGCGCCGGGCGTCGCGGGCGGACCGGTCGTCCTGGGTGCCCGCGCGGTGCGTGCTGCTCATCGCACCTCCCCCCGCCCGGTGAGGCCCGCGTGCACCGCGCGGGCCAGCGCCTCGCCCAGCCGCACGGGATGGGTGGTGGCCGGCAGCGGCGGCAGGCCGGCGAGCCCGTCGAGCGCGAGGTCCGCGCCGCCGTCCGCCGCCAGCGGCACGCCCCGCTCGCGCACCAGGCGGCTCAACTCGGCCCGGAACGCGGCCGACACCCGGCTCGGGTCGATCCGGGCGTCGAAGCCGTCCAGCACCAGTGCGTCGATCTCGATGCGGAACGTCCCGGGGGAGCGGGACGCCCGCGGGTCCTCGTGCGCCGGCGCGGGGGCCGGCGTGCGGTGCGCGGCGGACGCCGGTGCCGGTGCCGGCGTCGCGGGGACGGACCGGGCCGCTCGCGCGCCGTCCCTGCCGACCTCGTGCTTCAGACCCATCCGTGGACCTCCGACGGCGCCAGAGAACGTTCCAACTTCAGGTACTCGGTACGGGCCGCGGCCAGCATGTGGCGCATCTGGAGGCGGTCGCCCTCCTCCGCGGCGAGGAACGCGCCGGAGAGCGCGATGTTGCGGATCGAGCCGCCGGCGACGGTCAGTTGGGCCAGCAGCGCCGGGTCGATGCCCTTCGTCGGGGCCTGGGCCGGCAGCACCCGGCGCCAGATCTCCGCCCGCTCGCGTTCGGTGGGGAAGGGGAAGTCGACGACGAAGCGGATCCGCCGCATGAACGCCGAGTCCAGGGCCTTCTTCATGTTGGTGGTCAGGACGGCCAGGCCGCGGTACGCCTCCATGCGCATCAGCAGGTAGCTGACCTCCAGGTTGGCGTAGCGGTCGTGACTGTCCTTGACCTCGCTGCGCTTGCCGAACAGCGCGTCCGCCTCGTCGAAGAGGAGCAGCGCGCCGCCGCGCTCGGCCGCGTCGAAGACCCGGCTGAGGTTCTTCTCGGTCTCGCCGATGTACTTGCTGACGACCTGGGAGAGGTCGACGACGAAGAGGTCCAGGCCGAGTTCCCTGGCCAGCACCTCGGCGGCCAGCGTCTTGCCGGTGCCGGAACCGCCCGCGAAGAGCGCGGTGACGCCCAGGCCGCTGCGCAGCGACGTCGCGAAGCCCCAGTCCTGGTAGACGGTGCCGCGCTGGCGGACGTGCGCGACGACCTCCTGGAGGATGCTCAGCTGCCGGTCGGCGAGCACCAGGTCGTCCCAGCCGGCCCGCGGTTCGATCCGGCGGCCCAGCTCGTCCAGGCCCATCCGCGCCTCGGCGAGTCCGGCCCGCCAGGCCAGCTCGGCGGCGTCGGCGGCCGGCAGGTCGCGGCGCACGCTGGCGGCCGCGGACCGCACCACGTGCGGCGGCAGCCGGAACTGCGCGACGAGGGAAGCCAGATGACGTTCCGTCACTTGGGGCAGGTCGGCGAACGCGTCGGCCCAGAGGCCGAGTTGTTCCTCGTCGGAGAGGTGGGGGACGGTGACGCGGGCGCCGCGCGGCTGGCCGGTCTGCCGGGGGTCCTGGCTGGAGACGACCAGCGGGACGGCGGTGCCGGCGACGAACGCGTCCGCGGCGGCCAGCTGCTCCCGGTCCAGCTCGCCGACCTCGACCAGCAGCGCCGCCGGCAGCAGGATCGCCTCCCGCTGCCAGAGCCGGGCCAGCCGGTCCCGTTCCGCGGGGTCGGTCGGGACGTCGGCGGCGCTCATCGCGTACAGGCCGAGGCCGGAGCGGCGGGCCGCGGCCGCGGCGATCTCCCCCCGGGTCCGGAGGTCGCCGCCGACCAGTTCGACCCGCAACGGGGCGTTCGGCCCGGCCCCCGTCCAGCCCGCCGCCACCCGCCGGGCCGCCGTCTCGTGGGCGGGCGGCAGGGTCTCGGGCGGGACGGTGCGGCGCAGTTGGCCGTGCAGCCGGGCGTCCAGGTAGGGGGCGCCGGCGAGGAAGTGCAGGATGCGTTCGTCGAGCCGCAGGCGGCTGGCGGTCAGCCGGGTCTCGTCCTCCAACTCGACCAGCCGCCAGCGGCGCAGCGGGGCGACCGGCGTCAGGGCGCTCCAGTGCGGTGCGTCGAGCGCGGCCAGGGCGAGCGAGAACGTGGGGTGGGGGCGGGACGGATCGCCGCTGGCGGCGGCGCAGCGGGAGCCGGTGGTCGGGTCCAACTCGACGGCCGCGGCGAGCAGTACGACGTCCCGCTCGAAGGAGGTGAGCCCGAAGCAGGCGGTGAGCGCGTCGAGGGCCTGGGGGGAGGGCGCGCCGGGGCCGGGCCTCCCCGCATCGTTCTCCGGGGCGTTGCCGTGGGCCCGGGCGGCGTGCGCGTCCAGGCGCGCGAGCACGGCCCGGACGGCGGCGGTCAGCGCGGCGCCGTCCGTCTCGCCGGGCGCCGCCGCCCCGGGGCCGTCCCCGCCGTCGCCCGCCATGTCCCCCGCGTCCCCTGCGTCCTTTGCCGCCCCCGTTCCCCGCACCGCGCCTCAGCCCTCCCCGCCGTCGTCGGCCCGGCCCGCGTCGTCGGCCCGGGCCGCCTGCCGCGGGCCGTCGCCGGTCGTCTTACGGGCGTGGGGACGGGAGCGCGCGCCGGCCCCCGCGCGGCTGACACCCGAACTCCACTCCCCAGTACCGGACTTGGTGGCCTTCCGGGCGCCGCCCGCCACCTTCTTCGCGGGCCGTTTCGCCGGTGCGGGCGCCGCGGGCCCGCCCGCCGACGAGTCGCCCGCCGCCCGGCCGTCCGCCGCCCCGTCATCCGTCGCCCCGTCGTCCCCCGCGCCAGGTGCCGGGACCGCGTCCCCCGTCCGCACCGCCGCGTCCCCCAACGGCACCTCCGGCGGCACCTCGGGCACCACCGTCACCTCCGGTCGCTTGACCGGGATGGCCGGCGCCGGCTTCTGGTGGCCGTCCAGCAGCACCAACGACGCCTGGTAGGCCACCGACAGGGAGTACGGCGTGTTGTTGAGCATGCCCCAGAGCTTGGAGGTCTCGTCCACGTCCATCTGGGTCGGCGTGAACCGGACCTTCTGCGGGGACGCGGCGAGGTCACTGCCCGCCAGGTAAGGGCGTTCGGCCGCCTCCTCGATCAACTCCCGCGGCAGGACCGGGATCTCGTGCAGGGTCCGCACCACGCTGCCGATCAGCCGCTGTCCGACCAGCTCCTGCTCCTCCCCGTACGCGCTGATCAGGAAGTGCAGGTCGATCGCGGCGGCGGGACGCTTGAGCAGTGTGCCGTCGGAGGCCCGGGTGACCAGGTCGGAGTTGCGCATCGAGGGGTTGTGCGAGACCTGGTACAGGAACACGGTGATCGTCGGGTCGGTCGGGGGATCGGCCGGCGGCTTGCGGGTCTCCACGGAGACGGCCAGGTCGATCTCGGGATGCAGGTTGTGCTCGATCAGCAGCGCAAGGGCCTGGGTGACCGTCGCGAGGGCGAGTGCGTTGCTCATGTGGAGCGTCCCCCTGAAGTCCGTTGCTGGGTGGCCAGGTAGTCCGCGAGGTTCAGCGTCGGCGCCCGCCGCTCGGGGCGCGCCGGACCGGTGCCGGCCGCGGGCCGTTCGGCGCCGGCCGCACTGACCTCCAGCCGGCCGATCTGCACGTGCACCACCCGCTCGGCCGGGCCGCGCGGGCCGCGCCGGCCGTTCGCGGCACCGGCGCGGGGCGGCACCGGACGACGCGGCGCCGGCAGGTCGTCGAGGCGCGGGCGCAGCAGGCCGGCGGGCGCCGGGCCGACCGCCCGCGGACCGCCCGGTGACGCCCCGCGGTCCGGCGCCGTCCCCGGCCCGTCGGCCACCGCCCGTCCCCGGGACCGGGCGCCCTCGGCGGCGGCCCGGGCCCCCGGTGCGGCCGTGGTGGCGGGCCGCAGCAACGCGCCCGGCCCCGGCTCCCGTTCGGCCGCCGCGCGGCCCGTCGCGGGGGCCGGCGCCGCCTCGGTGCGCACCACCGTCTCCCGCGCGCGGTGCGTGCGGACCTCCGTCCACCGCTCGGTGCGCGGGCCCTCGGCGAACGGTGCCGTAGCGGGCCGCCCGGTCGGCCACGGGGACGCCGGACCGTCGTCGTCCGGATCGTCGGAGGCCGGGCCGCGCACCGCCTCCACCCGCTCGAACGGGCCGGGCAGCCGCGGCCGGACGAGCGTGCGCGCCGTCGGGGCGTCGGCGCCGCCGGGCACGCCGAACGGGTCGGGCGGCGGCGGGGCGTGCCGGGCCAGCAGCCGGCCGAGGTAGTCGCCGGACGCGGCGGGCGTCCGCTCGGGCATCTCAGGCATCCGCGCACAGCTCCAGGTAGTAGCGGCGCCGCAGCGGGCTGAGCGCCAGGATCTCGGGCTCGCTCCAGCCGTAGGCCGCGGCGAGCAGGTGGACGTCGAGGAGCAGGTCGCGGGCCCAGGCGTCCAGTTCGGTCCACAGGTACGCGGCGATGTCCAGCTCCGCCGGGGTGGCCGCGCCGCACTCCGGGCAGGCGATCTCCAGCGTCAGTTCCGCGCCGGGGTCGGCGTCCTCGGCCGCCGCGGCGAACCGCTTGAGCACCGGGTCGGGCAGGGCGGCGAGCTCCTCGGCGGTGGCCTGCCGGCCGGCTCGCCGGGCGGCGAGGGCGCAGCGGGCCGCGAGCAGCCGCCGGGCGGTGGTGCCGTCCGGTGGTCGGGCGGCGGCCACGGCGGCCAGGTCCGCGGCGGCGGGCAGCCGGAACCGGACCGTCCACTCGCCCTCGTCCACCCGCAGCCCGCCCTCCGGCGGCCGGGGCCGCGCGGCCGCCAACTCCCCGGCATCCAGCTCGCATTCCAGCGCGGCGCCGCAGCCGGGCACCGTGCAGGAGAGCGTGATCTCCATCCGGTCGCCGAACAGCGTCCGGCGCAGCGCGAACAGGTCGGCCGCCCGCTCGCCGAGCGGTGCCGTCGCAAGGGCGTCGGGCGCCGCGTCGGGCCGGGCCGCCCGGTGCAGCAGGAGGGCCCGGGCGGCGCCCCGCTCGGCCAGCCCGGCCTCCCAGGTGGCCAGCAGTTCCGCCGGCCCGGTGACCGTCATCCGTTGCTCCGTCGCCCCACCACCGCGGTGCCGCGGCTCAGGCCGGGTGGGTGAACGAGGGCTCCTCCGGCTCGGGCACCTCGTAGTCGCGTTCCCAGCCCTCGCATTCGAGCTTGAGGCTCTGGATGGCCACCGCGTTGGCGTTGGCGTCCATCTCGCCCAGGACCTGGTACTCGCTGGGCCAGGACCGGTAGATCTTGTGCGAGACGGCGACCTGCCCGGCCTCGTTGAGGACCTGGATGACGATGTCCTTGCGGAAGTCGGCGAGCGACACCTCCGAGCCGAGGCCGGCGCCGACCTGCCAGACCTTGTTGGCCCAGCGGTCGAACTCCGGGTCGTGGGTGACCCCGCGCTCCAGGGTGATGCCCTCGAACTCGGAGCGGCCCGGGGACTTCCGCGGGGAGCTGGGGTCGCCGCCGTTGCGGTGCTTGACGACCTCGGTGGTGCGCTTGAGCGGACTGATCTTGCTGACCCCCGCGACCGTCCGGCCGTCCCACAGGACGAGGAACTTGAAGTTCTTGTACGGGTCGAAGCGATGGGCGTTGACCTTGAACTCAGCCATCGGATTCCTTACACGTCGGATTCCTTACACGTCGGCGTCGTGGGGCGCACGGGGGCCGGCCCGTCGGCCGGACCCGGCGCCCCCGCCCTAGAGGTCGAACTGGCCGGCCAGCTGCTGGATCTTGACGATCACGAACTCGGCCGGTTTGACGGGCGCGATGCCGACCACGACGTTCACGATCCCGTTCTCGACGTCCGCCTCGGTCGTGGTGTCCTTGTCGCACTTGACGAAGTACGCCTGCCGCGGGGTGCCGCCCTGGAAGGCGCCCTTCTCGAAGAGGGTGTGCAGGTAGGCGGAGGCGTTGAGGCGGATCTGCTGCCACAGCTGCTCGTTGTTGGGCTCGAAGACCACCCACTGCAGTCCGCGCAGCAGGCTCTCCTCGACGTGCAGGGCCAGCCGGCGCACCGGGACGTACTTCCACTCGCTGTCCAGGGCGTCCGACCCCTGGAGCGTGCGGGCGCCCCACACCAGCGGGCCGACCATCGGGAAGGTCCGCAGGCAGTTGATGCCGAGCGGGTTGAGCAGGCCGTTCTCGCGGTCGGTGAGCTTGACGGTCAGGCCGTGCACGCCGGCCAGTCGCGCCTCGGTGCCCGCCGGCGCCTTCCACACCCCGCGCTCGCCGTCGGTGCGGGCGATCACGCCGGCCAGCGCGCCGGACGGCGGGAAGGACCGCAGCCGGCCGGTGAGCGGGTCGGTGAGTTGCAGGTGTGGGAAGTACAGGGCCGCGTGGTTGTCGCGGACCGCGTCGAAGGCGCCGATGCCGGCCCGTGCGGCGTCCACGCTGCCCCACGCCGCGGGCGCGTCCACCAGGAGGAACATCCGGCGCTCCTGGCACAGCCGCTGGGCCGCCGAGACCACCGTGAGCTGGTCGTCGACGGACGCGTACGAGGCCAGCTCGGGCAGGGCGAGCAGGTTGACGTCGGGGATGTCGCGCAGCGCCTGGAGGCCGCTCTTGCGGGCCTCGCTGCCGATGAGGTCGCGCGGTCCCGGC
The DNA here is from genome assembly GCF_039532155.1 of Streptomyces lunalinharesii. Lineage (NCBI taxonomy): Bacteria > Bacillati > Actinomycetota > Actinomycetes > Kitasatosporales > Streptomycetaceae > Streptomyces > Streptomyces lunalinharesii. The sequence continues at coordinate 96,746 of NZ_BAAARK010000010.1, forward strand.
GGGTCGCCGTCCTCGCCGCCGCACAGCGGGAAGACCGGCGGATTGACCGACGCCTCCAGCCCCAGGTCGTTGGCGCACTCGCCGAGGAAGCGGACCACGTCGCCGGGGTCGGTGGAGCCGCCCACCACCTGGATGCGGCGTCCGAAGGAGATGACCTGGGCGCCCGCGAAGGCGTGCTTGCCGGGCGCGTCCGGCAGGGAGCGCAGCTTGTGCTCCAGCAGCAGCGCCAGCTCGGTGACGTCGCACGGCGGCTCGCCGTCGCAGTCCGGGTCGTAGAGCGTGAACTCCCGCTCCACCTCGCCGATCTTCACCGTCAACTCCACGGTGAGATCCGGGAGTTCGTGGTGGAACGGCTTGGAGACGGTGCCGGAGGGGTCCGGGCGGCCCTCGCCCACGGCCGCCCCGCGGATCAGCGACGAGCCGGCGTTGACCACCGTCTCCACGAACCGGCCGCTGCCGGGGTCCATGGACAGTCCGGTGAAGGACTCGCGGGCGGTGCCGTGCGCGTCGAGGACCTGGAGGTTGAAGGTCTCGTCCGGGCACGGGGTGTCGTGGTCGACGGCGAGGCGCAGGCCGTCGCCCCAGACGCCCGGTTCCTTGGCGTGCACCGTGAGGACCGGGCACTGGCTGCGCCCCTCGGTGGACTCCAGGGTGACCTGGGCCTCCGTGCCGCTGCCGGCCTTGGCGACCCGGACGATCACCGCGACGGCGCCGCCGTTGCCGAAGAACTGGTGGACGGCGTAGGAGACCGGGCTGCGCGAGGTCAGGCCGCCGAAGCGGCGCTCGAAGTCGGCGAAGCTGGTGATCCGGACCGGTTCGTTGAGCGGGCCGCGCCGGGTGTGACCGACGAACGCGGTCACCGAGGTCGTCACGGTGGTGATGCTGCGGATGCTGCTGGGAAGCTCTTCGACATAGACGCCGGGATAGGTCGTATGTGTCGGCATTCCCCCTCCAATCCCTTCAGGCACCGAGTGTGAGGACACCAAGAAATCGAGAAAACCGGGAGGGGTGGGCGGGGAGAAGGGGGAGGGACGGCAGGCGCGGAAGAGTCCGCGACCGCGTGCAGCGGTGAGCGCGGTCGTGCATCCCCCCACTACCCATCAAGTTCCCCCGTCTGCGTCCGGTGCGGGGCGGTCCGTGTTCCGCGGTCCGACCCGTACGGGACCAAGCCCGGAAGTGCGCGACTCCGGCCTGTGACTCCTGATGCGTAAGTGCTCAACGCAGTCTCTTTCAGGGGGAGTTGGAGGGTCAAGGAGCTTTCCGGACACCGCCTGCGGAGGTCTTGTGCGGGCCCGTTGCGGCTTCTGCCCGAAGGGCTTCCCGCTTCCCCGCAACCGGAACCGGACGGGCCGGGTGCGCGCGGGAGCACCGCGGCGTCGGCCCCCGCCGCTCGAACGGCGCACGACGACGGAGTGCACGGCGGACGGCGGCCCGGTCGCCCGCACGCCCGGTCGGCCCTGCGAAATACCTCCGGCGCGCCGAGGCGGCCCTGCGGAAAAGGGGCGGCGGAGTACGTTGGCCAAAAGATCTGTGACCGTAATCACCGCCGGAGTGTGATCTCTGATTTAGGGACGCATGTCCAGCGGAGATACCCTGCGAGACGGACATGCCGCGTATCCGGACACCGTGCATACGCCTCCCCAGTGACAGCGCCGTCACGTTGCCCTTCGCGGCACGCCCATCGCAGACGAACGAACCGCGATCACTACGGCGATTCTGAGAAGACAAGGGACGGACGCGCGTGGACCTGTTCGAGTACCAGGCGAGGGACCTCTTCGCCAAGCACGGTGTACCGGTGCTGGCCGGTGAAGTCATCGACACGCCTGAGGCGGCGCGCGCGGCGACTGAGCGCCTTGGCGGCAAGTCCGTCGTCAAGGCGCAGGTGAAGGTCGGCGGCCGCGGCAAGGCCGGTGGCGTGAAGCTGGCCGCCACGCCGGACGAGGCCGTCGCCCGGGCGACGGACATCCTCGGCATGGACATCAAGGGCCACACGGTCCACAAGGTGATGATTGCCGAGACGGCTCCGGAGATCGCCGAGGAGTACTACGTCTCCTACCTCCTGGACCGCACCAACCGCACCTTCCTGGCCATGGCCTCGGTCGCGGGCGGCATGGACATCGAGGAGGTCGCCGCGACGACCCCCGAGAAGCTCGCCAAGGTCCCGGTCGACGCCAACGAGGGCGTCTCGATCGAGAAGGCCCGCGAGATCGTCGCCCTGGCGCAGTTCCCGGCCGAGGTCGCCGAGCAGGTCGCCGAGGTGCTGGTCACGCTGTGGCAGACCTTCATCAAGGAGGACGCCCTCCTCGTCGAGGTCAACCCGCTGGCCAAGGTCGCCTCCGGTGACGTCCTCGCCCTCGACGGCAAGGTCTCCCTGGACGCCAACGCCGAGTTCCGCCAGCCGGAGCACGAGGCCCTGGAGGACAAGGCCGCGGCTAACCCGCTCGAAGCCGCGGCCAAGGCCAAGGGTCTGAACTACGTCAAGCTCGACGGCCAGGTCGGCATCATCGGCAACGGCGCGGGTCTCGTCATGAGCACCCTGGACGTCGTCGCCTACGCCGGTGAGAACCACGGCGGCGTCAAGCCCGCCAACTTCCTCGACATCGGTGGCGGCGCCTCCGCCGAGGTCATGGCGAACGGCCTGGAGATCATCCTCGGCGACCCGGACGTGAAGTCCGTGTTCGTCAACGTCTTCGGCGGCATCACCGCCTGCGACGAGGTCGCCAACGGCATCGTGCAGGCCCTGGAGCTCCTCAAGTCCAAGGGCGAGAACGTCAGCAAGCCGCTGGTCGTCCGCCTCGACGGCAACAACGCCGAGCTGGGTCGCAAGATCCTCTCGGACGCCAACCACCCGCTGGTGCAGCGCGTGGACACGATGGACGGTGCGGCCGACAAGGCCGCCGAGCTGGCCGCGGCCAAGTAAGGGACGAGGACTCCAACAACCATGGCTATCTTCCTCACCAAGGACAGCAAGGTCATCGTCCAGGGGATGACCGGCGCCACCGGCATGAAGCACACCAAGCTCATGCTCGGTGACGGCACCAACATCGTCGGTGGTGTCAACCCGCGCAAGGCCGGCACCAGCGTCGACTTCGACGGCACCGAGGTCCCGGTCTTCGGCTCCGTCAAGGAAGCGATGGAGAAGACGGGCGCCAACGTCTCCGTCCTCTTCGTCCCGCCGGCCTTCTCCAAGGCCGCCGTCGTCGAGGCCATCGACGCCGAGATCCCGCTGGCCGTCGTCATCACCGAGGGCATCGCGGTGCACGACTCCGCCGCCTTCTGGGCGTACGCCAAGGCCAAGGGCAACAAGACCCGGATCATCGGCCCGAACTGCCCCGGCCTGATCACCCCCGGCCAGTCCAACGCCGGCATCATCCCGGGCGACATCACCAAGCCCGGCCGCATCGGCCTGGTGTCGAAGTCCGGCACGCTGACCTACCAGATGATGTACGAGCTGCGGGACCTCGGCTTCTCGTCCGCTGTCGGCATCGGTGGCGACCCGGTCATCGGCACCACCCACATCGACGCCCTCAAGGCGTTCCAGGACGACCCCGACACCGACCTGATCGTGATGATCGGTGAGATCGGCGGCGACGCCGAGGAGCGGGCGGCCGACTTCATCAAGGCGAACGTCACCAAGCCGGTCGTCGGCTACGTGGCGGGCTTCACCGCGCCCGAGGGCAAGACGATGGGCCACGCCGGCGCCATCGTGTCCGGCTCGTCCGGCACCGCCCAGGCGAAGAAGGAGGCCCTGGAGGCCGCGGGCGTGAAGGTCGGCAAGACGCCGTCCGAGACCGCGCTCCTGGCCCGCGAGATCCTGGGCGGCTGACCCTGCCCTGTCTGACGGCCGTGGGCCCGCACCCCTCCCGGGTGCGGGCCCACGGCCGTCGCGCGGGCACCCCGGCGCCCGCCGGGCTCACCGCACGTCGGGCGAGAGCCGGGCACCCGGCGGCAACGCCCGGCGCGCCGCCGCCCGATGGTGCGCCGCCCGATGGTGCGGGCCCCGGTGCGCCTGCTGGGCCGCCGGGGGCGACGCCGCCCGCGCGGACGGCGGCACCACCGGGCCGGATGCCGCCACGACCGGCCGCGGCGGCCGGTAGCCGTCCGGCGCGGCGAACGACACCGCCAGCGCCGTCACCGCCAGCAGCCCGGCCGCCCCGAACCCCGTACGGGTGGTCAGCCGGGTCCGGCGCTCCGCGTCCGCCCGGACCGCCGGCGCGGGCACCACCACCACCGGGCAGGACGCCGCCAGCGCGGTCAGCCGGGACCGCAGCACCGCGCCCTGCGCGTCCGGCGACAGCTCCCGCAGGCCCAGCTCCGGCAGCCGCTCGGCCAGGCACTCCCGGGCGTGCGTCAGCCGCCCGGTCGCCGCCGGCGTGCTCGCCTGAACCTCCAGTGCGGTCTCGTGCAGCCCCAGTCCGAGCCCGTCGTGCAGCAGCAGCGCCCGGCGGTACGGAACGGGCAGCGCCCGCACCGCCACCAGCAGCGCATGGTCCTGCGGGGCGGCCGGCGGCGGCGCGGGCGTGCCCGGGCCGGGGCGCTCGGCCGGCCGCAGCCCGAGGAACGGCCGCCGCCACGGCGCCAGCGCGTCGTCGTGGGCGACCGCCCGCACCCACCCCACCGGGTCCGGGGCCGCCGCCACCTCCGGCCAGCGCTGCCAGGCCGTCCGAAACGCCCGCTCCACGGCCCGCCGGGCGAGCCGGGCCCGTCCGGTGAGCACCAGCGCCTGCTGGATCAGCGGCCCGGCGTGCGCCCCGTACAACGCATCGAACCGGGCCGACGGTCCGCCATGCGGGCCGCCCCCAGCCGTTTCTGACGTGGCGTCGGGAGTCTGGTCGGGGTGTCGCCGGTCGTGCTCGCTCATACCGGAAGTCTGGAAACGTCCGACGGGGGAGCGCGCGCGACACGTCGGACGCATGCCCGTTACGTGGCGGAATCGCCGGTTATTGGCAGCATGGCGGCGTGAGCCAGTTGACCGAACGCGGCACCACGTTGTCCTCCCACGGCCGGACCGCCGCGCGGCGGTCCTCCGCGATCGGCACCGCCGTGATCAGCGGGGTGACCGCCGCCGGCCTCGGCCTCGGCGCCCTCGCGGTCGCCGTCCTGCTGCTCTGGGTGGCCTCCCCGTACCCCGACAGCGGCCCCTCCCGGGCGCTGCACCTGGCCGCCGGACTCTGGTTCACCGCGCACGGCGGGGGCCTGGTCCGCGAGGCGACGTCGTCCGGCACCCCGGCACCGGTCGGCACCGTCCCGTTGCTGCTCGTCGCGCTGCCGGTCTGGCTGCTGCACCGCGCCACCCGGGACACCCTGGCCACCGCCGCCCTCCCGGAGCCCGCCGGCGACCCCGAAGCCCCCGCCGCCGCCCCGGAGGTCGCCCCGCGCACCCTGCTCGGCGCCCTGCTCACCGGATACCTGCTGGTCGCCGCCGGCGCCCTGCTCTACACCTCGACCGGCCGGCTGTCCGCCGCCCCGCTGGCTGCCCTGCTCGCCGTCCCCGGCACCGCGTTCGCCACCGTCGCCGCCACCGCCTGGCACACCCTCGGACCGGACGCCGCGGCCCTGTTGCCGGACCGCGTCACCCGGGCCCTGGACGCGCTCCCGGCCGCCCTGCGCGCCGCGCTCACCGGCCCGCGCCTGCGCACCGCCGGCAAGGCCGCGGCCGCCGCCACCCTCGCCCTGCTCGCCGCCGGCACCGCGCTCGCCCTCCTCGGGCTGCTCCTGCACCCGGGCCGGTTCGGGGACGACCTGGGCCAGCTCGCCCCCGACTGGGTCGGCCGCAGCACGGTGCTGCTGCTCTGCCTCGCCCTGCTACCCAACGCGGCCGTCTGGGGCGCCGCCTACGGACTGGGGCCCGGCTTCGCCGTCGGCACGGGGACCGCGGTCGGCCCGCTGGGCACCTCACCGCGTCCCGCCCTGCCGCACTTCCCGCTGCTCAGCGGCCTGCCGGAGCCGGGCCCCGGGGCCTGGCCGGTGGTGGTGCTGGCGCTGGTGGTGCCGGCGGCCGCGGTGGTGCAGCTGGCCCGGTACGCGGCCGGGGACGGCCACCGGTCGTGGCGGCGGACCGCCGGGACGGCGGCGCTGGCGGCGGGCCTGTGCGCCCTGGCGATGACGGTGCTCGCGGGGCTGGCCGGCGGCGCGCTGGGGGAGCGGGCCCTGGCCTCGTTCGGCCCCAGTGGGTGGCTGACCGGCCTGGTGACGGCCGGCTGGACGGGCCTGGTCGCGGTGCCCGGGACGCTGGGGCTGCGCGCCTGGCGCCGGTCCTCCGTACACCGGGCGGCACCGGGCCGCACCCCCGGCCGCCACCTGCCCGACCTGCCGCTCCGCCGCCGGGCCGGGCACCGCACGCCGAAGGACGCGGCCGGGCCGGAGCCGCGCCCCGAGGCCGGCCGGGCGCCGCGCCCCAAGGAGGACGGGGACCGGGGGAGCCGCGAGGACCGGGAGACCCGGGAGCCCGCTGCCTGACGGCCCGGCCGCCGGTCGGCCGCCCGCCGCCCCCTCCCGGACTACTACTGCTGTTGCTGCTCCTGCTGGCTGAGCAGGGGCCGGAGCTGCGGCGGCAGGAGCTTCTCGCAGGACTTGCCCGCCGCCTGGGTCAGCGCGTCGTTCACGCAGCTGAAGTAGGAGCGGTAGACGATCTGGACGGTGAAGGTCGCGGCCACCATCATCAGCGCCAGCGACGCGGTCACCACACCGGCGATCGCGGCGGTGGTCTGCGGCCGGGTGCCCGGACCCGCGGCGCCGCCGGGTCGGCCCGGCGGGGGCGGGGTGGCACCGGTGGTCGCGCGCCCCTCCAGGGCCGCGGTGGCGTCCTTCTTCGGGGCGGCTTTGCCGCGCAGCGCGCTGATGCCCCAGTAGAGGGAGAGCGCACCCAGCAGCAGGGCCACCTCGGGCAGGCTGAAGAGCACGAAGAAGAACGCCCACATGCCGGCCAGGAGGGCGTAGCGGGCGCGGCGCTGCAGCGGGTCGGTGGGGTCCCAGCGCAGTCCGCCGGGGCCGCTGCCGGGCCCGCCCGAACCGCCGCCCGGTCCACCGGAACCGCCCTGGCCGCCGCCCTGGCCACCGCCCCGGCCCGGACGGCTGCCGAAGTCGCCGCCCTGCCGGCCCGGTTGCCGGCTGCTCCACTGGCTGCCCCAGGCCGGGGGCTGCTCCTGCGGCTGCTGCTGCTCGTCGTCGCCGTCGCCCGTGGCGCGCCCGTTGGACTGGGCCCGCGGGCGCCACTCCTGGTCGGGGGCGCCGGCCGGCGGCGGCGCGAACGGGTTGTCGTCCCCGCCCGGGGCGCCGGCGGACGGGGAATCCGGGGCGGACGACGACGGGCGCTCGCGCGGCAGGAGGACCGCCCCGGGAGAGGTGACGGGCGCGGGGCCCCACCCCGTGGTGGCTGGGATCGGGCGGAGGAGAGCCGCGCGGCGGCGTCGGTCCGGCATCTGGAGTGCGTCTTCCCCTTGTCGTGGGCGTTCGGCCGGCGGGTGGGCCGGGCGGACGGTGACCATGAACTGCGTGCGTTCTCCCGCCTGACGCTACCTCCCGTGCTCGCCCCCGTCCCGTGGGGGCCGCAGGGTGTGCCGGTATCGTTGCTGACGGTCGGCGCGTTCGTAGGGTTCCCCGTATTCGTGAAACCCCTCGTTTTGTGCGACCGCACAAAATCTCGACACAGCCCCCCGCCCCGCACGACCCGGCGAGAAAGACCCCACCGTGGCCTCCTCCCCTCCGCCCGCCCGCTCCGCCCCGGCCCGCGTCGTGGTACTCGTCTCCGGCTCGGGCACCAACCTCCAGGCGCTCCTCGACGCCATCGCCGACGAGGGCGCCGCGGCCTACGGGGCCGAGATCGTGGCCGTGGGCGCCGACCGCTCGGGGACCGTCGGCCTGGAGCGCGCCGAGCGGGCCGGACTGCCGACGTTCGTGTGCCGGGTCAAGGACCACGCGGACCGGGCGGCCTGGGACGCGGCGCTCACCGAGGCCACCGCCGCGTACGCCCCCGACCTGGTGGTCTCCGCCGGCTTCATGAAGATCCTCGGCAAGGAGTTCCTGGCCCGCTTCGGCGGCCGGACGCTCAACACCCACCCGGCGCTGCTGCCCAGCTTTCCCGGTGCCCACGGCGTCCGCGACGCGCTCGCGTACGGCGCGAAGGTCACCGGCTGCACCGTCCACTTCGTCGACGACGGCGTCGACACCGGCCCGATCATCGCCCAGGGCGTGGTCGAGGTCCGGGAGGAGGACGACGAATCCGCGCTGCATGAGCGCATCAAGGAAGTCGAGCGAGCGCTGCTCGTCGATGTCGTGGGGCGTCTGGCCCGTCACGGCTACCGCATAGAGGGACGAAAGGTACGTATCTCGTGACCGCCACCGAAGGTACGCAGCGGCCCATCCGCCGCGCGCTGGTCAGCGTCTACGACAAGTCCGGGCTGGAGGAGCTGGCCCAGGGGCTGCACGCGGCGGGCGTCCAGCTGGTCTCGACCGGGTCGACGGCCGGGAAGATCGCCGCGGCCGGGGTGCCGGTCACCAAGGTCGAGGAACTCACCGGTTTCCCGGAGTGCCTCGACGGCCGGGTCAAGACCCTGCACCCCAAGGTGCACGCCGGCATCCTCGCCGACCTGCGCCTCCCGGACCACCAGCAGCAGCTCGCCGACCTCGGCGTCGAGCCGTTCGACCTGGTGGTCGTCAACCTCTACCCGTTCCGGGAGACCGTCGCCTCCGGCGCCACCCCCGACGAGTGCGTCGAGCAGATCGACATCGGCGGCCCCTCGATGGTCCGCGCCGCCGCCAAGAACCACCCCTCGGTCGCCGTGGTCACCAGCCCCGAGCGCTACGCCGACGTCCTCGCCGCGGTCAACGGCGGCGGCTTCGACCTGACCGCCCGCAAGCGGCTGGCCGCCGAGGCGTTCCAGCACACCGCCGCCTACGACGTGGCCGTCGCCTCCTGGATGACCAACGTCTACGCGCCGGAGGCGGACGGGGCCGCGCTGCCCGAGTTCCTCGGCGAGACCTGGGAGCGCCGCAACACCCTGCGCTACGGCGAGAACCCGCACCAGGCCGCGGCCCTCTACGTCGACGGCCAGCCGGGCGGCATCGCCAACGCCGAGCAGCTGCACGGCAAGGAGATGTCCTTCAACAACTACGTGGACACCGAGGCCGCCCGCCGCGCCGCCCACGACCACGACGAGCCCTGCGTCGCGATCGTCAAGCACGCCAACCCGTGCGGCATCGCGATCGGCGCGGACGTCGCCGAGGCGCACCGCAAGGCGCACGCCTGCGACCCGCTGTCCGCGTTCGGCGGCGTGATCGCGGTCAACCGCCCGGTGACCGTCGCGCTCGCCGAGCAGGTCGCGGAGATCTTCACCGAGGTCATCGCCGCCCCCGCCTTCGAGGACGGCGCGCTGGAGGTCCTCGCCCGCAAGAAGAACATCCGCGTCCTGAAGGTCGACGGCACCCCGCACCAGCCCGGTGACCTCAAGCTGCTCTCGGGCGGCGCGGTGCTCCAGCACACCGACGTCTTCCAGGCCGAGGGCGACGACCCGGCCACCTGGACGCTGGCCACCGGCGAGGCGCTCTCCGCGGACGAGCTGGCCGAGCTCGCGTTCGCCTGGAAGGCGTGCCGCGCGGTGAAGTCCAACGCGATCCTGCTCGCCAAGGACGGTGCGTCGGTGGGCGTCGGCATGGGCCAGGTCAACCGCGTCGACTCCTGCAAGCTCGCCGTGGAGCGGGCCGGCGAGGAGCGGGCGCGCGGCTCCTACGCCGCGTCGGACGCCTTCTTCCCGTTCCCCGACGGCCCGGAGATCCTGATCGCCGCCGGCGTCAAGGCGATCGTCCAGCCCGGCGGTTCGATCCGCGACGAACTCGTCGTCGAGGCCGCCAAGAAGGCCGGCGTGACGATGTACCTCACCGGCACCCGGCACTTCTTCCACTAGAAGGTTCCCCGGCCGGGGCCCGCACGGGCCCTCGGACGCCGGACGACGCCAAGGGCCGCACCCCATGCCCGGGGTGCGGCCCTTGGTCGTGTGGTGCGCCGCGGCTAGTAACGCGGCCGGTTGAACCAGGCGTTGCCCTCGTCCTTGGAGACGAAGACCAGCACCAGGATGCCCAGCACGGTGTGGACCAGGCCGAACGGGAAGGTGGCGAAGCTCACCAGGATGTTGCCGACACCGAAGACGATGGTGCCGATGCGGACGCCCTTGCCGCCGTTGCCGAACTGCGCGGCCAGCGTGATCGCCGCCACGGTGAAGACCACGATGACCACGATCGCCGCGATCAGCAGGCCCTTGCCGACGTTGAACATCGACATGTCCTCGTAGGACGAGGACGCGGCGTGCGACGCCTTGCTGACGCTGCCCAGCCCGGCGACCGCCAGGACCAGGCCGATGAGGTTCAGCCCGGCGAGCACGAACAACATCGCCCGCGCCGCCTTGACGCCACCCGGCATCACCGTCGGGTACGGCAGCTGCGCGGCGGGCATCGCGCCGCCGGGGTACGCGCCGTAGGGGGCCATGGGCTGTTGGGGTTGCTGGGGCTGTTGGGGATAGCCGTACCCGGGTTGCTGGCCCGGGGGAGGGCCGTAGGGATTCTGGTGGGGGTAACTCACGAGCGGTGTCCTTCAGGCGACTTGAGGTGGTATCGGCGAGCGCCACGAAGGCCCCCGGTCGCTGCTGCGCGGGGGCCTTCGCTGGGTGGTTCAGGGCGTTGGGAGGGCCCGGTGCGGCGTTACTGGCTGCGCACGACCACGGTGCCGACGACCTTGTCGGCGAACGTCTGGGACTTCTCGTCCCACAGCGGCCAGAGGTAGCCGATGAAGCAGATGTTGTCGAGGAAGTGGCAGATCCTGCGGACCAGCGCCATGCCGAAGCCGAGCGGCTGACCGGTGGCTTCCTTGACCAGACGGATGCCGACCACCTTCTTGCCCGGGCTCTGGCCCTGGCCCTCCTTGATGAGGACGAAGATGATGCCCGCCAGGCCGATCAGCCAGGCGAGACCCATGAGCACGAGGGCGCCGACCGGCGTGCTGGACGAGACGGCGGTGTTGGCCGCGTCCTGCAGGCAGGTGTAGTCGCCGGGCTGGCAACGGGAGTAGTCCGGCGTGGCCGAGCTGACCGAACTGGCCGCCATGACGCCCGCGATGATGTACAGGATGGCCGGCAGCGCGCCCACGATCAGACCGTCGATGAGCGCCCCACCCACGCGCGCGCCCCAGCTCGCGTAGCCCTGCGGCATCCCCGGCATGCCCGGCATCCCCGGCTGTCCGTACGGGGCCGCCGCCTGCTGCGGGTAGCCGTAGCCCGGCTGACCCTGCGGCGGGACCTGGCCCTGCTGGGGGTAGCCGTACGGCTGCTGGGGCTGCTGCGGAGCGCCCTGCTGCGGGTAGCCGTAGCCCGGCTGACCGCCCTGCGGCGGGACCGGCGGCTGCTGGCCGTACGGGCCCTGGGGGGCCTGCGGCGGCTGCTGGCCGTACGGGTTGTTCGGGTCACCGAAGCTCATGGTGTTGCTTTCCTCCGTTGGTGTCAGTGGGGGACGACGCGGCGTGACTCGGAGGAAAAACAGGTTGTTTCATGGCCCGCCCCCGACGATGCCTGCGGCACTGCGGCGTCAATCCTTCTAGGTGAGGATTCGCTCTGTCCAGTCAAGGCGGTCAGCCTTTGTGCAACCGCAATGATCATTTCCGGACAACTGCCGCCCGCGCGCCCTGATTGGAACACAGGAGCCCCCATCCGGGAGGATGGGGGGCATGACTGCCCAGATTCTGGATGGCAAGGCCACCGCCGCCGCGATCAAGTCCGAGCTCACCGCCCGCGTGGAGGCGCTGAAGGCCAAGGGTGTCACCCCCGGCCTGGGCACCCTGCTGGTCGGCGACGATCCCGGCAGCCGCTGGTACGTCAACGGCAAGCACCGGGACTGCGCCCAGGTGGGCATCGCGTCCCTCCAGCGCGAACTGCCGGCGACCGCCACCCAGGAGGAGATCGAGGACGTCGTCCGGGAGCTCAACGAGAACCCGGAGTGCACCGGCTACATCGTCCAACTCCCGCTCCCCAAGGGCATCGACGCCAACCGCGTCCTGGAGCTGATGGACCCGGCCAAGGACGCCGACGGGCTGCACCCGATGAGCCTGGGCCGCCTGGTCCTCGGCATCGACGGGCCGCTGCCCTGCACCCCGTACGGCATCGTCCAGTTGCTGCGCCGGCACGAGGTCGAGATCAAGGGCGCGCACGTGGTGGTCGTCGGCCGCGGCATCACCATCGGCCGCCCGATGCCGCTGGTGCTGACCCGCAAGTCGGAGAACGCCACGGTCACCCAGTGCCACACCGGCACCCGCGACCTGTCCGCGCACCTGAAGCAGGCCGACATCATCGTCGCCGCGGCCGGCGTGCCGCACATCATCAAGCCCGAGGACGTCAAGCCCGGCGCGGCCGTCCTGGACGTCGGCGTCAGCCGCGACGAGAACGGCAAGATCGTCGGCGATGTGCACCCGGGCGTCGCCGAGGTCGCCGGCTGGGTCGCCCCCAACCCGGGCGGCGTCGGCCCGATGACCCGCGCCCAGCTGCTGGTGAACGTCGTCGAGGCGGCCGAGCGCGCCGCCGGGATCGCCGCCCGGCGCTAGCCCGGGGCGGGCCCGGCGCCCGCCCACCCACCGGCCGGGGCGTGCGAGCCTGGAAGGGGCCGCACGGCCCGCCCGGCCGCCGTCCCGCGCGGCCGACGCCGCACCGCACCGACCTCGCCACCGTCGTGGACACCGTCCTCGACGCCCTCGACCCGGAAGGGGCTGACCGCCAGACATGGCTGCCGAAGCGCACTCCGAGGGTGCGTCCGAGCCGCAGCGCACCTCGCGCCGCTTTCCGCAGCTGACCCGCGACACCGCCCGCCCCGAGGGCGGCGGCCGGGCCGCTTCGGGCGACCATCCGGCACCGGCCCGACAGTGGCCGCTGCTCACCGTGTTGGGCGGGGTCGCCCTCGGGCTGCTGCTGGTCGCGCTGGACGCGTTCCGGATCGGCTCGATCGTGATCGGGTTGTCGCTGCTGGCCGGCGCGGCACTGCGGTGGGCGCTGCCCTCGGTGGGGATGCTCGCCGTCCGCTCCCGCTTCACCGACATGATCACGTACGGCGGACTGGGCTTCGTGATCGTGATCCTGGCGATGATGGTGCAGCCCAGGCCGTGGATCCACCTCCCGCTCCTGGACGACATCGTCCACTTCACGGTCCGCTAGGGCGCTCGCGAGGGTCCCGCGACCGTTCCGGGGCCTCTTCCGGGGGCCTCCGGGGAGGTCTTCGACGACGAGTTCCGGACCGCTTTGGCGGGCCGCGCACCGCCCCGCACGCACCGGACCGCCGGCGGCGCGGCGACCATCGCCCCGAGGGCGCCCGGCGGCCGCGCCGGTGCCCGCGCCCGGCCTGCGTCGCTGCCCTGACCTGCGCGAACCTCGACGGCGCCGGCCGCTTCCGGGGCGCCGGGCGGCACGACGCGACGGCGCCGGCCCGAGCCCGTCACCGGACGGCCCTACGACTGGCCGGGATTCGCCCTCTGGGCAAGGCCGCCGTGGCGGAAGGGGGATTGCCCTCCCGGATCGCGGGCATGCGGACCACACCCCCCACGGGTGTGGCACAACCGCCGGCCGCCCGCGCTCCCCCTCCAGGTGCGGGCGGCCGGCGGCCCGACCGGACCGCTCCGCCCGGCCACCCACGCGAGGCGGTCCCCCAGGTGGTCCGGTCGGGGCCCGCGTCGGCGCCGGTGAGGTGTCCCACACCGGCCCGTCACGTGGGTCGGGCGGGGGTCCGATAGCCTGACGGCCGGGTCTCTCGATACCAAGAGACCTCGATAGATGGGCAGGGACACCCACCGCCACCCAAGGTGGTCCAGGGGCTTGCCCCCGGAATACCGCGCAGGAGATCGCCATGACCCGCACTCCCGTCAACGTCACCGTCACCGGCGCCGCCGGCCAGATCGGTTACGCCCTCCTCTTCCGCATCGCCTCCGGTCAGCTGCTCGGCGCGGACGTGCCGGTCAAGCTGCGCCTCCTGGAGATCCCGCAGGGCCTCAAGGCCGCCGAGGGCACCGCGATGGAGCTGGACGACTGCGCCTTCCCGCTGCTCCAGGGCATCGACATCACCGACGACCCGAACGTGGCCTTCGCCGGTTCCAACGTGGCCCTGCTCGTAGGCGCCCGCCCCCGCACCAAGGGCATGGAGCGCGGCGACCTGCTGGAGGCCAACGGCGGCATCTTCAAGCCGCAGGGCAAGGCCATCAACGACCACGCCGCGGACGACATCAAGGTCCTGGTCGTCGGCAACCCCGCCAACACCAACGCGCTGATCGCCCAGGCCGCCGCCCCGGACGTGCCGCGCGAGCGCTTCACCGCGATGACCCGCCTGGACCACAACCGCGCGGTCACCCAGCTCGCCCAGAAGACCGGCACCCCGGTGTCCGAGATCCGCCGCCTGACCATCTGGGGCAACCACTCGGCCACCCAGTACCCGGACGTCTTCCACGCCACGGTCGCCGGCAAGAACGCCGCCGAGGTCGTGAACGACGAGAAGTGGCTGGCCGACACCTTCATCCCGACCGTCGCCAAGCGCGGCGCGGCGATCATCGAGGCCCGCGGCGCGTCCTCGGCCGCCTCGGCCGCCAACGCCGCCATCGACCACGTCCACACCTGGGTCAACGGCACCGCCGACGGCGAGTGGACCTCCATGGGCATCCCCTCGGACGGCTCCTACGGCGTCCCGGAGGGCCTGATCTCCTCCTTCCCGGTCACCACCAAGGACGGCAAGTACGAGATCGTCCAGGGCCTGGAGATCAACGAGTTCTCCCGCACGCGCATCGACGCCTCCGTCCAGGAGCTGGTCGAGGAGCGCGACGCGGTCCGTGGTCTCGGCCTGATCTGAGCCGGCGCCGGCACCTGCCGCACCACCCCATCGAGCCCGTACGGTCCAACGACCGTGCGGGCTCGGCCCGTTGGCGGCCGGGTCGGGTGTGACGACGCGCTGACAGTGCGGTCCCCGGTCCTCTATGCTGCGGTCCTTTCACACGTCCGGGTGACGGTGCGCGCCGGCGGAACAGCGGCGCCGCGCCGGTGCGTTGTGACGAACACGCACTGGCACGGGCGGCAGGTACGGGGGAGGCCGATGACCAGTAACGAGGTGCCCGCGCAGCCGGGGGAGCAGGCCGCAGGGCCAGGGCTGCACAAGGAATCCGCGGGCGCACCGGCGCCCGCACCGCTCCCCGCCGTCCCGCCCGGGGCCAGTGAGGCCACGCGCCTGCTGTGCGCCGGCACCTACCTCGACGACGCCTACCGCGACGCCGTCATCGACGAGCTCTACGTCCACGAGGAGCGGTTCGCCGCGCCGTCCCTGGGCATCGACGCGGCCCGGGTGCTGGCCCACGCCCTGCGCGCCCGCCGGTTCGAACGGGGCTGGTCGGCGGCGATCCTGCTGACCTGGGTGGTGGGCGTCGTGCTGTCCCGGGGGCTGGCGTGGGGCTATGCGCTCCCGGTGGTGATGCTGGGGCTGGGGCGGTTCGTCCACGGGCTGTCGACCGCGTGGCCGGCCCGGCTGGGCTCCTTCCTCCTGCGCTGGTACGGCCGGCTCTCGTTGGCCTTCTTCGTGCTGGCGCTGGCGGTGATGGCCTTCAGCGCGTCCCTGCCCGGCTTCCTGTCGGTGCTCTCACCGGTCGGCCTGGTCGATTCGCTGCTCTCGGACTCCGGGCTGACCGACTCGTCCTCCGCTGACGCCTGGAGCGATCCGATCGGCGGGACCGGCAGCACGGCCGCGGGCCTGGCATGGCTCTTCGCGGTCTGGGTGGCGCTGCTGGTGCCGGTGGCGGTGGCGGTGCTCGTCACGCTCCAGCGGGGCCAGTTCGCCCGCGTGCTCGCCCGCGAGCTGTCCCGGGAGGACTTCCCCGACGTGGTGTCCGACCCGGCCGAGCGGGCCGAGGGCCTCCGTTTCCATCGGCTGCGCGACCGGGTGCGGATCGAGCAGCACGGGCCGCTGGTGATGTACCGCCCCGGCGACCCGTTCTGCGGTGCGGGGGAGCCGTTCAAGCCCTGGTCGCTGTCGGTGGAGTTGGTCCCGCGGGCCGACGCCACCGCGGTGCCGTTGGACAACGGCGAGATCCTCGCCCGGATCGTCCCGCTGGTCGAGGCGCTGCGGGTGCCGTCCGGTTCTCCGGCGGTGGCGGGCGCGGTCCGCGACCGGCTGCGCGCCCTCGAAGTCGACCAGTGCGTCTTCCTGCCCGTCGACGGCCTGGCGACCCGGGCCGCCGCGCCGTACGACCCCGCCACCTTCGAGACGCACCGGGCCGCGGCCCTGGAGGAGGGCGGCGAGACCCGCCGGCACTTCCTGCGGATCCGGGTCGGCGGGTGGCACGAGGGCGTGGTCACCACCGTCTTCGTGCGGGTCCACACCCAGGGCGGCATGCTGATGATGGAGGTCGCCCCGCACGTCCTGTGGCCGCTGCGGCCGCTCTTCCAGAACGCCGACCGCATCGCCCACCAGTACCGCCACCACCACCACTTCGGCAAGGCGATGTGGGCCCTGACCCACAGCCCCCGCGCCGCGGTCGACGCGCTGCTCACCCTGGCGCGCGCCCTGGGCGGCGGCTGGGGCTCGGCCACCGAAGGCCACGGCGCCGCCCTCCCGGAGGGCCCCGCCACCGCCGTCCGGGAGCTGGGCTCCGACGACGAGGCGTCGCTCTTCCAGCAGATGGACGTGGCCCGCTACCTCAAGACCGTGCAACAGCGGGTGGCGGCCGGGGTGAAGGGCGCCCTGCACGAAGCCGGCTACCAGACCGCCGAGTTCGAGCAGCGGATCGTGCACGTCGCGGACGGCGGGGTCTACGTCGAGTCCGCCCAGGGCGCCGTCGGCATCGGCGACCACAACACCCTCACCCACCACGGCGATCCCGCTCCCCAGAGCGACTCCGCCTCCCCGAAGGGCAGCTCCTGACGTGACATCAGCTGACGCATCCGGCAACGGCATCCACATCGGCAGCGTCCAGGGCGCCTTCGCCATCGGCGACCACAACACCGTCACCCATCACGCCGGCGGGCCGGGCGCGCCCGCCGTCGACCCGGCGCACGAGGAACTTTTGCGGGCCGTCCGCACCCTGCGCGAGGACCTCGCGCGGGCCGTGGAGACCCCCGAGGTGCAGGCGCTGAGCACCGAACTCGCCGACACTGAGGAGGAGATCACTCGCGCCGGTGCCGCCGCTCCCGGCCGGCTGGCCCGGCTGCGCGGCGCGCTGTCGGACGCCGGTGCGGTGGTGGGCCTGCTGGCGTCCGGCGCCGCCGTGGTCCAGGCGGTCGCCGCGCTCGTGGGGGGCTGACCCGCCGTGCCCGACGGACCCGGCCCGCACTGGAACCCGGACACCCAGTCCTGGGAGACCGGCCCCCCGCGTCCCGTCCGCCCCTACACCGGCCCCACGCCGCCCCGCCCGGCCACGCCGCCACCACCGGGCGCGGCGGGCCCGGACCAGACCGGCCCGGCCGCGCCCGCGTACCCGCCCGGGCCGCCGTACGCCCCCGGCGCGGACGACGTCGCGGGGGCGTCGGTGCCCGCCGGGGCCGGCCACCGCAGGACCCGGGTCCTGATCGCCGCCACGGCGACCGCCGTCGTGGCGGCCGGCGCCGGCGGCGCCTACCTGCTGTGGGGGCGCGGCCCGGACGCCCCGCCCGCCGGCCGTCCGACGGCCGCGGCGAGCAGCGCCCCGACCGCCGCCCCGACCGGCCCCGGTACGTCCACCGCGACGCCCACCGCCGATCCGTCCGCCACCGGTGCCGTCCCCGGCGGCTACCGCCTGGTCCACGACGACAAGGGCTTCACGCTGGCCGTCCCCGACGGCTGGCAGCGCGAGGTCCGCTCCACCGGCGTCTTCTACACCTCGCCGGACACCCGCAGCCTGCTCCAGGTCTTCCAGATCACCGAGCCCGACCTCACCCCGCGGCAGGCGCTGGAGCAGGCGTCCCAAGGGCTCTCCGGCAATCCCGGCTACAAGGAACTCGGCATCGCGCCGCGCCGGGGCCCCGGCGGCAGCGACGGTGCGGTCCTGACCTACGCCTACGACAGCGACCGGCTGGGCCTGCGCGTGCAGGCCGTCGACTGCGCCTTCACCGTCCCCGACGGCCGGCAGTTCGCGGTCCTCGTCCTGGGGCCGGAGTCCGACTGGCCGCAGCAGGAGACGATCCAGCGGATCGCCCTGGAGTCGTTCGGGCCGCGCGCGTGAGCGGTGGTGCGGCCCGGCCACCCCGGGTCGCACCACCGCTGGCCCCGGCTAGCCGGGGAGTTCGGTGCGCTCCCACCACTCGTACACCGGCAGTCGGCCGTCGGCGGTGTCCCACTGCCGCGGGGTCGGCCGGAAGTGCTCGAAGCCGCCGCGGTAGGGGACCTTCAGGTCGCCCCCGGTGGGATCGACGTCGACGATCCGCTCGGTGATCCCCTCGGGACCGCCCTGGAGAACTGCCTTGGGTGCCTTGCTCGCCATGGCGGCAGTGTCTCGCGCACCGTCCGACGGCCGGGGGCGGCTCGCCGGGCCGGCCGTCAGTCGCGGGGGAATTCGTCGGTGGGGAGGGTCAGGTCGAGGACGGCGTCCGTGAGGTCGATCGGTTCGCCGTAGGCGAGGGTGAGGTCGCGCTTGTACTCGCCGTCCTGCGGGTGCGTGAAGACCCGGCAGCGGCCTACGTAGCCGACGATGAGGTGGACGGGGGCCGCTCGAACAGCTGGTCCAACGTCAGTTCACCGGGCTCGGCCATCTCGATCCTGTCGGTCCGCTCACGGCTGATGGTCATCGTGCCGCTCCTCCCCGCTCCGCCGCGGGATGCGGGGAGCCGCACGGTTCAACGATACGTATGTGCGAGCGTCACGTGGGGTGTCGACTCACGCGGAGTGGACGCCGCCCTCCAGGACGGAGATGTCGGCGGTCTGGCCGGGCGGTGGGGTGTGTGCGGGGACCGGACGGTCGTAGTTGCTGAGCAGGACGGTGCTGCTCTCGCCGTCGACCTGGGTGGTGAGCTTCAGCGGGTAGTGCGTGCCCTGGATCGCGACGTAGACGGTCTGGGTGGCGTCGCCGACCTTCTTGACGACGGGCAGCACCCGGGTGCCCTCGTGCGTGGTGGGGCGGCCCTTGCTCAGGGTGACGGCGGAGGTGGCGGGCGACGACGGGTCCTGGGGCGCGGGGGACTGCGGGGCGACCGACTTCTGGAAGGCGGTGAGGTCGCAGGCGGTGGCGATGCTCTGGAGGAACGCGTCGTCGGTGGTGCCGTGCAGGAACCGGCCCTCGTAGTTCCGGGCCGCGGTGGTCCCCTCGTCGCCGGGCAGCTGGCTCTTCCAGAAGGCCGCGTCGGGCTTGAGCCAGACGTCCTTGCCGCGTTTGATCAGGTCGACCCGGCCCTGCGGGCCCTTGCTGACGTTGCCGGCGCAGTTGCCCGCCCGGTCGAGGGTGAGGTCGAGCTTGGTGGCGTCGGTGGAGCTGGCGGTGCGCAGCCGCAGCGACTGCGCGCCGAGGAGGGCGTGCAGGGCGTCGTCGGAGATCTGCTGCGCCGTCTTGCCGGCGAGGTCGCCCTCGTCGCCGGGGTCGTCGGCGGGTGCCGCGGCGGCGCAGGTGGCGATCAGGACCACACCGGCCGCGCCACAGGTCAGCGCGGTGCGGGAGCGGTGTCTGCGGGGCATCTCGGCACCTCCGGTACGGGAGGGGCTCCCGGGGACCGCGGTGGGCCCTCCGAAAGGCTCCCCGGTGGGCATAAGGCTATTCAGCGTACTTTCCGGTCCATTCGGGCGCATGTGGAGCTGTCGGGCGGCTTTGGGTGACTCGGGTCACTTTCGATGAATGTTTGGGCATAGGACCGGGGCATTGGGTTAGGGGTCCCCGTTGCTAGTGGGCCAGAGGTTGAACCAGTGATGAACACCGGAGCAGCCCGGACCGCCGGCGCAACTCACCGGAAAGTGGAAGGCAGAAGGACGTCGTGTCGGTAACTGAGACAAACGAGACCATTCACGTAGGCGGGGTGTGGCGGGCGGCTGCATCCGGTGCCACGCGCGAGGTCCTGGACCCTGCCGACGCCACAACGCTCCAGGTGGTCGCCGAGGGCGGCGCCGAGGACGCCGACGCGGCGGTCGCGGCAGCCAAGGCGGCCTTCGACGGCGGCACGGGGGCGTGGCCCCGCACCTCCGCGGGTGAGCGGGCGGCACTGCTGCGCCGGGTCGCGGACCTGCTCCAGCGCGACCGCGAGCAGATCGCCCTGATCGAGAGCCGGGACACCGGCAAGACCCTGGAGGAGGGCCGGGTCGACGTCGACGACGTCACCAACGCCTTCCGCTACTTCGCCGACCTCGTCGTCAACGAGAGCGGCGGCCGGGTCGTCGACGCCGGTTCGCCGGACGTGCACAGCGTCGTGGTGCACGAGCCGGTCGGCGTCTGCGCGCTGATCACCCCGTGGAACTACCCGCTGCTCCAGGCGAGTTGGAAGGTCGCGCCGGCGCTGGCGACCGGCAACACCTTCGTCATCAAGCCGAGCGAGGTCACCCCGCTCTCCACGGTGCACCTGGTCCGGCTGCTGGTCGAGGCGGGTCTGCCGGCGGGCGTCGCCAACATCGTCACCGGCGCCGGGCTGCCGGTCGGCCAGCGGCTGGCCGAGCACCCGGACGTGGACCTGTTCTCCTTCACCGGTGGCCTGGCCAGCGGCACGAAGGCGGGCGCGGCGGCGGTCTCCGGCGCCAAGAAGATCGCCCTGGAGCTGGGCGGCAAGAACCCCAACGTGGTCTTCGCCGACGCCTGCGCGACCGACGAGGGCTTCGACACCGCCGTCGACCAGGCGCTGAACGCGGCGTTCATCCACAGCGGGCAGGTGTGCTCGGCCGGCGCCCGGCTGATCATCGAGGAGTCGGTGCGCGACCGCTTCGTCGCCGAACTCGCCCGCCGCGCCGAGAAGATCAAGCTGGGTCGGGGGACCGAACAGGGCGTGGAGTGCGGCCCGCTGGTCTCCCAGCAGCAGTTGGACAAGGTCGAGGCGTACGTCGCCTCCGCACTGGCCGAGGGCGCCAACCTGCGCAGCGGCGGCGCCCGCCCCGAGCCCAGCGACGTCCGGCCGGCCGGCGGCTACTTCTACCGGCCGACCGTCCTGGACGGCTGCCACCGCGGGATGAAGGTCGTCCGCGAGGAGACCTTCGGGCCGATCCTCACCGTCGAGACCTTCACCACCGAGGACGAGGCCGTCACGCTGGCCAACGACACCGAGTACGGGCTGGCCGGTGCGGTCTTCTCCGCCGACACCGCCCGCGCCCGCCGGGTCGCGGCCCGACTGCGGCACGGCACCGTGTGGATCAACGACTACCACCCCTACCTCCCGCAGGCCGAATGGGGCGGCTTCGGGAAGTCCGGCATCGGGCGCGAGCTCGGTCCGTCCGGACTCGACGAGTACCGGGAGGGCAAGCACGTCTACGAGAACCTGCGGCCCCAGCCCGTCCGTTGGTTCGCCGGCTGACCGGTCCGTCCCCGGCCCGGGCGCGCGCCGCCCGGGCCCCGCGCGCACTTCGCAGTAAGGAGCACCCCCCATGCCCGTGTACGACTACGTAGTCGTCGGCGGTGGCACTGCCGGATCCGTCATCGCCTCCCGCCTCACCGAGGACCCGAACGTCACCGTCGCCGTGATCGAGGGCGGCCCCACCGACATCGACCGCGAGGACGTCCTGACGCTGCGCAAGTGGCTCGGACTGCTCGGCGGCGACCTGGACTACGAGTACACGACCACCGAGCAGCCCCGCGGCAACTCGCACATCCTGCACAGCCGCGCCAAGGTCCTCGGCGGCTGCTCCTCGCACAACACCCTGATCTCCTTCAAGCCGCTGCCGTCGGACTGGGACGAGTGGGAGGCGGCCGGCGCCACCGGCTGGGGCGCGAACGCGATGGACCCCTACTACGGCAAGCTGCGCAACAACATCGTGCGGGTGGCCAAGAAGGACCAGAACCAGATCGCCACGGACTGGATCGAGGCGACGAAGACCGCCCTCGGCGTCCCGGAGGTCGTCGGCTTCAACGACCGGCCCTTCGACGAGGGCGTCGGCTTCTTCGACCTCTCCTACCACCCGGAGAACAACAAGCGGTCCTCCGCCTCCGTCGCCTACCTCCACCCCCACATGGAGGCCGGCGACCGGCCCAACCTCACGCTGATGCTGGAGACCTGGGCACACAAGCTGGAGCTGGACGGCACCACCGCCAAGGGCGTCCACGTCCGCACCAAGGACGGTGAGGAGGTCTACGTCGAGGCCGCCCGCGAGGTGCTGGTGTGCGCCGGCGCGGTGGACACCCCGCGGCTGCTGATGCACTCCGGCATCGGCCCCAGGAAGGACCTGGAGGCGCTGGGCATCGAGTGCGTCCTGGACCTGCCGGGCGTCGGCGAGAACCTGATCGACCACCCCGAGTCGGTCATCGTCTGGGAGACCAACGGGCCGCTGCCCGGCAACTCCGCGATGGACTCGGACGCCGGTCTGTTCATCAAGCGGGACCCGGACCACAAGGGCCCGGACCTGATGTTCCACTTCTACCAGATCCCGTTCACCGACAACCCGGAGCGACTGGGCTACGAGCGGCCCGAGCACGGCGTCTCGATGACGCCCAACATCCCCAAGTCCCGCGCCCGCGGCCGGCTCTACCTGACCTCCGCCGACCCGGAGGTCAAGCCTGCCCTGGACTTCAAGTACTTCGAGGACGAGGGCGACTACGACGGGCAGACCCTCGTCGACGGCATCAAGCTGGCCCGCAAGGTCGCCCAGGCCGAGCCGTTCAAGAAGTGGCTCAAGCGGGAGGTCTTCCCCGGCCCCGAGGTCACCGACGACGCGCAGATCAGCGAACTGGTCCGCAAGGCCGCGCACACCGTCTACCACCCGGCCGGCACCTGCAAGATGGGCGCCAAGGACGACCGGCTCGCCGTCGTCGACCCGGAGTTGAAGATCCGCGGCCTGTCCGGCATCCGCATCGCCGACGCCTCCGTCTTCCCGACGATGCCCGCGGTGAACCCGATGATCGGCGTGCTGATGGTGGGGGAGAAGTGCGCCGAACTGCTCGTCGAGGCCCCGACCCAGGGGGGTGATGCGTGATGACCGGTTCTTCCGTCGACGCGACTTCCGTCCCCAACCCCCGCAAGGACCCGGCGGGTTCGGCCGCGGACGGCGCGGGCGAGCAGCCCGTGGTGTTCTCCGTGCGCCACCTGTGGAAGGTCTTCGGACCGAAGGCCGAACGCATCCCCGAGGACGCCTCGGTCGCCGAACTGGACGCCCGTGAGCTGCGCGAGCAGACCGGCTGCACCGCCGCCGTCCGCGACGTCTCCTTCGACGTCCGCAAGGGCGAGGTCTTCGTGGTCATGGGGCTCTCCGGCTCCGGCAAGTCCACCCTCGTCCGCTGCCTGACCCGGCTGATCGAGCCGACCAGCGGCGTACTGGAGATGGACGGCGAGGACGTCCGCGCCATGGACCGCACCGCGCTGCGCGAACTGCGCCGCCGCCGGGCCGCGATGGTCTTCCAGCACTTCGGCCTGCTGCCGCACCGCACCGTCGTCGACAACGTCGCCTACGGCCTGGAGATCCAGGGCATGGGCAAGTCCGAACGCCGCGAGAAGGCCGCCGAGATGGTCGACAAGGTCGGCCTGGCCGGCCTGGAGAAGCGCCGCCCCGGCCAGCTCTCCGGCGGCCAGCAGCAGCGGGTCGGCCTGGCCCGCGCGCTCGCCGTGGACCCCGAAGTCCTGCTGTTCGACGAGCCGTTCAGCGCGCTCGACCCGCTCATCCGGCGCGACATGCAGGAGGAGGTGGTCCGCCTGCACCGCGAGGAGGGGCGGACCATGGTCTTCATCACCCACGACCTGGCCGAGGCGCTGCGGATCGGCGACCGGATCGCCCTGATGCGCGACGGGCAGATCGTCCAGCTGGGCACCCCCGAGGAGATCGTCGGCTCGCCCGCCGACGACTACGTCCGCGACTTCGTCCGGGACGTCCCGCGCGAGCAGGTGCTGACGGTCCGCCGCGCGATGCGCCCCGCCGAGGCCGGCGAGGCCGAGGCGGGCCCCGCGCTCGCCCCCGACACCCTGATCTCCGACGCCATCGAGGCGGTGGCCCGCTCCGGCGGCCCGGCCCGCATCGTCGACGACGGCCGCTGCCTGGGCGTCGTGGACAGCGCCTGCCTGCTGAACGTCGTGGCCCGGATATCCCAGCCGCACCACGACGCGTCGGGGGAGGTGGCCGCCTGATGTACGCCGCCGCACCCCACCGCGGCGCCGCCCGCGCCGTCGCCACCCGCCCGCCCGCCGCGAGCCCCCGGGCCCGCCTGCGCGCCGCCCTCCTGCGCCAGTGGCGCCAGGCCCAGCGGGCCGCCGCGCTGAACGTGGCGGCCGGCACCGTGAAGCGGGGCCGCGCATGAGCACCGCCGCACCCCCCACCACTGCCGGCGTGCTCGGCGCCGGGAAGCCCGGACCTCTCCAGGGTCTGTTGCGCCGCCGCGGCCTCGCCAAGCTCCTGCTGCTCGCCGTCGCCGCGGCCGTGCTCGTCCCGCTCGCCGCGGCCGCCTGGCCCGGCGGCGCCTGGCCCACCGCGCTGACCGTGGACCTCTCCGGACCGCTCGACCACGCCAGCAACTGGATCATCGACAACCGCGACAGCAACTGGCTGTTCGTCTACGTCCTGGGCCACCTCAGCAACGCCGTGGTGCTCTCCGTCCGCGGCGTCTACCTGCTGCTGCTCGCACTCGGCTGGACCGGTGTGACGGCCGGTGTGACGCTGCTGGCCTGGCGCGTCGCCGGCCTGCGCATCGCCGCCGTCGCGCTGGTGTCCTTCCTGGTCAGCGGGGCCCTGGGGATGTGGGTCCCGACCATGCAGACGCTGGCCCTGATGATCGTGGCGGTGCTCGCCTCGGTCGTCGTCGGCGCGCTGCTCGGCCTCGCCGCCGGCCTGTCCCCCCGGCTCTTCAAGATCCTGCGCCCGGTCCTCGACACCATGCAGGTGCTCCCCGCCTTCGCCTACCTGCTGCCGGTCGTGCTGATCTTCGGCATCGGCGTGCCCGCCGCGCTGCTGGCCACCGTGGTCTACGCCGCGCCGCCGATGGCCCGGCTCACCGCGCTCGGCCTGCGCGGCGCGGACGCCGGCGTGCTGGAGGCGGTCTCCTCGCTCGGCGCCACCGGACGCCAGCGGCTGCTCACCGCGCGCCTGCCGCTGGCCCGCAAGGAACTGCTGCTCGGCGTCAACCAGACGATCATGATGGCGCTGTCCATGGCCGTGATCGCCTCGATGATCGGCGCCGCCGGCCTCGGCGACCGCGTCTACCAGGCGCTCGCCTCGGTCGACGTCGGCTCCGCGCTGGCCGCCGCCATCCCGATCGTGCTGCTGGCCATCGTCATGGACCGCACCACCGCAGCGGCCGGCGAGAAGCTGGGCGCCGCCCCGACCGCCGCCGGCCCCCGGCTGCTGCGCGGCTGGCCCGTTTGGGCCGGCATCGCCGCGATCACCGCGGTGGTCGCGCTCGTCGGTCGACTGGCCGGCTCCACCATCTGGCCCGCCGGCGCCACGCTCGCCATCGCCCGGCCGGTCAACGACGTCAAGGAGTGGATGGTCAACCACCTCTACTCCGGCGTCCCGGTCGTCGGCGGCACCGCCGACTGGGCCGCGCACTTCACCAACTGGGTCCTCAACCCGCTGCGGGACGGCCTGACCGCCCTGCCCTGGTACGGCGTGCTGCTCGTCGTCGCCGCCCTCGCCTGGCTCATCGGCACCTGGCGCACCGCGCTCACCGCCGTGCTGGCCATGGCCGCCATCGGCGTGCTGGGCGTGTGGAAGCCGTCCATGGACACCCTCTCGCAGGTCCTGGCCGCCCTGGTGGTCACCCTGGTGCTGGGCGTCGGCGTCGGCATCCTCGCGGCCGGCAGCAAGCGTTTCGAGACGGTGCTGCGCCCGGTCCTGGACGTCATGCAGACCATGCCGCAGTTCGTCTACCTGATCCCGGTCGTGGCGCTGTTCGCGGTGGGCCGTGCGCCGGCCGCCGCCGCGGCGGTCGTCTACGCGCTGCCGGCGGTCATCCGGATCACCACCCAGGGCCTGCGCCAGGTGGACCCCGGCGCCATGGAGTCCGCCCGTTCGCTCGGCGCCACCCGCTGGCAGACCCTCCGCCAGGTCCAACTGCCGCTCGCCCGGCCGGCGTTGCTGCTGGCCGTCAACCAGGGCGTGGTCCTGGTGCTGGCCGTCGTCATCATCGGCGGTCTGGTCGGCGGCGGGGCCCTCGGCTACGACGTGGTAACCGGCCTGGCCACCGGCGACCTCGCCATCGGCCTGGTCGCCGGCGTCGCCATCGTGTGCCTGGGCCTGATGCTCGACCGGGTCACCCAGCCCACGGAACGGCGCACGACCGGGAAGGGAGCCTGACCATGTCCCGCACTCCGACACGCACCCGGATGCTGACCAGGGCGCTGGCCGCCACGGCCGCGACCGGTGCCCTGCTGGTGTCCCTGTCCGCCTGCGGCAAGGCCGACATGACCAAGCAGGCGTCCCCGTTCGCCGCGGCCAAGGGGTCCAAGTCCGTGACCCTGTCCGTGCAGACCTGGGTCGGCGCCCAGGCCAACGTCGCGGTGGCGAAGTACCTGCTCGAACACGAGCTGGGCTACCACGTCGACACCGTCCAGGTCGACGAGATCCCCGCCTGGGACGCGCTCAGCCAGGGCCGGGTCGACGCCATCCTGGAGGACTGGGGCCACCCCGACCAGGAGAAGCGCTACGTCCAGGACAAGAAGACCATCACCGCCGGCGGCGGCAACGGCGTCACCGGGCACATCGGCTGGTGGGTCCCGAAGTACTGGGCGGACGCGCACCCCGAGGTCACCAACTGGAAGAACCTCAACAAGTACGCCAAGCAGCTCCGCACCTCGGAGAGCGGCGACAAGGGCCAGTTGATGGACGGTTCGCCGTCCTACGTCACCAACGACAAGGCGCTGGTGAAGAACCTCGGCCTGGACTACCAGGTCGTCTTCGCCGGCTCCGAGGCCGCCCAGATCACCCAGATCCAGCAGTTCGCCAAGCAGAAGAAGCCGTTCCTCTCCTACTGGTACGAACCGCAGTGGCTCTTCAACCAGGTGCCGATGGTGGAGGTCAAGCTGCCTCCGTACAGCGACGCCTGCGCGGCGAAGGGGGCCAAGGACCCGCAGTCCATCGACTGCGCGTACCCCACCACCCCGCTGCAGAAGTACTTCAACACCGACTTCGCCAAGAGCGGCAGCTCCGCGGCGCAGTTCCTGAAGAAGTTCCACTGGGACAAGAAGGACCAGAACGAGGTCTCCGAAATGATCGCCTCCAACGGCCTCCCGGCCGACGAGGCGGCCAAGAAGTGGGTCGCGGAACACCCCGACGTGTGGAAGCCCTGGCTGACGAACACTTCGAAGAAGTAGCCGTCTCGGTGGCGTGGTGAAATCGGGCGGGGCCGTCATCGACGGCTCCGCCCGGCGTCGTTCCCGGCGTACCGGGGCCTCAACTCGGCTTCGAGTCAAGGGCGTTCGGTGGGCCGCTCAGTCCGCCAGCAGTTCGTCCACCAGGTCCACCGCCAGGTCGTGGGTGCGGTGTACCGGGAGGCCCTCGTCCAGGAACCAGTCGTCGGTGGCCTCGGGGTGGGGGCCGACGACGGCGATCTTGCCGGCGCCGCAGGGGGCGACGACGGCGGCGACGGTGCCGTTGGGGTAGGTGGCCAGGACGGTGGCGTCGGCGCCCGGGTCGAGGAGGAAGTGCGGGCCGTCCTGGAAGTAGACGGTGCGGGGCAGGCCGCGCCACCGGGTCTCCACGACGGTGTCGCCGTCGTGGGTGACGGTCGCGCCGGGCGTGACGATGTACTGGTCGGTGTCGCCGGGGAGCAGGTCGAAGCCCGGGTCGTCGCCGGCCAGGTAGCCGCCGAGGCAGAAGCCCAGGTAGCGGCCGCCGCCCTGGACGTAGGCGCGGATCTCGTCGCCGTGCTTGCGCAGCCGGCGGTAGGCGGGGCCGAGCGAACCGCCGCCGGGCTGTGCGTAGAGGTGCGCGTGCGCCAGGGACGTCAGGGAGAGCGGGATGTCCTCGGACGGGCCGGCGTAGCGGACGTCGAGGTCCCAGGGGCCGGCCGTCAACAGTGCGGCGACCGCCTCGGAGCAGCCGGCGGGGCGGGCGGCCGGTCCGCGGTAGACCAGGGCCAGGCGGCGTCCGCCCGGTGCGGGCAGCGGCGGGGGCGGTGGCTCGGTGCGGGCGCCGAAGGCCCGGCGGACGGAGTCGAGGATGCGGGTGGGGGGAGACATGGCGCTCACCGTGCGGGGCTGGTGGGGTGCGGGGTCAACTCGGGGGAGGGGCGCGTGCCGACGCCGAGGGCCAGGCCCTGGGCGGGGATGCCGCGCCACGCGGTCCCGGGGGTGAGGTACTCGCCCTTCATGACCAGGGAGAGCGCGTCAAGCCAGACGCCTTCGCCGACGACGCCGTCGTAGAGCACGACCGAGCGGCTGCCGACCGACGCGCCGGCCTGGACGGTGACCTTCGACATCTTCATGACCCGGTCCTCGAACAGGTGCGTCTGCAAGCTTACGCCGGCGCCGATCGCCGCGTCGTCGCCGATGTCGACCAGGTCGAACTCGGTGAGGAAGGTGGTGCCGAGCCACGTCCGGCGGCCGATCCGGGCGCCGAACAGCCGCAGCGCCGGCGGCAGGAACGGGGTGCCGGTCAGGGGCGCGAGCCCGGCCGGCACGGCGGCCGCCTCGTACAGGCCGGTGACGAACTCGCTGCGGCGCACGAACCAGCTCCACAGCGGCTCGGTGCGGGGCCGGTAGCGGCCGATCACCAGGCGCTTGAGCAGGGCGCAGGCGCCGACGACGGCGAGGCCGCTGGCCATCAGCAGGAGCGGGGCGAGGAGGAGGGGGACGGTCCGGGAGGGCGCGCGGGCGACGGCGGTGAGCGCGAGGAGGAACAGGAAGGTGGCGGCGCCCAGGAGGGACGCCGGCATCGTGGCGCGCAGGTACTCGATGGCCAGGCGGCGGCGGACCGCCTGCCGGGTGGGGCGGAAGGTCAGCTCCTCGGGGAAGGTGCCGCTGCTCTGGCGTTGGGGCAGGTGGATGGCGGGGGAGCCCAGCCAGGAGGTGCCGGGCGGCACGTCGTCGCCGGGTGGGACGGTGCCGACGCCGATCAGGGACCCCGACCCGGTCCGCGTCCCGGCCGGCAGGTACGCCGCGTTGCCGAGGAACGCGCGGCGCCCGACCTCGGTGCGGTGGCAGGTGACCCGGCCGCCGGCGAACGCCGCGCCGCCGACCCCCGCCATGTCCGCCACGAAGCTGCCCTCGCCGAGGGTGAGCAGGTCCGGATCGAGGTGGGAGGCGGTGGAGACCTCGGCGCCGGGACCGATCCGGGCGCCCAGCAGCCGCAGCCACGGGACGGTGTAGAGGGTGGCGTAGAGGGAGTTGGTGAAGGTGAGGCTGGACTCCAGCAGCTTGTCGGAGAGCCACTTGCGCACGCCCAGGGCGGAGCGCACCGGGTGCGTGCCGACCGGGGTGCGGGGCAGCACCAGCCGCTTGCCGCAGGCGATCGCCGCACAGACGGTCAGGACGTACAGCGGCGCCGCGAGGACCAGGGTGACCGCGACGGCCGGGCCGCTGCCCCAGGCCAGCCAGACGCACCACACCAGTGCGGCGCCCGGCACCAGGGCGCCCAGGGTGAGGAGTTCGAGGAAGGCGACGCCGAGCACCGCGGCGGCGACGTGCCGGGCCCGCCCGGGCTCGGTCGTGCCGCCGGCCCGCAGCATGTCCTCCACGTGCGGGTCCAGGGCCGGTACCGGGGCGGGCGGGGAGCCGGCCCAGCGGGCACCGGGCGGCACCACCTCCCCCTGCCCGACCACCGACTGCTCGCCGAGGCCGGCGCCCGCCGCCAGCCGGGCGCCGGGTTCCAGCACCGCGTGCGCCCCCACGTAGGCGCGCGGCCCGATGTCGATCGGGGCGACGGTCACCCAGCCGTCCGCCACCCGCCAGGCGCGCAGCGTGACGCCGTAGCCGATCGCGGCGTCCGCGCCGATCCGGAGCAGCGACGGCAGCGGGACGACTCCGGTGGCGATGGTCGTGCGCGGGCCGATCCGGGCGCCCAGCAGCCGCAGGTAGCGCCCCATCAGCGGCGAGCCGCTCAGCGCGGGCAACGGGCTGACGCCGAGCAGGAGGGCGAGCGCCCACAGGCGGAGGTAGGTCGCGCCCCACAACGGGTAGCGGCCCGCGCGGATGCCGGCCGCCAGCGGGCGGGCGAGGGCCACCGGCAGCAGCCAGCGGACGCCGAAGTAGCTGATCAGCACGGCCAGTACGGGCCGCAGCGGGAGCGGGTCCTGGCTGGTGAAGTCGCCGTTCGCCCAGCTGAAGACGGTGGCCAGCGGCAGGGTCAGGACGAACAGCAGGAGGTAGATCAGGGTGGCTTGGGCCAGGCCGGCGACGGCTATCCGGGCCCGCCCCGGCCGCAACGGGCGCGGCCGGACCGGCACCTCGCCGACGGCCCCGGCACCGCTGCCGCCGCCCGCCGCCCGGCCACCGCTCCCCGCCCCCGCACCGGCCGACCCGCCGCCGACCCCGACCCCGACCCCGACTCCGGCCCCCGCTGTGCCCAGGTGGGCCGCCAGGCCGCGCACCGTCGGATGGGCGTAGACGTCGCGCAGGGCGGCGCCGGCGGCGATGTCGCGGCTGCGCAGCAACGACACGACCTGCGCGGCGAGCAGCGAGTGCCCGCCGAGGTCGTCGAAGAAGTCCGCCTCGGTGGACAGCGCGTCGGGGCCCATGCCGAAGACCTCGGCCCACACGTCCCGCACCCGCGCCTCCCACGCGCCGCGCGGCGGCGTCACCTGGCCGCCGACGCCGAGGCGCCGGCCGGTCGGTGCGGGCAGCCGCCGGCGGTCCACCTTGCCGCTGGGCAGGGCCGGCAGCTCCGTCAGGACGTCGAGGAACGGCGGCACCATGTAGGCCGGGAGCCGGTGCCGCAGCCGCTGGTGCAGCCGGGCGACCAGCGCGTCCCCGTCCGCCGGGCCGCCCTGCCCGGCGCCGTCGGGCGCCGGCACCACGTACGCGGACAACTCCCGGTCGTCGGCCCCGTCCGCCCCGTCGGCGCGGGCCGGCAGCGCCACCAGCGCGGTGGCCGCCTCGGCCACCCCGGGGTCCTCCAGCAGGACGTTGTCGATCTCGCCGAGGTCGATCCGGTAGCCCCGCACCTTCACCTCGTCGTCGGCCCGCCCCAGGAACTCGATCTCCCCGTCGGCGGTGCGCCGGCCCAGGTCGCCGGTGCGGTAGAGCCGCCCGCCGGGCGGGGCCAGCGGGTGCGTGACGAAGCGGTCCGCGGTCAGTTCCGGGCGCCGCAGGTAGCCGCGGGCGACGCCCGGGCCGCCCACGCAGATCTCGCCGACCGCCCCGTCCGGCACCGGTCGGCGCCGGTCGTCCAGGAGCACCGCGGTGTACGTGGGCACCGGCCGGCCGATCGTCACCGGGCGGCCCGGCCGGAGTTCGGCGACGGTGGCGGTGACGGTGGTCTCGGTCGGCCCGTAGGTGTTGAGCATCCGGCGGCCGGGCCGGCTCCACCGTTCGACCAGCCGGGCCGGGCAGGGCTCGCCGCCCACGATGATGCTGCGCACCGCCGGCAGCTCCCAGTCCGGGGGGATGGTCGCCAGCAGCGTCGGCACGCAGTAGAACCGCGTGATCCGGGATGCCTCCAGCACGCCGGCCAGTTCGGCGCCGAGCCGCGTCCCGGCTCCTACGGGCCCCGCGACGAGGGTCGCGCCGACCGCCCAGGTGGGCCAGATCTCCTCGATCGAGAAGTCGAAGGAGAGGGTCATGCCCTGGTAGACGCGGTCGTCGGGGCGCACGTCGTAGACGCCGGGGATCACGTCGAGGAAGTTGCAGATGCTGGAGTGCGCGATGGCCACGCCCTTGGGGCGGCCGCTGGAGCCCGAGGTGTACATGATGTACGCCAGCGGGTCGTCGGGGCCGTCGGCCTCCGGGCCCGGGGGCGCCGGCGGGCGGCCGGGCACCGGGTCCGTGGCGGGGGCCGGCGCCGGCTCCGGTCGGGTGTCGGGCGCGGCGGCCAACTCGGCGGCCAGCGCGTCGAGCCGCACCACCGGCGCCGGCCGTCCGGCCACCGACCCGGCCAGCTCCGCCACCGTCAGCACCGCGTCCACCCCGGCGTCCGCCGTGATGAACGCGACCCGGTCGGCGGGCGCCGCCGGGTCGATCGGGACGAACGCCGCGCCCGCCTTGCCCACCGCCAGCAGCGCGACGTACATGTCCACCGACCGCGGCACCAGGAGCGCGACCCGGGAGCCCGTCCCGATGCCGCGTCCGACCAGGTGGTGGGCGAGTCGGTTGGCCCGGGCGTCGAGGGCGGCGTAGGTCAGGACGTGCGGTCCGCACTCCAGCGCGGTCGCCGTGGGCACGCGGTCACAGGTGGACTCGAAGAGGTCGGGTAGCCGCCTCCCGGTCCGTCTGGTCGTGCCCATGACTCCATCGCATCGCCGATCACCGGTGATCGCATGTCGGCCCCGGACGACCCCGTCGGCCTGCGCCTTCCGCGCGATTCCGGGCCGTCCGGGCGGGCGGCCGGCGGCGGTCAGCGGCGGTCCCGGCCGTCACCCGATCGTATGGCCGTGGCCACGCCGAGCCACCGCGTCGCCCCGCGGCGCTCCAGGCTGGGGGCGCCCCAGATCCGCCCGGGGACCCACCCGGCGCACGAAAGGCCCGGCCCGTCATGCCCCTGCCGCCGCCGCACTGTCCGACCCCCGACTGCCACGACAGCCTGTGGAAGGACGCCACCACCACCGAGGTCCACTGGGACAACTGGCGCTGGTGGTGCCAGCGCTGCGACAAGAAGTGGTACCCGACCCGCGAGCAGATCGCGCAGTACCGGCACGGCGTCGGGGCGGGCCGACTGGACCCCCGGGTGCCGGCCCGCCCCTGCTGACGCGGTCCCGCCGGCCCGCCGCCCGGGTCGACCGAGGGCCTGCCGCCCGGGTCGGCCAAGGGCCCGTCGCGTGGGCCGGCCGCGGGCCCACCGCGGCGACCACCGCCGCCGCCGCCGACCGTCAGGCCGGCTCCTGCGGCCACGCCACCTCGGTGGCCACCGGGGCGGCGTAGTCCACGCCGGGCACCGCGAAGCCGTAGAGGCGGTGCACCTCGCCGTGGAACCAGTCCAGGTCGGCGAGTTCGGCGATGTTCTCCGTCGTGGCGCGCTGCCACCGCTCGGCGACGGCGGCCTGCACCTGCGGCGTCAACTCCCAGCCGTCCAGGCGGACCCGGCCCTCCGCGTCGAGGTCCAGCGGGCGGGCGCCGGTGAGTTGGTCCCACAACTCGCTGAGCTGCGCGGTCGGCGGCACCAACTGCGCGCCGAGGACGCCGCGCAGCAGCCCGACGTAGAGCGCGATGCCGGGGATGGCGGTGGACGACTGGGTGACCGCGGCGCCGTTGACCGACGTCACCGCGCGCCCGCCGACCAGCTCGGACAGCCGCTTGTCGAGGGTGCGGGCGGTGCCCTCCAGGTGGGCCTTGGCGGCGCCGATGGTGCCCTTGCGGTAGATCGCCTCGGTCAGCGACGAGCCGATGTAGGACAGCGCCGCGGTGGAGAACCCCTCGGCGAGCAGGCCGCGGCCGGCCAGGTGGTCGATCCAACGCTCCCAGTCGGCGCCGCCCATCACCGCCACGGTCTGCGCGATGTCCTCCTCGGTGGCCGGCGCGGTCCGGACCTCCTTGACCTCGGGCGCGCCCTCGCCGTCGAAGACCAGGGTCCTGGTGCGGGACGCCGCGCCGATCGGCTGGAGGACCGAGGCGTAGGTGGTGCCGGTCTCCGGGTCGGTGCGCCGCGGGGCGGCCACCGAGTAGATCAGGTGGTCCAGCTTCCCGCCGAACCGCTCCGCCACCAGGTCGGCGACCTGCTCCTTCAGCGCGTCGGAGAACGCGTCCCCGTTGAGGAAGACCATGTCCCGCCCGGCCTCGCGGGCGAGTTCGGCGGTGGCCGCGGTGCGGTACCAGCCGGCGGTGGCGGTGCGCCGGGCGCTGCCCGGCTTCTCGAAGCAGACGCCGATGCCGCGGATGCCGGCGCGCTTGAGGCCCGCGAGGGTGGCGGCCAGGCCGTAGCCGGCGGAGGAGCCGATGACCAGGGCCACCGGGCCGTCGGCCGGCGGCGGCGTGGCCGGGGCGGGCACGGCCTCCCACATGTCCGAGACCAGTTGCCGGCACCCGGCGGGGTGCGAGTCGAGGAAGAGGAACCCGCGGCTGCGGGGGCGGTCGATGACGCGTTCTGTCACGGTGCGGTCCTCGGGACGGTTCGAACAGGACACCAGCGATTGTCCCGATCTTGGGCCGGAGAAGGCCCGCCGCCCCGCCCGGTGCGGCGGAACGGCATAGTAGGGCGCGGCCCCATCAGGGGCATGACAGTCAGCCCGCGACTGCCGTCAGGGGAGCACCGACCGGCGCCGGCGCCACCACCGTGCCGCGCCGCGCCGGGCACGTCGTACGCACCAGGGGGGAACCACACCCATGCCGTCCACACCGGCCACGCCTTCCGCACCATCCGCACCTTCCACGCCGCCCGGTCCGGGCGGACGTGCCCGCCGTCCGCGCCGCGGTCGCGTCGGGTTCGCCGCCGCGGCCGCCGCCGTCCTGCTCGCCGCCACCGTGACCGCCTGCGGACCCGACGGCAATTCCGCTGCCACGGGCGGGGGTTCGGCGTCGGGCAACCAGAAGGCCGGCGGTCCGCACCTGCCCGACGACGCCCCGACCAGCATCGACGACCTGAAGAAGTGGAAGGACGGCGGCTGGAAGGACTGGGGCAAGTGGGCCCACGAGGCCCGGGACTTCGCCAACCCGATCATCAAGGACCACTGGAAGGCCGACCGGATGGCGCAGGCCCAGGCGGCCCCCGACGTCGGCGTCGAGGCCGGCGCGGCGGTCGGCGGGTCCGAAGCCACCGACCCCGAACCCCGGCCGGTCACCGCCCAGGAGGTCGGCCGCCCCTACCACCGGAACATGGCCCCGGTCGGGAAGATCTTCTTCGACAGCCCGAAGGGCCCGATGGTCTGCTCCGGCACCATCGTCGAGGACCCGGCGCACCCGGGGAAGTCCAACCTGGTGTGGACCGCGGGCCACTGCGTCCACTCCGGCCGGCAGGGCGGCTGGATGCGCAACATCGTCTTCGTCCCGTCGTACAACGACACCGGCGTGCCGATGAGCCAGGTCGGCACCACCCCCACCCCGGAGGTCACCCCCTACGGTCGTTTCTGGGCGGACTGGATCAGCACGTCCGGTGAGTGGATCGACATGGGCAGCACCGAGTCCGGCAACGCCGGTTCCGCGTACGACTTCGCGGTGCTGCACGTCCGGCCGGAGAACGGTGGCGGCAAGTCCCTCCAGGAGACCGTCGGCGCGGCCGCGCAGGTGTGGTTCAACGCCCCGCACGCCGACCGCATCAGCTCGATCAAGGCGTTCGGCTACCCCGCGGCCCCGCCCTACGACGGCGCCCGCATGATGTCCTGCTACGACCGCCCCGGCCGCCTCACCATGCAGCAGGGCACCCCGGCCATGGACCGGATCGGCTGCACCATGACCGGCGGCACCTCCGGCGGCGGCTGGTTCGTCGGCCGCAACGGCAAGCTCACGCTGATCTCCAACACCTCGATCAGCTCCAACGCCCACACCTGGCTCGCCGGCCCCTACCTGGGCCCCGAGGCGCAACGCGTCTTCGACTCGGTGACGCGCAAGTTCGCCGGACAGTAAGCCGCTCCGCCGCCCCCGGCCGCTCCACCACGGGCCCCGGTCCCCGCCGCCTCACGCGGCGCGCACCGGGGCCCGTTCGCGTCAGCTGCGGTCGCCGCCCTTCAACGCGTCGGTGAACGCGCTCCAGGCACCGGCAGGGAAGACGAGGTGCGGCCCGGCGGGGTCCTTGCTGTCGCGTATGGCGTGGCCGCCGGTGGATATGGGGGCGACCTCTACACAGTTGCCTTCCTGGGTCGAGTACGAGGACTTCCGAAACACGCCCGTGCTCTGCGGCATCATGCTGTCACTTCCTTGTGCGGCGTTCTGGCCGTAAGGGACAGGCTCCCGGCCTGTTGCAGTGGTGCGGGGTCGGGAGCTCGCAGGAGTCAGCTGTGCTCGCCGTCCTTGAGCGCGTCGGTGAACGCGCTCCAGGCACCGGCGGGGAAGACGAGGTGCGGCCCGGCGGGGTCCTTGCTGTCGCGTATGGCGTGGCCGCCGGTGAGGGTGGGGGCGATCTCCACGCAGTCACCTGACTGGGCGGAGTACGAGGATTTCCGGAACGCGCCTATTTCTTCAGGCTTCACGGCTTCACTTCCTTGTGCGGCGTTCCGCCTTCAAGGAGTTCGCGGATGCGCTCGGCACTCCTGTCCGGCGGCAGTGCGGCCGAGCGTAGCTGATCGAACGTGTTGACGTAGAGGGCCAGGTCTTCCGGTGCTTCCACAACATTGGTGTTCGCCGGATTCTCCAGCGTCACGGCTTCCACATTCGCCTCTACACCGAACGAGAAGGCCACGAATGCGCCTGCCATCCCGGCGACCAGGCTCGCGGTCGCCGGGAGGAGCTGAATCGTGACGTTCTGCCGTTCTCCCACGTCGAGTAGACGGCTCAACTGGCCTTCCCGCACCTTGCGATCGAGGTGCAGGGACGCGAGGGCTGGCTCCCAGATGATCGCGGCGAAGCTGGCCCCTCCCTCCTCGATCCTCCGCTGGCGTTCCTGACGCAGCTTCGCCAACTCGACGACCCTCTCGGACGGGATCGTCCGTGGTCCTATGGCGATGACGGATTCCATGTAGTCAGTGGTTTGCAACAACCCGGGGATGAGGATTGGCCCCCACGAGCGAATGTACGTCGCCTCATGTTCCAGAGCGATGTGGTGGGCGTAGCCGTCCCCGACCGCCTCCTGGTAGTCGATCCACCAGCCCCGTTCGTTGCTGCGCCGGGCCCACTCCAGCAATTTGGCCCGCTCGTCTGGGTCCCCAACTCCGTAAAGCTCCAGAAGAGTTCGAACCTCCAGTGCCGAAGCGGTCGTCTGTCCGCTCTCCAAGCGGCTGACCTTCGAGACGGACTTCATGATGGCCTCGGCGCTGTCCGGCTGATCCAGCCCAGCAGCCTCCCGATAGCGCCTCAGTGCGTTGCCGAGCCTCCGGCTGCGCACCGTCGGCCTCCCACCTGCGGGCATGAGCGCTCCTTTCAACGATGGCCTCAGTGTGCCGCGTTGAGTCGTTACGGAACTAGTTTGCACGCTCACGCACCGCGATCGCAACTTGCGCGAGAAGGGCTTGTGGATAAGTCACTCGACGCCCTACCGTGATGGCCGTCACGCAATGCAGGCACGTCAGCGCATTGCGTAGTGACATCGCTCCGTCATGCATGCGCACCAAGGGGATAGCCATGTCCGCACGCGCCCGGTTCGTAGCAACTCCGCCCGTCGCGACCGCAGTCGCCTACCGGTTTCCGCCCGACGTACGCAGCGTCGGATGGGCCCGCAGAGAGCTCCGGCGGCAACTGCACGCATGGCGCGTCGGAGGTGAACTCGCCTCATCCGCAACGCTGTTGGCGTCCGAACTCGTCACCAACGCGGTGCGCGCGCACGCCGGCCTGGCCGCGCCCGTGCCGGCGATCGGGGTCCGGTTCGTGCTGACGCGCGACCGGCTGCGGCTGGAGGTGCACGACGTGGGTGACGGGGAGCCCGTGCGCAAGGAATCGACGGGGGTCGAGGAGGAGGAAACGGAATGTGGTCGTGGGTTGGTGCTCGTGGACGCCTTGGCAAGTGGCTGGGGGGTGGTCCCGGCCGGCACCGGAAAGGTGGTGTGGGCGGAACTCCCGCTGCCTGCACCGGAGCTGCCGTGACGGTCGTGGGGGACGTGGCGGTCTACCGGGCGGAACTGGTGGTGCACCGGCCGTCCGGGCCGTCGATCGACCTCGGGGGCGTGGTGACGTACTCGCCGCGCCGGGCGGTGCGATGGGTGCGGACGCGGGCCGAGCAGGTCGCCCAGCAGTTAGCGGTGCCCTCCGGGACGGGGGCGCTGGACTGGCTCGGCGACCAGGTCGCTTTCGGTCGGGCGGTGTACGGGCTGATGGCCGGAAATCCCGTCACCCTGACCGTCGTTGACGCCGAAGGGTGCGCGTACGCCCTCGTGGCCCGGCCCGGCGGCGGGACCGTCGGCGCCCACGGCACCGGCACTCCGCAGGGGCGGGAGGCGGCATGGCTGGCGGCGTGACGCGGACGGGACGGCCGGGGGCGGGACTGGCCGTGCCGGGGATCTGGTGCGAGCGGACCGTGTACCGCTCCGAGCAGGCGGACGGGGTGGCGTCCTGGACGTCCCTCGCGGTCGGCGCCCCGCTGCGGGCCGTGCGCGAGATCGCCGCGGACGCCCACCGGCTGGCCGCCGGACTGTCCGGCCGGGCGCGCGAGCGGGCGCTGCGCGAGGTGGACGGCGACGGCCGCCTGGGAGCGGTGTCCGCGCTGCACCGCGGGGAACCCTGCGGGCTGGCGCTCAACTGCGCGGGCACGTGGGTGGAGTGGTCGGCCCACCCGGTGCTGTTCCTGCCGGTCGTCAGCCGGACCGGGCCGCGGTGCGGCAGCGCGGCCGAGCGGGGCGGGGGGTTCGGCTCCGCCGCACTGCGGTGAGCACTCGGCGCGGGGCGGGCGCGGGCCGCGGCCGCCCCGAAAATCGATCACGGATACTGGCAGGGCAAGGCTTCCCCGCAGCAGAGGACACACCCCATGAAGCTCAGCCGCCCGGTCTCCTGGTTCCTCCTCGCCTTCGGCGCCTGGTCATGGGTGGTGTGGACCACCTTCGTCAAGAACCTGGTCAAGGACGCCAGCGGGCTCGCCTTCGACCACGGCAACCCCACCGCCTACTTCTGGATCCACCTCACCCTGGCCATCGTGTCCTTCCTCCTCGGCACCGCGATCGGCGTCCTCGGCTTCCGCGGCCTGCGCGCCCTGCGCCGCGAGGCACCTCAGACGGCGGTGGCGGAGGGCTGACGGACGAACCCCTTCCGGGCCGGCAGCCCCCTGCGCGACGGGCTGCCGGGTGAGCGAGCTCACCGCTCGGGGAACGCCACCCCGACCGGCAACGGCCTACGCGTAGCCCTCCGCATCGCTGGGCCGCGGGGCAGGCTCGCGGGGCGCCTCCGGGGGCATGGGCCCGCCGTGCTACTGACGACCCTTGGCTTGACAGGTGGAGCACGGGAAAGGGCACGGTGGTACCTGTGCCTCCGGGGCAAGGGCCGTTGCGCCTGACCGACCGATTACGGGGTTGCTTTTCTGCCGCCTAGATCCGTCCTCCGCAGTGCCGGAGGCCGGCCCGGGATTCTCCGGTGTGGGGCGACTCGGACCTTTTATCTCCTCGCTCGGATTCATCAAAGCAATGGTCCCGTGCGGAGTGGTGTACCGCTATCCCGTTTCCTGTTGTCTCAAGAACTCGTCTCGGATGTCTTCGAGCATGGCTCTCGCGACGTCATTGGAAAGCGCTCGTTCGGCAAACCCTTCGAATTTCGTCACGTACAGGGATACGTCTCTGGGATCGGTCACTGTGACTGCGGCGTGCACCGTTTCTACGGATACGACCCGCTCGTCCCTGATGACGAAGGCGTGGCTGGGAATGTCATGTTGGGGTCCGGTGAGAGGCGCCACTCGGATATCGACGGAGGGTAGTCGCGACAAGGTGATCAGTCGGTCCAACTGGCCGGCCATGACGAGCGGTGGAGTGATGAGCCAGCGCAGTACCGGTTCTGTGATCACGAAGCGGAAAGTCTTGCCCGAGTCGTACAGAACGCCCTGTCGTTCAAGTCGGGCGCCGATGGTTCGTCGTACGGTTTCCGCGCTCAGGTCGCCATGGCGCGACAGGACGGCCCGCATGTATTCCGGGGTCTGCAGCAGGCCAGGCACGAGCGCAGGTTGGAAGAGGCGCAGCATTCCCATGCGACTCTCCATGGCCTGAAGCTGTTTTTGTGCCTTGTGGAGCCCGGCACGTTGGATCAGTCGCCATGCCGTGGACTCGGTGGCTACCGCCCGTGCGACCTCCATGTACTCCGTCTTCACACCGTCCGAAACGCCGATGGCAGTCAGGATGCGATCCACGTCGTCGGCGCTTGGGGCGAGCTTCCCCGTTTCGATCTTGCTGAGTTTGCTGGCGGACATGACGGAACTGCGGGCCACCGTCTTGGCCTCCTTGCCCGAGGCGTGCCGTAGTACCCGCAGAGCCGCACCCAATTCCGAACGGTTCACACGCCGTGCTCTGCCCACCAATCCGCAAAGGGAACCGCATGGGCAAGGGCCGCGTCGCGGTACGCGACGTACTCGGGGCCGCGATCGTCGGGCAGCACCGCAGCGCCGAGGAATTCCCCCTCGGGGTCGTAGCTCATCGGGGTGGCCGTGACGGAGTCGAAGAGCCAGAAGTCCCCCACGCCGACAAGGGGGTTGGGGAGATCCGTGAGGTCGAGGATGAAGAATTCCTCACCGGCCGTCGCGTTCGTGACGTAGCCCCAGCCGAGTTCGAAGCGCAGGTACGGAGTCAGCGGGCGAGTGAGGACGTGTACGCGGTATACCCGTCGCCCGGCGTCGACGTGCCCCTTGACCTCCGCCAGCCAGTCGGCGTTGTAGGCGTCGGGCCGGTCGCGGCCGTCCTGGAAGGCGCGGTACGCGTCGACACTCCCCGAGCGGCTGTAGTCGTCCAGGGTTTCCAGGCGGAATGCCTCCCGGGTGAAGGTGTCGAAGAGGCTGCCCAGAGTTCTAGATGAGGTCGTCACGGATGGCCCTTCGGATTAGTTCGAGCGGGATCTCGACCAGGTTCTCGTGGGCGGGAATCCGCAGCCCGTGATCGGTGGGTGTCTCGCCCTGCACCAGGAGGGTGCCCCGGTCCGTCTTGTAGAGCGTTGGGCAGTCCTTCTTGTCGCATGAAGTTGCGAGCACGGTGACTTCCACGGCC
Organism: Streptomyces lunalinharesii; assembly: GCF_039532155.1. NCBI lineage: Bacteria > Bacillati > Actinomycetota > Actinomycetes > Kitasatosporales > Streptomycetaceae > Streptomyces > Streptomyces lunalinharesii. The sequence continues at coordinate 137,652 of NZ_BAAARK010000010.1, forward strand.
TCCCCTTCGTCGCGATGCCGGTTCTCGTTCGATGGTTCCGGCAGCTCTGCACCCGAGGCAAGGAAACGGCGTTGCAGGAACGGGAAACCGCTGCGACGTCGTTGCAGCTCGTGGGCCCATCGCGGCTGTTCCCCCCATCAACCCTCTCCGCCCCCCGTTCCGCCCCCCGGAGTGATTCACGTCCCGGACGCGGCGTTTTGGGATCCCGGGCGGGTCGGTTGTCGTCTTGGCACCTGTGGACCAGCTCTTTCGCCTAGTCCCGACGTCGTGATGGCCAGTGGTTTGTGGAAGGTGAAGCAGATGCGCCAGGTCCCTCGGAGGGGGAGCGGGAAGCAGGACGCGGGACGAGGGAGCCGTGGGGGCGGCGGCAGCGGCTCCATCCGGCCGTTCGGAGGGACACTCTTCCGTGGGGCGCGTTCCGGGAGGCGGGCGCGGCCGGGTACGTTCACGGACGTGCCGACGACCTTCTGTGCCCCCGCGTCCCCCTCCGCCGTACGAGCCGTTCGTACCGTCGCCGCGCTGGCGTCCTCCGTACTGCTGGTGTCGCCGCTGTTCGCGGGCTCCGCGCAGGCCGCCCCCGTGGACGGCGGACAGCCCCCGAAGGCGCCCGTGCCGCCCGCGAAGATGTCGCAGGTCGGCGGGGAACGGCTGGGGCAGGCGGGCGTGCAGGTGCAGCCGAGAGGGGGCGCGCCCGCGCTGCCGGACGCCAAGGAGCTGACCGCCCGCTCGTGGATCGTCTCGGACGCCGACTCCGGTGAGGTGCTCGCGGCCAAGAACCCGCACTGGCAGCTGGCGCCGGCCAGCACGCTGAAGATGCTGTTCGCCGACACCGTGCTGCCGAAGTTCCCCAAGACGCAGACGTACAAGGTCAAGCCGACCGACCTGGCGGGCATGGGCGCCGGCAGCAGCCTCGTCGGGATAAAGGAGAACCTCACCTACACCGTCCACGACCTGTGGCTGGGGGTCTTCCTGCGGTCGGGGAACGACGCGGTGCACACCCTCTCCGCGATGAACGGCGGCACCGACGCCACCGTCAAGGAGATGCAGAAGCGCGCGGTGGAACTCAACGCCACCGACACGCACGTGATCACGCCGGACGGCTACGACGCACCGGGGCAGGTGTCCAGCGCCTACGACCTGAGCCTGTTCGCCCGGGCCGGGCTCAAGAACGCGGACTTCCGGGAGTACTGCTCCACGGCGAGCGCGCAGTTCCCGGGCGACACCGGCAAGGATGGCAAGCGCGCCACCTTCGGCATCCAGAACACCAACCGGCTGCTCAGCGGCGACTACGACATCAAGCCGTACCCGGGCATCGCGGGCGTGAAGAACGGCTCCACGACCAACGCCGGGTCCACGTTCACCGGCGTCGCCCAGCACGGCGGCCGCAAGCTGCTGGTCACCGTGATGAACCCGGAGAAGAGGCAGCACAACGAGGCGTACCGGGAGGCCGCCAAGCTCTTCGACTGGGGCTTCGCCGCGGACGGCAAGGTGGCACCGGTCGGCCGCCTGGTCGAGGCGAAGGGCGCGGAGAAGGAGTCCGACAAGGACGCGAAGAACGGCGACCCGCAGGCCCAGGCCGCGCTGGACTCCGGCGGCCTCGGCGGGCCGTGGGCGGTCGCGGGAATCGGCGGCGGCGCGGTGGCGCTGCTGGGCGGGCTGGCGTGGCTGGTCCGTCGGCGGCGGCCGGCACCGGCGGACGGCGGCGGCGGGCGCCGGCGCCGGAAGTGAACGCCGCCGGGGCCGGTCCCGTCGCAGCGCCGACGGGACCGGCCCCGGTACGCCCCTCCCCGCGCGGGGAAGGGCCCGGCCGCTACGCCGCGGTGGCGGGCGCCGGCTCGGCGCCCGCGCGCGCCGGCCGGTAGGTGGCCGTCCAGGCCGCGCAGAAGACCAGCAGCTTCGCGGTGAAGTTGATCCACAGCAGCAGCGCGATCGGGGTGCCGAACGCGCCGTACATGCTGCGCGCGGCGACGCCCCGCAGATAGCCGCTGAGCAGCAGTTTCAGCAGTTCGAAGCCGATCGCGCCGATCAGCGAGGCGGTGATCAGGGCACGCCGCGGCGGGTGGGCGCCGGCCAGCTTCGTCAGGACGTAGGCCAGCATCACGAAGTCCGCGAGCACCGCGATGCAGAAGCCCGCGGCGGTCAGCAGCAGGCTGGCCGCGCCGCCCTTGGGCAGCCCGATCGCGTCCGCCGCCCGGCCGACCGCGGCCGAGGCGAACGTCGAGCAGCCCACCGAGACCAGGGCGACCGCGCCGAGGCCCAGCAGCAGCCCGCCGTCGCGGAGCTTGCCGAGGAAGAAGTTGGTGTCCTCGTCCGGCAGCTCCCAGACGGCCCGCAGGCAGTCGCGCAGGGACTGCACCCAGCCGATGCCGGTGAGCAGCAGCAGGGCGCCGGCGATCAGGCCGACCGTGCCGGCGTTGTCGACCAGCGCCGCGAGGTCGAGCTGGCCGGAGATGCCGGGGACCTGCTCGGCGAGCTTGGTCTGCAGGGTGTGCAGTTGGGCGTCGCCGATGGTGGCGGCGACGATCGCCGCGGCGACGGTCAGCAGGGGGAACAGCGCGACGAAGCTGGTGAAGGTGATGGCGGCGGCCAGCCGGGTCCAGTGCACCCGCAGCATCCGCTCGTAGCTGCGCCACGGGTGGGAGTCGAGGACCCAGCGGACGGCGGGGGCGAGCCGCGGGCCGACGACCGGCAGCCCGGTGACCCAACCCAGGGGGCCGCCCTCGCTCTTGTCCTTGCCCTTGCCCTGGTCCACGTCCCGGCCGTGGTGGGGACTCCCGTTGCCGCCGCCGTGGTTCTCGTGCGCGACCGCGTCGTTACCGTCGTCCCCGTCGCTCGGCATGCCCCGTCCGCCCGTCATCCCCGTACCGCCCCTCCGTGCCGGCTGCCCCGGTTGATCCGGAACACTAGCTTCCGGCTACCCCGGGAGGCGGGAAGCACCCGACGCACCGGGCAGGAGCGTGACGGCGGGCGGCGGCGCCGGGCCGGGCGCGGGCCTCAGTAGGACGCGGCCGGCGGCCGGGACAGCTCGGCGGCCTCCGCGGCCTGCCGGGGCAGCGTCACCGCCGCGCTCCCGGTCCCGAACGGGTACTCCCGCTCCAGCCGCCACACCTCGTCGGCGCCCTTCTCGTAGAGCGCGAAGCCGCCGACCGTCCAGGCGGCCGCGAAGCCCGCCAGCTCCGTCTCGGCGCGGTCCATGGCCGCCTCGTCGATGCCGTGCGCGACGGTCACGTGCGGGTGGTACGGGAACTGCAACTCCCGCGCGCACGGCCCGGACGCGGCCCGGACCCGCTCCTGGAGGGCGGCGCAGCCGCGGGCGCCCTCGACGACCTTGACGAAGACCACCGGCGAGAGCGGCCGGAAGGTGTCGGTGCCGGCCAGCCGCAGCGCGAACGGCCGGCAGCCGGCGGCGACCTCCGCGAGGTGCCGCTCGACGGCGGGCAGCGCCGCGGCGTCCACCTCGGTCGGCGGGAGGAGGGTGATGTGGGTGGGGATGCCGCTGGCCGCCGGGTCCCCGAAGCCCTCGCGCCTCCGCTGGAGGAAGCTGCCGTGCGGCTCCGGGACCGCGAGCGAAACGCCGAGCGTTACGGTCCCCACTGCGTTCTCCCTCCAGACGTGTGCGTGCGCGCCGCCCGGGCGCGCACCCTTCCCAGTGTGCCGGGCCGCGCCCGCGAGGGCACGCCCGGCCTTCCGCGGACGGTCAGCGCTTGGCCGGCAGGAACCCGATCCGGTCGTAGGTGGCGGCCAGCGTCTCCGCCGCCACCGCCCGGGCCTTCTCGGCGCCCTTGGCCAGGATCGTGTCCAGCGTCTCCGGGTCGTCGAGGTATTCCTGCGTACGGGTCTTGAACGGTGTGACGAAGTCGACCATCACCCCGGCCAGGTCCGTCTTGAGCGCGCCGTACATCTTGCCCTCGTAGGAGCGCTCCAGCGAGGGGACGTCCTCGCCGGTGAGGGTGGACAGGATGGTGAGGAGGTTGCTGACGCCGGGCTTGGCCTCGCGGTCGAAGCGGATCACCGTGTCGGTGTCCGTCACGGCGCTCTTGATCTTCTTCGCGGTGGCCTTGGGGTCGTCGAGGAGGTCGATGATCCCCTTGGGCGACGACGCCGACTTGCTCATCTTGATCGACGGGTCCTGAAGATCGAAGATCTTCGCCGTCTCCTTCACGATGTACGGGTTCGGGATCGTGAAGGTGTCGCCGTAGCGGGTGTTGAAGCGGTCCGCGAGGTCGCGGGTCAGCTCCAGGTGCTGGCGCTGGTCCTCGCCGACGGGGACCTGGTCGGCCTGGTAGAGCAGGATGTCGGCGACCATCAGGACGGGGTACGTGAACAGGCCGACCGTCGTCCGGTCCGTGCCCTGCTTGGCGGACTTGTCCTTGAACTGCGTCATGCGGGACGCCTCGCCGAAGCCCGTCACGCAGTTCATCACCCAGGCGAGCTGGGCGTGCTCGGGCACGTGGCTCTGCACGAAGAGGGTGCACCGCTCCGGGTCGAGACCGGCGGCCAGCAGCTGGGCGACGGCGACCCGGGTGTTGCGGCGCAGCTCCGCGGGGTCCTGCGGGACGGTGATCGCGTGCAGGTCGACCACCATGTAGAAGGCGTCGTGGGACTCCTGGAGCGCCACCCACTGGCGCACCGCACCGAGGTAGTTGCCGAGGTGGAAGGAGCCGGCGGTCGGCTGGATACCGGAGAGCACGCGAGGACGCTGCATGGCGGAGCCATTCCCCTTGGGGCGGTGGTGGGCGACGGGCGGGCGTTCGAGAGCCATGGCATGCATTCTCTCAGGTCCGCGAGGGGCCCGGACGTGGAGCCCCGCGGCCCCGGACACAGCGGCCGGTGGGCCCGCGCGGTGCGGCCCGCGGTCGCGCAGGCGGGGGCCGGCGGGACCGGGCGCGGGGGCCCCGTAGGGGGTGGCCGAACACCTCCCGTAGGGGAGGGGCGGGCCCCCTGCGAGGCCACAACGCGCGGGGTGGCGGCGGGTGTTCCCGGCGCGGTGGGGTGGCGCCGAGCGGTGGCGCCGAGCAGGTGCCGTACGGAGGAGGGGAGCGGGCCAGGGGCGGCTCAGCGGGGGAGCGGCAGGCCCGGCGCGGGGTGGGCGGCCATCAGCTCCGCGACCTCCTCGCGGATGCCCGCGAGCGCCTCCTCGTCGCCGGTGCCGGCGGCCCGCACGCCCCGGTCGATCCACTCCGCGACCTTCGGCATGTCCGCGGTCCCCAGCCCGCGCGAGGTCAGCGACGGGGTGCCGATCCGGATGCCGGACGGGTCGAACGGCTTGCGCGGGTCGAACGGCACGGTGTTGTAGTTCACCACGATCCCGGCCCGGTCCAGGGCCTTGGCGGCGACCTTGCCCGGCACCTCCTTCGAGGTCAGGTCGATCAGCACCAGGTGGTTGTCGGTGCCGCCGGAGACCAGGTCGAAACCGCGCGCCAGCAGCGCCTCGGCGAGCGCCCTGGCGTTGGCGACGACGGCGTGCGCGTACTGGCGGAAGGACGGCGCGGACGCCTCCCGCAGCGCCACCGCGATGGCGGCCGTGGTGTGGTTGTGCGGGCCGCCCTGGAGGCCGGGGAAGACCGCCTTGTCGATCGCCTTGGCGTGCGCGGCGCGCGACATCAGCAGGGCGCCGCGCGGACCGCGCAGCGTCTTGTGGGTGGTGGTCGCCACGACGTCGGCGTGCGGCACGGGCGAGGGGTGCGCACCGCCCGCCACCAGGCCCGCGATGTGCGCGATGTCGGCGACGAGGACGGCGCCGACCTCCCGCGCGATCTCGCCGAACGCGGCGAAGTCGATGGTCCGCGGGACGGCCGTGCCACCACAGAAGATGATCTTCGGGCGTTCCTTGCGGGCCAGGTCGCGCACCTCGTCGAAGTCGATCCGCCCGGTGTCGGCCCGGACCCCGTACTGCACCCCGTTGAACCACGTGCCGGTCGCCGAGACGCCCCAGCCGTGTGTGAGGTGCCCGCCCATCGGCAGCGACATGCCCAGCACGGTGTCGCCGGGGGAGGCGAAGGCGAGGTACGCGGCGAGGTTGGCCGGCGAACCCGAGTACGGCTGCACGTTGGCGTGCTCGACGCCGAAGAGGGCCTTGGCGCGCTCGACGGCCAGCGTCTCCACCAGGTCGATGTTCTGCTGGCCCTCGTAGTAGCGGCGGCCCGGGTAGCCCTCGCTGTACTTGTTCTGCAGGACCGTGCCGGTGGCCTGGAGCACGGCGGCGGAGACGTAGTTCTCGCTGGGGATCAGCCGCAGGGTGTCGGCCTGCAACTGCTCCTCGGCGTCGACCAGCGCGGCCAGTTCCGGGTCGGCGGCGTGCAGGGCGGGGCGGGCGGGATGGGCCGTCATGGCGTCCTCCGGGGCGATCGATCGGTGGTCGGTCGTGATCCCGGGGTACCCAGGCGGGCGGCACCTCGTAGGCGTGTGGCCGCGCACCGCTCCCTCGGGGTCCGTTCCCCGTGCGCCAGTCGCGGCTGCGCACGGCGAGTCTAGGGCCTGGCGGCCCGCCCCCGCCCGTCCGCCGGCCGAACGGGTCCGCCGGCGGCTCCGCCGCACCGGCGCGCACCCGGCACCCTGTCCCGCCCGGGCGGGACAATGGGGACAGACCGCGAAGAGGAGCCGGAGCGCGCGGGGAGGGGCCGGCACTCGCCCATCCGGTCGGACCGGGCGGTCCGACCCGCCGGACGGAGTCACCGTGACGTCCACGGAAGCGTTCATCGCCGCCGCCGAGGCCCACAGCGCGCCCACCTACCGCCCGCTGCCCGTCGTCGTGGCCACCGCCGAGGGCGCCTGGATGACCGACGTGACCGGCCGCCGCTACCTGGACCTGCTCGCCGGGTACTCCGCGCTCAACTTCGGCCACGGCAACCGCCGCCTCCTGGACGCCGCCCGGAGCCAGCTGGAGCGCGTCACGCTGACCTCCCGGGCGTTCCACCACGACCGCTTCGCGGACTTCTGCACCCAGCTGGCCGACCTGTGCGGGATGGAACTCGTCCTGCCGATGAACACCGGCGCCGAGGCGGTGGAGACCGCGGTCAAGACCGCCCGCAAGTGGGGCTACCGGATCAAGGGCGTCCCCGACGGCCGGGCCCGGATCGTCGTCGCGGAGAACAACTTCCACGGCCGGACCACCACGCTGGTCTCCTTCTCCACCGACCCCGAGGCCCGCGCCGACTTCGGCCCGTACACCCCCGGCTTCACCGTCGTCCCCTACGGCGACCTGGCCGCCCTGGACGCGGCCGTCGACGCCGACACCGTCGCGGTGCTCCTGGAGCCGATCCAGGGCGAGGCCGGCGTCCGGGTGCCGCCGCCCGGCTACCTGGCCGGCGTGCGCGCACTGACCCGGGACCGCAACGTGCTCTTCATCGCCGACGAGATCCAGTCCGGCCTCGGCCGCACCGGCGCCACCTTCGCCTGCGAGCAGGAGGGCGTGGTGCCCGACGTGTACGTCCTGGGCAAGGCGCTGGGCGGCGGGGTGGTGCCGGTGTCCGCCGTGGTGTCCTCCCGCGCGGTGCTGGGCGTCTTCCGGCCCGGCGAGCACGGTTCGACCTTCGGCGGCAATCCGCTGGCCTGCGCGGTCGGCCTGGAGGTCGTCGCGCTCCTGCGCACCGGCGAGTACCAGCGGCGGGCCGCGGAACTCGGCGCGCATCTGCACCGCACGCTGGCCCCGCTGGTGGGCGGGGGCGCGGTGGACGCGGTGCGCGGCCGCGGCCTGTGGGCCGGCATCGACGTCAACCCCTCCCGCGGCGACGGCCGGGCCGTCTCGGAACGGCTGCTGGCCCGCGGCGTCCTGGTCAAGGAAACCCACGGCGCGACGATCCGGATCGCCCCGCCCCTGGTGATCAGCAAGGCGGACCTGGACTGGGGCCTGGACCAGCTGCGCGCGGTGCTGGGCGCGTAGACGCCCCCACGCCCCCACGCCCCACGCCCCCGCCCGGCGCCCCTGCCCCGCGCTCCGCCGGCCCCGTACAGTCGGAACCATGCTGCTCGGGATGATCTGCGCGCTGGCCTCCGCGGTGTGCTTCGGCACCGCCTCCGTCTTCCAGGCCGTCGCCGCCCGCGACACCCCGGCCGGCTCCGGCTCCGGCGTCGACGCCCGACTGCTGCTGCGGGTACTGACGCAGTGGCGGTACCTGCTCGGGCTGGCGCTGGACGGGCTCGGCTTCCTGCTGGAACTGGTGGCGCTGCGCACGCTGCCGATCTACACGGTCGGCGCCGCGCTGGCCGCCACCCTCGCGGTGACCGCGGTGGTCGCCGCCCCCGTCCTCGGCACCCGCCTCAAGCGCGCCGAATGGAGCGCGGTCGCGGTGGTCTGCGGCGGGCTGGCCCTGCTCGCGCTGTCGTCCGGCACCGAGGGGCACCGGAGCGGTGGCCCGGCCCTGCGGATCGGCGTGCTGGTCTGCGCCCTCGCCCTCCTGGCCGGCGGCGCCCTCGCCGGCCGGCTCCCGGGCCGCGCCCGTGCCGCCGCGCTCGGCCTCGGCTCGGGCCTCGGCTTCGGCGTCGTCGAGGTCGCGGTGCGCCTGATCGACGGGTTCGGGCCGGCCGACCTGCTCACCAACCCCGCCACCTACGCGCTGCTCATCGGCGGGGGCGCCGCCTTCCTGCTGCTGACCGCCGCCCTGCAACGCGGCTCGGTCACCACCGCCACCGCCGGCATGGTGATCGGCGAGACCCTCGGCCCGGCCCTGGTCGGCGTCGCCTGGCTCGGCGACCGCACCCGCGACGGCCTGGCCCCGCTGACCGTCATCGGCTTCGCGCTGGCCGTGGCGGGCGCGCTGGCCCTGGCCCGGTTCGGCGAAGCGCCCGCGACGGGGCCCGCCGACGCCGCCGCGCCCGGCACCGAGCCCGCGCCGGCCGTGGTGGAGCGCCCGTAGCCGGACGCCGTCAGCTCCCCGGCGGCAGCGCCCGCAGCAGGGCGTCCAGGACCGCCGCGAAGGAGTGGTCCGGCGGCCGGCCGTAGGCGATCACCAGGGCGTCGCGGGCCGCCGCGGGGAACGCCGGGTCGGTGAACTCCCGCAGGCCGTGCACCGCCAACCCCTGCCACCGCGCGGCCTGGACGATGGACTGCTCGGTGCCGGACGGGAGTTCCAGCACCGCGTGCAGCCCGGCGGCGATCCCCGAGACGTGCACGTGCGGGGCGGCCTCGGCCAGCGCGGCCACCAACTCATCGCGCCGCCGCCGGTAGCGCAGCCGCATCCCGCGCAGGTGCCGGTCGTACGCCCCCGACGCCAGGAACTCCGCCAAGGTCAGCTGGTCCAGGGACCCGGACTGCCACTCGCCGGTGGCCTTGACCTCCAGCACCCGGTCGATCAGCCGGTCCGGCACCACCATCCACGCCAGCCGCAGCGCCGGCGCCAGGCTCTTGCTCGCGGTGCCCAGGTAGACGACGTGGTCGGGGTCCAGCCCCTGGAGGGCGCCGACCGGCTGCCGGTCGTAGCGCAGCTCGCCGTCGTAGTCGTCCTCCAGGATGTAACCCCCGCTGGCGCGCGCCCAGTTGACCGCCGCGGCCCGCCGGTCCGGGTGCAGCGGGACACCGGTGGGGAACTGGTGCGCGGGGGTCAGCAGGGCCGCCCGCAGGTGGTCCAGGCCCGCCAGTTCGCCGGTGTCCGCGCCGCGCGCGTCGACCGGGAGCGGGACCGTGCCGAGCCCGGCCCGGGTGATCACGTCGCGGTGCAGGTGCAGCCCGTAGGACTCGGTGGCGATCCGGCCGGGGGCGCCGCCGCGGGGCTTCAGCGCCCGGCTCAGCAGCCCCAGCCCCTGCATGAACCCCGCACAGATCACGATCCGGTCCGGATCGGCCCGCACGCCGCGGGCCCGGGCGAGGTAGTCGGCGAGCACCGCCCGCAGCTCGGGGCGGCCGGCCGGGGTGCCGTACCCGAACGCCTCGTTGGGCGCCGCGGTCAGCGCCCGGCGGGCCGCCGCCAGCCAGGCCGTGCGGGGGAACGACGAGACGTCCGGGGTGCCGGGGGTGAGGTCGAAGCGCGGCCCGGCGGCGGTCGGGGACGGCGGCCCCGGGGTGCGCCGGGCCGCCACGGCGCGCGGCAGGACCCTCCCCCGGACTCCGTCCGGGAGGTACCCCCAGGCGACCTCGGTGCCGGAGCCCTGACGGGCGCGCAGCCACCCCTCGGCGACCAGCTCCGCGTAGGCGTCGGCGACGGTGTTGCGGGCGATGCCGAGGTCCGCGGCGAGCGACCGGGAGGACGGCAGCCGGGTGCCGGGGGGCAACCGCCCGGAGCGCACGGCCGCGCGCAGCGCCGTCATCAACGAGGAGCGCAGCCCGCCCGGACCGGTCAGGTCCAGATGGAGGTCCCGCCCGAGGTCCCGCCCGAAAGTGGCCCGCGAATTCTCCATGGAAGTGGACCATACCCCTGCGCCACTCACCCCGTAGCGTCAAAGGCATGACGAACGAGACGACACCCACCGCAGCACAGCAGGCCCCGCACGCGGCCGGGCACCGGCACGGCCCCCGGATGCGCTGGGCCAAGCTCGCCCCCGAGGTCTACAAGGCCATGATCGGGCTGGACGCGGCCGCCAAGAAGGGCCTCGACCCGACCCTGGTCGAACTGGTCAACATCCGCGCCTCGCAGCTCAACCAGTGCGCCTTCTGCCTCCACATGCACACCGGCGACGCCCGCAAGGCCGGCGAGAGCGAGGAGCGCCTCGCCCTCCTGGCCGCCTGGGAGGAGGCCACCGGCTTCTTCACCGACCGGGAGCGCGCCGCCTTGGCCCTGACCGAGGCGATCACCCGGCTCACCGACGGCTTCGTCCCCGACGCCGTCTACGCGCAGGCCGCGGCCGCCTTCGAGGAGGCCGAACTGGCCCAGCTGATCGCGCTGATCACCACCATCAACGCGTGGAACCGGTTCGGCGTGACCACCCGCCTCGTCCCGGGACAGGTGTGAGCGCGATGAGCCACCGCATGACGTTCTGGAGCGCGGTCCCCGCGTTCTACCAGGCCCAGCTCAAGCTCACCATGGCCGCGAAGAAGGGCCTGGGCGACGCGGTCCTGGCCGAACTGGTCGTGCTGCGCGCCTCCCAGCTCAACAAGTGCGCGTTCTGCATCGACATGCACGTCACCAACCTGCGCGAAGCCGGCGTCGAGGCGCGGCGGATCGACCTGCTGCCGGCCTGGGAGGAGGCCGGCGACCTCTACTCCGAGCGGGAGCGGGCGGCGCTCGCCTTCACCGAGGCGGTCACCGTCCTCACCGAGGGAGCCGTACCGGACGCCGTGTACGAGCGGGCCGCCGCCCAGTTCGACGAGGGGGAACTCGCCCACCTGCTGGGCGTGATCGTCGCCATCAACAACTGGAACCGCGTCAACGTCACGGTCCGCCAGCCCCCCGGGGCGGAGCTGTGACCGCCGCCGGCCCCGCGGCGACGCTGCGCGCCCTGCACCACGGCCGCCGGCCCGGCGACCCGCTGGTCCTGCCCAACGTCTGGGACGCCGCCTCCGCCCGGGTCTTCGCCGACGCCGGCTTCCCGGCGCTGGCCACCCCCAGCATGGGCATCGCGGCGTCCCTGGGGTACGCGGACGGACAGACCCCGGCCGACGAGATGTTCGCGGCGATCGCCCGGATCGCGCGGGCCGTGGACGTCCCGGTGACGGCGGACGTGGAGGCCGGGTACGGGCTGTCCGCCGCGGAGTTGGTCGGCCGGCTCGCCGAGGCCGGCGCGGTCGGCTGCAACCTGGAGGACTCCGACCACGCCACCGGCGCCCTGCGCGCCCCCGAGGAGCAGGCCGGCTGGCTGGCCGAGGTGCGGGCCGCGGCCGGTGACGCGCTGGTCCTCAACGCCCGGATCGACACCTTCCTGCGCGGCGAGCCGGGCCCGGCAGCGGCCGTGGCGCGGGCCCGCGCCTACGCCGAGGCCGGCGTCGACTGCCTCTACCCGATCCTCGCCCCGCCCGAGCTGCTGCCCGAACTGGCCGCGGCGGTCCCCCTCCCGCTCAACGCCCTGGCGAAGCCCGGCGGCCCGTCCCCGCGCGAACTGGGCGCCCTGGGCGCGACCCGGATCACCTTCGGCGGCGGCCTCCAGCACCAGGCCACGGCGACCCTGGCTCAGGTGGCGCGGCAACTGCGGGCCGACACCGGGAACTGACCCGACGCCCCGCGCGGCGGTCCGGGGCCCGAGCGGGGCGCCCGGGGGCGTTCGCGCCCGGGCCCGACCGGGCCGCCGCCCTACGATGAGCCATGCTCTCCGTCGCCGTAGCCCCCTGGCAGCGCCCCCCGGTGATCCTGCGGAACGCCGACGTCCCGCACTACGCGGCCAGCACCATGAAGGTCGCGGTGCTCGCCGCCGTCCACCGCAGCGGGCTCGACCTCGACCGGCAGGTGCCGGTCGTCAACGCCTTCCGCTCGGCGGTCGGCGGGAGCTACGCGCACTCCCGGGCCGAGGACGGCGACCCGGAGCCCTGGGAACTCCTCGGCCGCACCGCGCCGCTGGGCTGGCTCGCCGACCGGATGGTCAGCCACTCCTCCAACCTGGCCAGCAGCCTGTGCCTGGCCGCGGTGGGCCCGGCCGCGGTCGCCGAGGTGTGGCGGCGGGCCGGGGCGTCGGCCGCCTCCGGCAGCCCGCGCGGGATCGAGGACACCCCGGCCCGCGCCGCCGGCGTGACCAACCTCGTCACCGCCCACGACCTCGTCCGGCTGCTGACGTCGCTGGAACCCGCGGTACTGGCCCGCCTGGAACGCAACGCACACGCCGTCGACCTGGCCGCGGGACTGCCCCCCGGCACCCGGCTGGCCAGCAAGAACGGCTGGATCGACGGGGTGCGGCACGGCGCCGCCGTCGTCTACCCGCCCGACGCCCCGCCCTACGTCCTCGCCGTCTGCTACACCGGCCCGCTCGCCGACGGCCGGGACACCGGCGACCCCGCGGCCCGCCTGCTGGCCCGCATCTCGTCCCGCGTCTGGGACTGCCGCCACCGCCTCGCCACACAATCCTGACGGACCGTCAGGTCACGTTTCGGGTTGTCGAATTGCCCGCTCCGGGGCGTTCGTCGCACGCTGGGAGCCGCCCCGTCACGGGTATCAGGAGAACGGGCGTACGGGCAGCCCGGCAGGCTTGATAGCTTGGTGGTGAAGGCCCGCGGGGGAACGGGGAGAAGCAGTACATGGCCGAGCAATTCAGGGTCGACCTCGAAGAGCTGGACGTCGTCGTCCGACAGCTGCGCCACTTGCAGCGCGACATGGACGACCCCACCCAGACGGTCACCTACGACACGACGATCCCGAGAGCGGCGTTCGGGATCAACTTCGTCGAGGCCGGCAAGCTCGCCGGCGCGCACGACGGCATGCAGGCGTACCTCTCCGACGTGCTCGGCGCGCTCCAGGACCTGATCCGCACCTTCGGCGAGAAGACCGAGGCCAGCCGCGGCGCCTACGAGGACCAGGAGCACGACGCCCGGCGCCCCGGGCACGACTGACACGTCGGCCGCCCGGCACCGGGCGGGCCTGACGACGGCGAGGACGACGAAGGGGGACCGGCATGACGCAGGCCGGGCCGGAGCGCGACGACGGCGCCCAGCAGAGGGAACGGCACGGGACGGAGCAGGAGCGGGCGGAGCGGCTGACGTCGCTCCAGGGCCACCGGTTGACCCCGCGTTCCCCCTCCGACTTCCAGAAACACGACCTGGCCACGCTCCGGGCGATGACCGACCACGCCAGCCCCGCGGCCATCGAGACCTCCGGCCGGCACTGGCGGTCCTCCGCCGACCGGCTGGGCGGCGACGACGGCCACGGCGGCATCCGCAAGGCGTTCAAGGACGCCGTCGACCACGCCTCGGCGCACTGGGAGGGCTCGGCGGCCCAGGCGTTCCGCCGGGAGGCCGCCAAGGTCCTGGCCAAGCTCGACCGCAGCTACCAGCACGCGCGCAACGTCGAGTCCACCCTGATCGGCTCGCGCGCCACGGGCCCCGAGGTCGGCGTCGCGCACAACCTCCGCGAAGTCCAAAAGGCCATGGTCAAGCTCCAGCTCGCCGGGGGCGCCCCCGACCCGGTGGCGCCCACCGGCGACGAGAACCAGTTCAAGCGGGACATGGCCAACCCCAAGCTGGACACCCGGATGGCGCTGGAGCTCAACCGCGGCAGCCTCCCGCCCAGCAAGGAACGCCAGATCGAAGCCGTCATCGTGATGGACGAACTGGCCGCCCACTACGAAGCACAGACCAAGCGGCTCCAGGACGGCACCGGAGGGGGGATCGACGGCGACTGGCCGGTCGCCCCCGCCGGCGGCCCGACCCCACCGCCGGTGAACGCCGCGGTGACCGGCGGCCCCCAGCCGCACCACCCGCCCGCGGCGCAGCGGCCCAACGGCGTCGGCGGCGGCGCGGTCCCGGCCGGCTTCGACAGCCCCCGGGCCGACCGGCCGGTGACCACCGGCCTGGAGAGCACCGGCGGCGGCAGCCTCACCGCACCGCCGGCCGGTGCCCACGCGCTCGGCAGCGGCCCGCCGTCCGGCGGCCAGAGCAGCCCGGCCCCCGCCGCCGGCGGCTTCCCGGGCGGCGCGATGATGCCCGGCGTCATCGGCGTGACCGGCAGCGGGAAGCCCGCCGGCGGTGCCCGCGGCTCCGGCGGGGCGCGGCGCAGCGCCAGCGGCCGGGCCGGTGCGCCCGACGCGGTCGCCGCCCGCGCCGCCCTGCCGCCGCAGGTGCCCGGCACCCCCACCGCGCGGCCGACGGGCCCGACCGGCGCGCCCGGCCCGGCCGGCGGCAACCGGCAGGGCGGCGGCGGACTCCACCGCAGCCGCGGCGGCGCCCGCGCGACCCCCGCGGACCCGACGGCCGCCCACGGCAAGGGCCCGGGCGAGACGTCCGACAAGGGCGGCCGGTCCCGCACCGGCACCCCGCGGTCCCGGTACCTCGACGAGGACGAGCCCACCCCGCCGCGGGAGATCCCGCCGTCCGTGATCGAGTGAGCCGGCGCGGGGACGGGACGCGGAAAATTCGCACGACGCGCCCCGGGCCCCGCTGTTAGCGTCCGAATCATGGATCCGGTCGGTGAGAAACAGCTGCGCGCCTCCTTCGTGAACTGCTCCAAGGGGGAGGCGAGCCGGCTCCACCTGCCCGTGGGGCTCGCCGCACTGCCCTGGTCGGACCTCGACTTCCTGGGCTGGCGCGACCCGGGCGCCCCCGACCGCAGCTACCTCGTCGCGCCGCGCGGCGACGGCCTGATGGGCGTGACCCTGCGGGTGCCGCAGGGCGTACGGCGCAGCTTCACCAAGACCACGGTGTGCTCGATCTGCCTGACCGGGCACCCGGGCTCCGGGGTGAGCCTGCTCGCCGCCCGCCGCGCCGGGCCCGCGGGCCGGCAGGGCAACACCGTCGGCACCTACCTGTGCGCCGACCTCGCCTGCTCCCTCTACGTCCGCGGCCGCAAGAAGTCCCAGCTGGCCGGGCGGCACGAGGAGACCCTCCCCCTGCCGGACCGGATCACGCGCACCGTCCGCAACCTCGACGGCTTCCTGGACAAGGTGCTGAACGGCGAGGCGACCTGAGGGGCGGGCCCCGGCGGGCGAGGGCCCCCGCCGCCTGCCCGCCCGGTCACAGCCCCCGCGCGGCCAGGAAGTCCCCGATCAACGCCAGCCACTCCGCGTTCCGCTCGACCATCGGCAGGTGCCCGCTGGCGACCTCCGCGTACTGCGCGCCCGGGATGTGCGCGGCCAGGTAGCGGGAGTGGGCCGGGTCCAGCAGGGCGTCCAGGGTGGTCGCGATGACGAGCGTGGGGACCGCGATGCCCGGCAGGTCGGCGGTGGTGTCCAGGGCCTTGACCAGGGCCGCCTGCTCCGCCGAGCCGACCGGCGGCAGCGTCGGGTCCGGGTCCAGGGTGGCGGCCAACTCCGCCGGCGACAGCGCGGCGAGGCGCTCGGCCGACAGTCCGCTGAGCGTCCGGGCCTGGGCGAAGCCCTGGTAGTCGCCGTGGTCCAGGAGCCGCAGCCACAGGTCCAGCCAGACCTGCGCGCGGATGTCCGCCTTGGCCAGCCCAGCGGTCAGGACGAGCCCGCGCACCCGCTCCGGGTGCCGGGCCGCGGCCCGTACGGACACCGCGGTGCCCATCGAGAAGCCGACCATCGTGAAGGTCTCCAAGCCGGCCGCGACGGCCTCGGCGACCACCGCGTCGGCCAGCGCGTCCAACTCCAACGGGCCGGTGGCGCGCGGGGATTCACCCGACCCCGGGTAGTCGGGCGCCACCACCCGGTGGCCGGTGGCGGTCAACGCCGGGATCAGCGTGCCGTAGTTGTCGCGGACGCTGCCGGTCGCGCCGTGCGCCAACAGGACGCCGGGCCCGCCGGCCGGGCCGGCGACGGTGGTGGAGAGCGGCGGGAGGGAAACGGACGGGGTCTGCGCTGCGGGAATCTGCGTCATGCCGACGAGGTTGCCGTTTGACACCGGTGTGAAGGTCAAGCCGGAGCGGGCAGGAGCGGTGAGAGGAGCCTCACATGACGGTCGGCACACGGACGGGCACGTCCCCGGGGGGCCGGATGCGGATCGGCGCGCTGGCCCGCCGCACCGGCGTCACCGCCCGCGTCCTGCGCTACTACGAGCAGCGCGGTCTGCTCCGCGCCGGCCGCGACGCCAACGGCTACCGCACCTACGACGCCGACGCCGTGGAGACCGTCGGCCGCATCCGGGACCTGCTCGCCACCGGCCTGAACACCGAGTCCATCCGCGACCTGCTGCCCTGCGCCCAGGGCGGCCCGGGGCTGACCCCGTGCGCGTTCTCATGCGGCGCGGTGGAGCGTCAGATGGCCCAACTCGACGCGGAAATAGCGGAGTTGCAGCAGCGCCGGGCCGCCCTGGAGGCATACGCGCGGGTCATGCGGGAGCGGGGGGCCCAGGACGAGGCGCTGGCCGCACGGGCGCTGCGCTCGGGCTGAGCGACCCGGGCCCGGGCCGCCCGGGCACGACGAAGGGCCCCGCCCCCGTACGCACGGGGAGCGGGGCCCTTTCGGAGGCGGGCGGCCCGGATCGGGCCCGACGGATCAGAACCGTCGGGTGATCAGGGCTCGCTTGACCTCCTGGATCGCCTTGGTGACCTCGATGCCACGGGGGCAGGCGTCGGTGCAGTTGAAGGTCGTCCGGCAGCGCCAGACGCCGTCCTTGTCGTTGAGGACCTCCAGCCGCTGCTCACCGCCCTCGTCACGCGAGTCGAAGATGAAGCGGTGCGCGTTGACGATCGCCGCCGGGCCGAAGTACTGCCCGTCGTTCCAGAACACCGGGCACGACGAGGTGCACGCCGCGCACAGGATGCACTTGGTGGTGTCGTCGAAGCGCTCGCGGTCCTCGGCGGACTGCAGCCGCTCGCGGGTCGGCTCGTTGCCGGTGGTGATCAGGAACGGCATCACGTCCCGGTACGCCTGGAAGAAGGGCTCCATGTCGACGACGAGGTCCTTCAGCACCGTCAGGCCCTTGATGGCCTCGACGGTGATGGGCTTCGCCGGGTTGATGTCCTTGATCAGCGTCTTGCAGGCCAGCCGGTTACGGCCGTTGATCCGCATGGCGTCCGAACCGCAGATGCCGTGCGCGCAGGAGCGACGGAACGTCAGCGAACCGTCCAGTTCCCACTTGATCTTGTGGAGGGCGTCCAGGACGCGCTCCTTGGGGTCGATCTCCAGCTGGAAGTCCTCCCAGCGGGCCTCCTCGGAGACCTCCGGGTTGAACCGGCGGATCCGGAAGGTGACCGTGACCAGGTGCGCGGCGTCGTTCTCGGCCGCGTCCAGGGCCGCGGAGTGCTGGTCGAGAGTGGGGGTGCTCATCAGTACTTACGCTCCATCGGCTGGTAGCGGGTCTGCACGACCGGCTTGTAGTCGAGCCGGATCGACTCGGAGCCGTCGGCGCCCACCTCGCGGTACGCCATGGTGTGCCGCATGAAGTTGACGTCGTCGCGAGTGGGGTAGTCCTCGCGGTAGTGACCGCCGCGGGACTCCTTGCGGGCGAGCGCGGAGACCGCCATGACCTCGGCCAGGTCGAGCAGGTTGCCCAGCTCGATGGCCTCCAGCAGGTCGGTGTTGAAGCGCCGGCCCTTGTCCTGGATGGACACGTTGCGGTAGCGCTCGCGCAGCTCGCCGATCTTCTCGACCGCGGTCTTGATCGTCTGCTCGGTGCGGAAGACCATGACGTTGGCGTCCATGGTCTCCTGCAGCTCCTTGCGGATCTCCGTGACCCGCTCGTTGCCGGTGGCGTCGCGCAGCCGCTCGACCTGCGCGGCGACCAGCGACGCCGGGTCCTCGGGCAGCTCGACGAAGTCGGCGGTGGCGGAGTACTCCGCGGCGGCGATGCCGGCGCGGCGGCCGAAGACGTTGATGTCCAGCAGCGAGTTGGTGCCCAGGCGGTTGGCGCCGTGCACCGAGACGCAGGCGACCTCACCGGCGGCGTACAGGCCCGGCACGACGGTGGTGTTGTCGGCCAGCACCTCGCCCTCGACGTTGGTCGGGATGCCGCCCATCGCGTAGTGCGCGGTCGGCTGGATCGGGATCGGGTCCGTGTAGGGCTCGATGCCGAGGTAGGTGCGCGCGAACTCGGTGATGTCCGGGAGCTTGGCGTCCAGCTGCTCCGGCGGCAGGTGGGTCAGGTCCAGGTAGACGTGGTCGCCCTCGGGACCGCAGCCACGGCCCTCACGGATCTCGGTGTAGATCGAGCGGGAGACGACGTCGCGCGAGGCGAGGTCCTTCATGACCGGCGCGTACTTCTCCATGAAGCGCTCGCCGTCCTTGTTGCGGAGGATGCCGCCCTCACCACGGGCGCCCTCCGTCAGCAGGATGCCCATCCGCCAGATGCCGGTCGGGTGGAACTGGAAGAACTCCATGTCCTCCAGCGGCAGCCCGCGGCGGTAGACCGCCGCCTGGCCGTCACCGGTCAGCGTGTGGGCGTTCGACGTCACCTTGAAGAACTTGCCGGTGCCGCCGGAGGCGTAGATGACCGCCTTGGCCTGGAAGATGTGGATCTCGCCGGTGGCCAGCTCGTAGGCGACCACGCCGGCCGACTTCTTGACGCCGTCGACCTCGGTGATCAGCTGGTCCAGGACGTAGAACTCGTTGAAGAACTCCACGCCCTCCTTGACGCAGTTCTGGTACAGCGTCTGGAGGATCATGTGGCCGGTGCGGTCCGCGGCGTAGCAGGACCGGCGGACCGGGGCCTCACCGTGGTTGCGGGAGTGACCGCCGAACCGGCGCTGGTCGATCCGGCCCTCCGGCGTGCGGTTGAAGGGCAGGCCCATCTTCTCCAGGTCGAGGACCGAGTCGATGGCCTCCTTCGCCAGGATCTCGGCGGCGTCCTGGTCGACCAGGTAGTCGCCACCCTTGACCGTGTCGAAGGTGTGCCACTCCCAGTTGTCCTCCTCGACGTTGGCGAGGGCCGCGGCCATGCCGCCCTGGGCGGCACCGGTGTGGGAGCGGGTCGGGTACAGCTTGGTCAGCACGGCGGTGCGGCTGCGCTTCGTCGCCTCGATGGCGGCGCGCATGCCGGCGCCGCCGGCGCCGACGATGACGGTGTCGTACTTGTGGATCTGCATGGGTGGAATACCTCTGTCCCTCAGCCCGGGGCCTAGCGGATGTTCGGGTCGAAGGTGAAGATCACCAGCGTGCCCAGAAGGACGGTGAACACCGTGGCGGTGTACAGGAGCATCTTCAGCCAGAAGCGGGTGTTGTCCCGCTGCGCGTAGTCGTTGATGACGGTGCGCAGGCCGTTGGCTCCGTGCAGCATGGCGAGCCACAGCATCAGCAGGTCCCAGACCTGCCAGAAGGGCGAGGCCCAGCGGCCGGCCACGAAGGCGAAGCCGATCTTGGAGACGCCGCCGTCGAGCACCAGCTGGATCAGCAGGTGGCCGAGGACCAGGACGACCAGGACGATGCCGGACAGCCGCATGAACAGCCAGCCGTACAGCTCGAAGTTGGTGCGGGTCGACTTCGGGGTCTTCCCGGTGCGCTTGCGGGGCGCTTCGATGACGGGAGCCGGGTTGTCCGCGTCGTAGAGCGCGACGTTCTCCGCGGCGGTGCCCACAGCGGTGGATTCAGCAGACATCACGCGTCAGCTCCCGAACAGCGTGCGCAGCGTGTGCTGCAGCACGGGGTAGAAGGCACCGGCCATCAGCACGACCCAGACGCCGACGACGGTCCACAGCATCTGCTTCTGGTACTTCGGGCCCTTGGACCAGAAGTCCACAGCGATGACCCGCAGGCCGTTGAGCGCGTGGAAGAGGATGGCGGCCACCAGGCCGTACTCCATCACGTTGACGATGGGCGTCTTGTAAGTCGCAACGACGTTGTCGTACGCGTCGGGGGAGACACGAACGAGAGCGGTGTCGAGGACGTGTACGAACAGGAAGAAGAAGATGAGGACGCCAGTGACTCGATGAGCCACCCAGGACCACATGCCTTCCCGGCCGCGGTACAGCGTTCCAGCCGGCACGGAAGAACCCTCCGGGAGCGGGGATTAGGGCCGCGCCGCCAATCTTCTATTCCAAAGAAGTACAGCTCTGTCGGTCGGGCCCGGCCGGGTACGGTCCACCGGCCGCTCGTCATCGTATCGACGAGTTGTCGGTTCCTCGCGCGGGGGTCCTTAGGTGTGATCAAACAGGCACCAACGGGCTATCACACAAGTACGAACTGCCCCATCAGCGACAAGTCGCCGCGAGTCGCCCCAGTCGGACACCGGCCAGGCGTCGTAAGTGGTCGGCCGCGACCGTCCGCTCCTCGTCGGGCTCGTGCGCCAGGCGGGTGCGGATGGCGTGCAGGGTCTGGTCCATCAGCTCGTCGTCGCGGTAGCCGTCGAGGCAGATCACGAAGGCGTGCCGGAAGCGGAGTTCGTAGGCGGCGTGGGCGGCGCGCAGGGCGGTGTGGGCGGCGAGGGTGCCGGGGCCGGGGCGGGCCGGCGGCAGCGGTGCGGGCGCCTCCTGGGCCAGCGCCTCGGCCTGTTCGGTCGGCGTGAGGTCGTAGCCGGCCTCGTCGCCGGCGGCCAGGAGGGACGCCAGGTCCGGATAGGGGCGGTGGGCGGCGATCCGCTCGGCCCACCGGAGGCAGCCGCAGCAGGTCAGCAGGGTGGCGACGGCCCGGTCGTGGGGGAGCGCGTGGAAGCGGGCGAGGCCGGCCGCCGCGGGCTCGGTGCGCGGTTCCTGCCACGGTATGCCGCACCGCGGAGCAGGCGGGTGGGGCCGCGTCGGCGGGCGGGCGGCCGGAGTGTCACCGGACAGCGTGGGCTCCTCGGGCGGACGGGACGGCTGAGGGTGGTTGTGGTGGGCGGGCGGCGGGCGACTGGCGGAAACCGAGCGGCGCGTGGGGCGAAAAGGATGAAAAGTCTGATACGTACGGAATGTGCAGCAGGTGTGGTGATACGTCACATGAGGTGGCACCCGGCGGTTTTCCGGCGGTCCACGCGCCCTGGAAGGGAGTGAGCGACGGCGAGGCCACGCTAACGACGCCCGCCGGCCACTGTCCGACGGATGCGCGATTTTCACCCGGATGAGAGAGCTTTCGCGCGCACGGTGGACGCCCTGCCCCGCACCCCCGGCAGTGCCTTCGCCCCGAAAAGTGAGGATTGCACGATGTCGAACCCGATGCGGCCGCCGCGCTTCCCGCGGCCCTCGGCCTTCCCCCGGCCCCCGCGTCCGGCCGCCCCCGCCGTCGGTCCGGCGGCCCGCCGCGCGCTGTGGGCCGCCCCGGTGCTGGCCGGCGCGCTGGTGCTCGGCGGCTGCTCCCAAGGCGCCGATTCCCAGCCCCCAGGGGCCGCCCCCAGCTCCTCCAGCCCCGCCGCACCCATCCCCACGTGGGCGAAGGTGACCGGCCCGCCGCGCATCGTGCCGGCCGTCCGGGAGTTCCGCCCGGCGGACGGGAACGGCTGGCGGCCGACCAAGGACGCCCGGGTTGTGGTACCGGCCGGGCAGAAGAGCACCGTCGCCGATGAAGCGCAACTCATGGCCAAGGATCTCGGCGGGTTGGCGGTGGTGTGGGGAAAGCAGGAGGTCCGGCCCGGTGACGTCGAGGTGAAGCTCGGCGGATCGGGCGGTGCCGACCGTCCCGACAACGCCCCGCCCAACAGCACCGCCGACGAGTCCTACACCCTGACCGCCCGCGCGGGCCGGCTCACCCTCGCCGCCCCCACCGACGCCGGCGTCTTCAACGGCACCCGCACCGTCAAACAGGCCGTCCGCAACGCCGGCGGCCTGCCCGAGGGCACCATCGAGGACCGCCCGGACCGCCCCCAGCGCGGCATGCTGCTCGACAACGCCCGCAAGCCGTTCACCGCGGACTGGATCGAGACCCGCATCCGGCAGCTCGCCGACCTCAAGCTCAACCAGCTCCAGCTGCACTTCTCCGACGACCAGGGCTTCCGCATCCAGAGCGACAGCCACCCGCAGATCGTCTCCGCCGACCACCTGACCAAGGACCAGGTCCGCCACCTCATCAAGGTCGGACAGGACCTGCACGTCGCCCTCATCCCGGAGATCGACTCGCCCGGCCACCTCGGCGCGGTCCTCGACCACTACCCCGACCTCCAGCTGCACAACGCCTCCGGCACCGTGCTGCGCGGCGCCATCGACATCTCCAAGCCGCAGGCCGGCGCACTCGTCGACTCGCTGCTGAAGGAGTTCGGGCAGCTCTTCCCCGGCCCCTACTGGCACCTGGGCGGCGACGAGTACCAGGCGCTGATGTCCCGCAACCCCGAGGCGTCGTACCCGCAGCTCGCCAAGGCCGCGCGGGACAAGTACGGCGCCGGCGCCACCATCAAGGACCTCGCGACCGGCTGGCTGAACGACCGGCAGAAGACCGTGCAGGCCGCCGGCAAGACCCGGATCGAGGCGTGGAACGACGGCTTCTTCCCCGGCGGAAAGGTGGCCGCCGACAAGAACCGCACGGTCGCCTACTGGACGGGCAAGGAGATCGGCGCCCGCGACCCCGCCGACTTCCTGCGCGAGGGCCGCACCGTGCTCAACCTCAACGACGAGTACCTCTACTACGTGCTCGGCGAGCCCAACGGCTTCACGTACCCGACGGGCGAGCGGATCTACCAGAGCTGGACCCCGCGGGTGCTGCGCCACACCTCGCCGGTGTCCGTGCCGGTGGACCAGACCGGGGCCGACCGCATCCCGGGCGGGCGGTTCGGGGTCTGGTGCGACCACGCCGACGCGCAGAGTGCGCAGCAGATCGCGGCCGGGATCAAGATGCCGCTGGCGGCGCTGGCGCAGAAGACCTGGGACCCGCGCACCCCCGCGCTGTCCTGGGTGGACTTCAAGGCGCTGGCGAACCGGATCTGACCGTCCGGGCGGAAGATCGCGAGAGACGGCCGAGGCCGCCACCCCCCACAGGAGAGGCCCCGGCCGTCGCTCACGCGGAGTCCGCGAAGGGCTCCTAACCGATACAGCGCCAGCGGACCCGAAAGCGTCACACGCGGTACGGGTGGCGGCACGGCCAGTGGTCTGGACGCGGGCCGGGCGGGGCCCGTAACGTGCCGGAACGCGCCGGTTGGCGCGACGGCCCGCGGCCGGCTCCGCGGCCCGAAGGGCGTTTGGTTACTGGGGAGTTCGGATGAGTGCGAGTGCACGTCGTGCCGGTGCACCGCCCGTCCCAAGAGGTGGCCCGGGTGCCGGGCACCGGGTCTCACCCGTTACGGTCAGCAGGAACGGCCGGACGTCCGACGACCGGCGCAGCGGCTGACCGCACCGGCCGCGCGGCGGGCCCGGACGGACCGGACGGCCAACCAGCAGCGAAGAAACTAGCGACAGCACGAAGCGGCAAGGACCGGGCGGCGGACATTCAGCGTGCGACAGGATGGACCCGTGCGAGGGGACGACATTCAGCCGGACGACGGACGGCTGACGGTTGCCGTGCAGGCGGCGCAGGACGGCGACGAGGCGGCGTTCCGGCTCGTCTACCGCGCCATACAACCCCGGCTCCTCGGCTACCTGCGGACCCTGGTGGGCGAGGCGGACGCCGAGGACGTGGCGTCCGAGGCGTGGTTGCAGATCACCCGTGACCTCGGTCGCTTCAGCGGCGACGCGGACCGCTTCCGCGGCTGGACCGCCCGGATCGCCCGCAACCGTGCCCTGGACCACATCCGGATGCGCGGCCGCCGACCGGCCGTCGGGGGCGACGAGAGCGAACTCGCCGACACCCCCGCCGTGTCCGACACCGCCGGCGAGGCGCTGGAGGCGCTGGGCACCGGCCGCACCTTCCGCCTGATAGGCCGGCTCCCACAGGACCAGGCCGAGGCGGTGACCCTGCGGGTGGTGGTCGGACTGGACGCCAAGAGCGCGGCCCAGGTCCTGGGCAAGCGGCCGGGCGCGGTGCGCACCGCGGCCCACCGCGGTCTGAAGAAGCTCGCCGAACTCCTCACCGAAGACGGTGGCGGGGACGACGGCGACGGGGCGTGGCGACGGCTGTCCGCCGGTCCGGGCCCGGGCAGCGGCACGCTCGGTGAGCTGCCCGTACAGGACCGAAGACACCAGGACGGTGTGGCGGATTCGTACGTACCAGGTGTGACGGAAACGGCCGCACGAACGCAGAAGGACATGTGATGGCCGACGACCGGTATAGCTGGCTCGACAAGGACGCCGCGGAGCGACTGCTGCGTGGTGAGCCGGCCGGTTCCCGGGTCGGCGACGGCACACCCGAACTCGAACACCTGCTGAAGGCCGCCGCGGCGGCCGGTTCCGGCCTGCCCGAATCCGCGCCGCTGCCCGGCGAGGAGGCCGCCCTGGCCGCCTTCCGGAACGCCCGGCACGGCCCCGGCGCCCGCGGCGACACCGCCCACGGCGCCGCGCTCCCCGGCCTGCGGGGCAACCGCACCCGCCGGGTCGCCGAACGCGGCGGGATCGCCCGCCCCTTCAGACGCGGTTTCGCCGTCGCCCTCGCGGTGTGCGCGATCGGCGGCATCGCGGTCGCCGCCGGCACCGGCGTGCTGCCCACCCCGTTCCGGGGCGGCGAACCGCAGCCCGGGGCCAGCGTCTCGGCCGCCGAGAGCCCCAGCACCTTCGAGACCCGGGAGCCGGCCACCACCGGCGAGACCGGTCGCACCCCGGCCACCCCGCCCGACGGGCGGCCCACCGACCCCGGCGCCAGTCCCAGCCCCGGCGGCAGTCACGGCCCCGGCCCCACGCCCGGCACCCCGACGCCCGGCACCGGCACCCCCGGCGGGGACGGCTGGCCGCAGCAGGACGGCGACGGCAAGGGCAAGCGGCGGCTGCTGCTGGCCCTGTGCAAGGACTACGAGACCGGCAGGCGCGGCGACATCGACCGCGACACCCTGCGGCGCCTCGAATCGAAGGCCGGCGGCCCGGACCGGGTGCACGCCTTCTGCCGCCAGTACCTCACGCAGTCCGGACAGCAGGGCGGCGGCTCGGGTGACAACGATGGCGGAGCCGGCAAGGGCGGCAACGGCGGAGGTCAGGGCGAGAACGGCGGCAACGGCGGCAACGCCGGAGGCGGTCACAACGGTGGCGGCAGCGGCGACGAGGAGGGCGACTCGTCGCCCACCGCGACGCCCGCCCCGAGCGTTCCGCCGGCCGGCACCACCCCCGCACCAGCCCCCAGCACACCCGTACCGACCCCAACCGGAACCCTTCCCGCCGGTCGGGTGTGACGTTTTTGAACGCCGCGACGCAGTAAGAAATGAGCCGACTGGTCATCGGCGGCGCACGAGCCTGGGTTCCCCCCGTACCCGTGGCTCGGCGCACCCGGCGCGGGCGGGGCACGTTCCCCCGGCCCTGCCCGCGCCCACCTCTCTTGCGCCCGAACCGGCGCCGCCCGGACGGGGTGGCGGTGGGCGGGGTTGCTCAATTGCCGCCGTGGTCCCAGATCTTGCCCGTGTGGTGCAGCTCGTCGTGGGTCGGCTTCCGGGTGCGGGACCTGAGGGCCGAGCGGTCCGCGCCCGCGAAGGCCCCGGTGACGGACAGCCCGGCCTCCTTCTGGAACGTGCGGACGGCGCGGGTGGTCCCGGTGCCGTAGCGGCCGGTGGGGTCGTGGCGGAAGAGGTGCAATTGAGCCAGCCGGGCCTGGAGGTCACGGACCGCCGGGCCGTGCGCGCCGGGCCGCAGCGCCGGGGTGATCCGCACCGGATGGCAGGCCGTCACCGAGGTCAGCGCCACCAGCACCGCCAGCGCCACCGTTCGCACTCTCCCGCTCCACCGCATGACCCACCCCCTTCCCCTCGGTGCGTCGGGACGAACCTCCGGGCATGCTGTGAATGCGGTGCAAATCAGCACTGTTCACCCGTTGGGAGGCGTAGCGGACATGGTGCGGGAGAGCGAGAGCGGACTGCCCATCGAGCCGGTGTACGGGCCGGCGGCGCTGGCGGGCTGGCGCCCCGACGCCGCGCTGGGCGAACCGGGCGCCTATCCGTACACCCGGGGCGTCTACCCGACCATGTACACCGGGCGGCCCTGGACGATGCGGCAGTACGCCGGGTTCGGGACCGCGCGGGAGTCCAACGCGCGCTACCGGCGGCTCATCGAGCACGGCACGACCGGCCTGTCGGTCGCCTTCGACCTGCCGACCCAGATGGGCCACGACTCCGACACCCCGATCGCGGCGGGCGAGGTCGGCAGGGTCGGGGTGGCGATCGACTCGGTCGACGACATGGAGGTGCTGTTCGGCGGCATCCCGCTGGGGTCGGTCTCCACGTCGATGACCATCAACGCGCCGGCCGCACTGTTGCTGCTGATGTACCAACTGGTGGGCGAACAGCAAGGAGTGACGGGGAGTCAGCTGAGCGGCACGGTGCAGAACGACGTGCTGAAGGAGTACATCGCGCGGGGCACGTACATCTACCCGCCACAGCCGTCGCTCCGGCTGACCGCGGACATCTTCCGCTACTGCCGCGCCGAGATCCCCCGCTGGAACACCATCTCCATCTCCGGCTACCACATGGCGGAGGCCGGCGCCTCGCCCGCGCAGGAGATCGCCTTCACCCTGGCCAACGGCATCGCCTACGTCCGCACCGCGCTCGCCGCCGGCATGGACGTCGACGACTTCGCGCCGCGGCTGTCGTTCTTCTTCGTCGCCCGCACCACGCTGCTGGAGGAGGTCGCCAAGTTCCGTGCCGCGCGGCGGATCTGGGCGCGGGTGATGCGGGAGGAGTTCGGGGCGCGCAACCCCAAGTCGCAGATGTTGCGGTTCCACACCCAGACCGCGGGCGTGCAGCTGACCGCCCAGCAACCGGAGGTCAACCTCGCGCGGGTGACCGTGCAGGGGCTGGCGGCGGTGCTCGGCGGGACCCAGTCGCTGCACACCAACTCCTTCGACGAGGCGATCGCGCTGCCCACCGAGAAGGCGGCCCGGCTCGCCCTGCGGACGCAGCAGGTGCTCGCCCACGAGACCGACGTGACCGCCACCGTCGACCCGTTCGCCGGTTCGTACGCGGTGGAGTCGCTCACCGACGCCGTCGAGGAGGCGGTGCGCGCCCTGATGGCGCGGGTCGAGGACCTGGGGGGCGCGGTCGCCGCCATCGAACGGGGCTTCCAGAAGGGCGAGATCGAGCGCAACGCCTACCGCATCGCCCAGGAGACCGACGCCGGCGCGCGGGTGGTGGTCGGCGTCAACCGCTTCCGCACCGACGAGGAGGAGCCCTACGAGCCGTTGCGGGTGGACCCCGCCATCGAGGCGCAGCAGGCCGAGCGGCTGGAGCGGCTGCGCGCCCACCGCAACCGCCAGGCGGTCACCGCGGCGCTCGGCGCGCTCCGCAAGGCCGCCGAGGGCCCGGACAACGTGCTCTACCCGATGCGGGAGGCGCTGCGCGCCCGGGCGACGTCGGGCGAGGTGTGCGACGCGCTGCGCGAGGTGTGGGGGACGTACGTGCCGACGGACGCCTTCTGAGGTCGTGGCGGGTGCCGGGTGCGACGCCCGAGGCGCGTCCGCCACACTGGAGGCATGTCCGCACCCCGCCGCCGCTGCCCCATCTGCACCCGAGAGATCGCCGTGGTCGGCGGCCGGTACGCCCGCCACGACCCGCCGGGGCGGCGGACCGGGATCGAGCTGATCTCCTGCCCGGGCTCACGGCGGACCGCGCCGATGATGGCGCCCGCGGAGAAGCTCTTCGACCCCGAGGAGCCGCCGATCCCCGGCCAGCAGCCGCTGTTCTGAGGGTCGGACCGGGGCGAACTACGGCGCCAGGACGTCGAGTTCGGCCATCGCGCCGGCGGTGATCTGCCGGGTGAGGGCCTCCGCGCGGGCCGCGTCCCCGGTGCGGATCGCCTCGGCGACCTGGACGTGCAGGGTGACCGCGGCCGGGTCGGGGTCGGTGAACATCACGTGGTGCTGGGTGCGGCCGGTCAGGACCGCGGCGACGACCTCGGCGAGGCGCGCGAACATCTCGTTGCCGGAGGCGGACAGCACCACCGCGTGGAACGCCGTGTCGTGGACGAGGTAGGCGTCGAGCTGCTGGCCGCGCGAGGTGGCCACCATCCCCATGGCGTGCTCGGTGAGTGCGGCGCACTGGGCGGGGGTGGCGTGGCGGGCCGCGAGCCCGGCCGCCACCGGCTCGACGGCCGAGCGCAGCACGGTCAGCGAACGCAGCTGGCGGGGGCGGTCCCGGCCGGCCAGTCGCCAGCCGATCACCCGCGGGTCGTAGACGTTCCACTCCTCGGTCGGGCGGACCGTCACCCCGACCCGGCGCCGGGACGCGACCAGGTGCATGGACTCCAGGACCCGGACCGCCTCGCGGATCACCGTGCGGGAGACGTCGAACCGCTCGGCCAGCTCGTCGGTGCGCAGGACCGTGCCCGGAGGGTGGTCACCCGCGGTGATCGCGGGCCCCAGGGACTCCAGCACGCGGGCGTGCAGCCCCTTCTCCCCGTTTGCGGTCGCGTCCATGGGCCAAGCCTACGTTCCTGCCTTCCGGCCAATTAAGTATGACGTTTGCGTCACAAGGGCTTGAATACGTCGTACCTAATGAGTTTCAGTGGAGGGCGCACGAGGTCGAAGAGGACCGTGTCGTACCGATCGCCCCAACACGAGCGATCCGGCACGAGACGTTCTGTATACGAAGTTTCGAGGTATTCGGGATGGGCAGCGCCGACGTCATCGTCGTGATGGGTGTGGCCGGGACCGGCAAGACGACGATCGGTCCCCTGGTGGCCGACGCGCTCGGCGTCCCGTACGCCGAGGGCGACGACTTCCACCCGCCGGCCAACATCGCCAAGATGTCGGCGGGCGTTCCGCTGGACGACGCCGACCGCGGCCCCTGGCTCGACGCCATCGGCGCCTGGGCGCACGGGCGGGCCGGCCACGGCGGAGTGGTCAGCTGCTCCGCGCTCAAGCGGGCCTACCGCGACCGGCTGCGGGCCGCCGCCCCGGGCGTGCTCTTCCTGCACCTCGCCGGCGACCGCGCGCTGATCGAGGCGCGGATGGCCGAACGCAAGGGCCACTTCATGCCCACCGCACTGCTGGACTCCCAGTTCGCCACGCTCGAACCGCTCGGTCCGGACGAGGCGGGCGTGGCCGTCGACGTCTCCGGCACCCCGCAGGAGATCGCCGACCGCGCGGTCACCGCACTGCGCCGCCGGGCCCAGGCCGCGTAACCCGCGCCGAGGCCCCCCAAGCCGCCGGGCCCCTCCCTTCCCCCCCCGGAGGGGCCCGGCTCTCCTCACCGTTTCTCCCCACCGTTCCTCACCGTTCCCCCTCCCCTCCGACAAAGGGGCCCTCCGACACAGGGGTCCGCCGATCGCCGGCCTCCGGCGAAGGGACCGGGCCCTCCGACAAAGGGAATCGCCGTGCCACATCTCAGCGCCGAGATGCTCGCAGCGGACGCGACCACACCGATCACCTCGGCCGGTCACGCACAGCTGGGCATCGCCGTCCTGGCGGGTATCGCCGTCATCGTCCTGCTGATCACCAAGTTCAAGCTGCACGCCTTCCTGTCGCTGATCATCGGTTCGCTGGTGCTCGGTGCGGTGGCCGGGGCGCCGCTCGACAAGGCCATCGCCAGCTTCTCCACCGGGCTGGGAACGACGGTCGCGGGCACCGGCGTGCTGATCGCGCTGGGCGCCGTCCTCGGCAAACTGCTCGCCGACTCCGGCGGCGCGGACCAGATCGTGGACACGATCCTGGCGAAGGCCGGGCGGCGGGCGATGCCCTGGGCGATGGTGCTGATCGCCGGCATCGTCGGGCTGCCGATCTTCTTCGAGGTCGGCATCGTGCTGCTGATCCCGGTGGTGCTGCTGGTCGCCAAGCGCGGCAACTTCTCCCTCATGCGCGTCGGCATCCCGGCGCTGGCCGGCCTGTCCGTGATGCACGGGCTGATCCCGCCGCACCCCGGGCCGCTGGCCGCCATCGACGCGGTCAAGGCCAACCTCGGCGTCACGCTGGCGCTGGGCGTCGTCATCGCCATCCCCGCCGCGATCATCGCCGGCCCGCTCTTCTCCCGCTACGCGGCCCGCTGGGTCGACATCGCCCCGCCCGAGAAGATGATCCCGCAGCGCACCTCCGACGACCTCCAGAAGCGCCCGGGCTTCGGCATCACCGTCGCCACCGTCCTGCTGCCGGTCGTGATGATGCTCGCCAAGGCCCTGGTGGACGTCGTCGTCGACGACCCCGCGCACACCGTCCAGCGGATCTTCGACGTCGTCGGCTCCCCGCTGATCGCGCTGCTGACCGCCGTCGTCGTCGCGATGTTCACGCTCGGCCGCTCGGCCGGCTTCACCCGTGGCCGGATCGCGTCCACCGTCGAGTCCTCGCTCGGCCCGATCGCCGGCGTGCTGCTGATCGTCGGCGCCGGCGGCGGCTTCAAGCAGACCCTGGTGGACTCCGGCGTCGGCCAGATGATCCTGGAGATCTCCAAGGACTGGAACATCTCCACACTGCTGCTGGCCTGGCTGATCGCGGTCACCATCCGCCTGGCCACCGGCTCCGCCACGGTCGCCACCATCTCCGCGGCCGGCCTGGTCGCCCCCCTCGCCGCCGAGATGAGCACCACCCACGCCGCCCTCCTCGTCCTCGCCATCGGCGCCGGCTCGCTCTTCTTCAGCCACGTCAACGACGCCGGCTTCTGGATGGTCAAGGAGTACTTCGGCATGGACGTCGGCCAGACCCTCAAGACCTGGTCGGTGATGGAAACGCTGATCTCGGTCGTCGGGATCGTGGGCGTGCTGTTGCTGTCGCTGGTGGTGTAGGGGGCGGGTCCCCATGGCGACGGATGAGCCCCTGCCGACTGCCTTCATGGGTGGTGGGCGGACCCACGGACAGGCACGAGCCTTCGCCGGTTGCCCTTACGGGGGCCGGCGGGGGCTCGTGGTCTTGGGGCGCTGTCCGAGGTACGGAACTGGCCGCTGCTCCAGGAAGCGCCGGATCCGCAGCCGTTGCTTGTGGTGCATGGGCAGCGCGTCGATCGCTCCGGGCGCGACGAAACGGAGTTCCGAGGACTCGGCCGACCGTGCGAGCGCCCCCGACGATCCGCGCGGTGAAGCACACGTTGAACTGGCGCCGCACCTCTCCGTCGTCGTACGCGAGGACATGCCGGGGGTCCGTGTGCGTACCGACCAGGCCGGTGACCTCCACGTCCAGTCCGGTCTCTTCCGATGCGTGCTCAGCCTTCCAGCGCCCCGACGGCCCTCACGGCTGGTACTCGTACCCGATCGTGAAGCGGGGCGGCAGGCACCATTCGCCGTATTCGATGACGCCGTCGGCGTCCGACCAGCGGTGGGCCCCCGCCAGGATCGGAGCGCCCACGGGCAGGCCCAGGGCACTGGCCTCGCGCGCGTCGGCGGCGCGGGCGTGCATGTCGTCCCTGGCGTGCGCGATGGTGCGCTCCGTGGCCTCCAACACCCGTGCCGACAGGCCGTGGTTGCGCTCCGGCGCGGTGTTCAGCAGGTCGGGCACGAGGGCGGCGAACGGTGCCGGGTACCACGTCACCGCGAACACGGTCCGGGTCTTGCCTCGACCGGCCAGCCATTCCCGCCGCACCACCTGGTCTCCCGTGTCCAGGTCGAAGATCTCGGCGACGTACAGCGGAGGGGCGACCAACTCCGCCGCCGTGACCCGGCTCGTCTCGCCGTCCGCGAGGAACGACTTCACGCGCTGCACGCGGGCGAGCCGGTCGCGCGCCGACAGGGTCCACACCGGGTCGTCGGCGACGTACGTGCCGCGTGGCGTGGTCCGGATGTACCCCTCGACCTGGAGCGCCTGGAGGGCGCGGGACACCGTCGCGGCGGCCACCTGCCACTGCCCCGAGATCTCCCGGTTCGTGGGCAGCTTCGCCCCTGGCTCCAGATCGCCCGACAGGATGCGCTCCCGGAAGTGATCCGCGATCTTCGTAAATGTTTTCGGACCAGCCATCTGCCTTGCTCCTCAGGTGAGTTGAGCACCGAAATCGCTCAGCACACTAGGGCACCGGGAACCGTAGCGGAAGTGCTTCGGTCGCTCCGATACTGAACTAGTTCACTCGGTTGGAGCGACGGGCGACGGCACGGCCATGGCCGGACCGGGGGCCTGCAATGAGCGTGCTGAAGAAGCTCTTCGACTACGCAACCGGCCATATACGGGACCCCCGCGACCGTGCGACCGGCCCGGGGGCATGGCCATCAACTAGCAAGGAGTTGACGACATGACCAACGCTATCGCGAGGCCACTGGCGCCCGCGTGGGGACTGACGTTCCCTGCGCGTAGGCCCCGCCAGGTGCTCTGGCCGTCGGCCAATGTGCCCGACACGGTGAAGTCCCCCCAGTCCCACGCGGGGGAGGCGAGCGTGCGATGAACCCCATGGACACCGCACGGCTGCTGCCGTGGAGCAGTCCGGAAGGCAAGCCGTGCTTCCTGCTCGGTGGGACCGGGACCGGGTACGTCTCCCGGCTTGCCGACCGGGTGGAGGCGGAGCAGATGGGCGCGGCGGCCGAGTGCATCGAGGAAGCCGGTGACGTGCTCGCCGGGCGGTCCTGGACGCCGGGTGAACTCCACTTGTTGGCCGTGGAATTGAACGCTCACTTGGCCAGGGTGCACCGGGTTTCGGAGAGTCGCGGTGCCCGGTTGGTCCGGTGGGAGGGCGGGCCGGACGGGGACGACGAAGAGGAAGACGGCGAAGGCGGTGCGGACGATGCGGGCGGTGGTTCCGCGCCCGCGGAGGGCTTCCCCGACCGGAGCGGCCCCGAGTAGGGGTGGCGCGTGCCCCGTGCGAGCCGATGGGCTCGGTTCGAGGCGCCGGTCCGTCCTGCGGGGAGCGTCCCGGGCGCTCCCCTGAAGGGTGCCGCGCGGGGTTCGTCCGCGCGGTGAGGAAGACCGGGACCCGGCCCCCTCGCCCGTGAGGAGGAGGGGGCGGGTCCCGGGTCGGTGTTGTGGGGGGCGCTGTTCTCCGGGCCCCTTCACCTTCACCGGCGCGCGATCAAGCTGCCGGTCTGGCATCGTGAGCGGGATCTCGCGCTGGCCGAGCAGTACGTTCGCGCGGTCGTCAAAGTGAGCGAGCACCATAAGGAGTTGCTGTGACCGTCACCTCTCCCGAGTTCCTGGCCCGCTTGGTGGACGACGCCCGAGCGGATGGCGTCACGGGCTTCGTGGCCGGCGCGGTCGTCACCGATGCCGACCGGGTCCTGCTCGTGCGGCGCAACCCCGAGGACTTCATGGGCGGTATGTGGGAGATCCCCTCCGGCAAGGTCGAGGACGGGGAGACCGTCCTCGAAGCCCTGCACCGCGAGACCGCCGAGGAGACCGGCCTGACCATCGAGACGGTGAGCGGCTACATCGGCCACTTCGACTACCCCAACAGTCGCGGCGGCACCACCAGGCAGTTCAACTTCGCGGTCACCGTGGCGAAGACCGAGCCGATCGTCCTGACCGAGCACGACGCCCATCAGTGGGCCTTCCCCGGCGAGCTGCCCGAGGTGAGCGACGCCGTCCGCCAGTTGATCGGGTCCTGATCCGGAGCCCTCCCGACGCCGACTCGGTTGCGTCCAGAGGGGAGCGTCCCGGGCGCCCCCTGAAGGGAGCCGCGCGGGTTCGTCCGTGCGGTGAGGCAGACCGGGGCCCGTCCTCGCCCGTGAGGGGGTGGGGGCGGGTCCCGGGGCGGTGTTGTGGGGGGCCCGGCTCGTTTCAGGCCGGGATGGGGGTTGCGCCGAAGTGGGTTCGGAGGGCTTCCGCGAGTGCCGTCGTGGCCTTTTCCGGCGGGGCCGCCACCGCGACGTAGCCGTCGGGGCGGATCAGGAAGACGGTGGGGGTGGTGCCGTAGGCCGCGCGGAGGTGGCCGTCGGGGTCGAGGAGGTCGGGGGTGAGGCCGCCGACGCGGAGGAGGTGGAGGGGGGTGGAGCCGGCGGCCTCGGTGAGGGCGGCGGTGTCCAGGTCGGGGGCGTCGAGGGCGAGCACGGTGAAGTGCGGGCCGCGGAAGGCGTCGAAGAGGCGGGTGGGGGTGCCGTCGGGGGTGGTGCAGGGGGCGTCGGGGGCGCGGTCGCCGGCGGTGCGGGCGCCCTCGGCCAGGTCGGTGCGCAGCTCGCGGGTGAGCGGGCTGTCCGGGTAGCCGATGCCGATCTGGTGCAGTTCGCGGCCGCGGCGGAGACTGCCGGAGCGGTGCAGCCGGGTGCTGGTGGCGAGGATGTCGGCGGCTATCGGGCGGCGCTCGGTCTCGTAGGTGTCGAGGAGGGCGTCCGGGGCGCCGTGCCGGAGCACGTGGTCGAGCTTCCAGCCGAGGTTGTAGGCGTCCTGGACGCTGGTGTTCAGGCCCTGGCCGCCGGCCGGGGAGTGGATGTGCGCGGCGTCGCCGGCCAGGAACACCCGGCCGTGGCGGTAGGCGTCGACCATGCCGGCCTTGGGGCGGTAGAGCGACGTCCACAGCACCTCGCGGACCTGGTCGCGGGTGAGGTGGGTGTGCGTGGCGATCAGGTCGCGGACCGCCTCGTGGGAGGTGTCCGGTTCGACGGCCGCGGCGGCGATCAGTTGGAAGTCGTCGGTGCCGGCCATCGGGAGGAGGCCGACGAAGCCGCCGCTCGCCAGCGCCCAGCGGTGCCAGTGGTCGCGGTCGAGGCCGTCGAGGCGGACGTCGGCGAGGACGGCGTGTCCCTGGGCGAGCTGCGGCCCGGTCATCCGGACGCCGAGCTGCTTGCGGACGGTGCTGCCGCCGCCGTCGCAGGCGACCAGGTAGCGGGCCCGCACGGTGCGCACGCTGGCGTCGGGCCCGGTCAGGCGGGCCGTCACGCCGTCGTCGTCCTGGGTGAAGTCGGTGAGTGCGGTGCCCAGTTGGACGCTGCCGCCGAGGTCGAGCAGGCGGTCGTGGAGCAGGCGGACGTTGCGCCACTGGGGGAGCATCCGCATATCGGCGTAGGGCATCGACGGGGTGGGGGCGACCCGCTCCACCATCTCGTGGGTGCGGACGATCCGGCCGTCCTCCCACAGCGCCATCGGCGGGTAGAGGCCGCTGGCGGCGTGCGCGGCGGGGAGCACGCCGAGGTCGTCGTAGACCTCCTGGGTGCGCGGCTGGATGCCGGAGCCGCGGGCGCCGAGGGAGAGGGTGTCCTGCCGCTCGACGATCAGGGTGGTCACGCCCCGGCGGGCGAGGTCGATGCCGAGCGCGAGGCCGGTCGGGCCGGCGCCGGAGACCAGGACGTCGACGGGCGGCGCGGTGGCGTCCCCGGCGGTGCCCTCGAAGGTGCCCTCGGTGGAGTGGACGAGGGTTTCCTTAACGTTGTTAAGTGCCATGCTTTCGAGGCTGCCCTTAACGGTGTTAAGTTGTCAACATGGCTTCGCGCATTGACCGAAAATTGGTGGTGGAGACCGCCCTGCGGCTGCTCAACGAGGGCGGGCTCGACGGCCTGACCCTCCGGCGGATCGCCAAGGAACTCGACGTCCAGGCACCGGCGCTCTACTGGCACTTCAAGAACAAGCAGGAACTGCTGGACGAGATGGCGACCGAGATCTTCCGGCGGCTCTTCCGGTCGACGCTGCCGGGGGGCGGGCCCGGGCCGAGCAGCCGGTGGCCGTCCTGGCAGGAGATGCTCCTGAACACCTGCGCCGTGCTCCGCCGCGAACTGCTCACCTACCGTGACGGGGGCAAGGTCGTCGCCGGTACGCGGATGACGGACGACAGCTTCGCCGTCCCGCTGGAACTCTTCCTCAGCCACTTCACCGCGGCCGGCTTCACCCTGTCCGAGGCGGCCCGCGCCTGGTGGACCGCGTACAACTACACGGTCGGGCTGGTCATCGAGGAGCAGTCGGTGCACCCCGACCCCGCGCACCGGGAGGTCCGAGACCCGTCCTACGACCTCGACGAGCGGGAGCGCCGGCTGGGCGCGGAGTACCCGCTCGCCGCACGGGCCGGGCGGGCGCTCTTCGCGGACCTGGGGGAGGCGTTCGAGGCCGGGATCCGCATCATCGTCGCCGGGATCGAGGTCAACTACGTGCGGGAGCACGGGCGTTGACGGGGGTGCGGGGCGGGTGACGTGACGGATGTCGAGAGGGGCGGGTCGGGCCCGCGCCGCAGGTGAAGCGCCCTAACGCCGCGGATCGATCGCGCCGCGCAGTCGCGGGGTCAGCGGGCGTTCGACCCACCGGTGCAGCACCCACGCCAGCAGCAGCATCAGACCGACGGTCAGCAGGAACGTGGCGTACGAGGGCAGTCCGAGGTCGCGGTGCAGCACGCCTATGACGACCCAGCCCAGGTGCTCGTGGACGAGGTAGAAGGGGTAGGTCAGCGCCCCGGCGACGGTCAGCCAGCGCCAGTTCGCCCAGCGCAGGGCGCCCAGGGCGACGGCGGCGACCGCGGCGAAGCCGAAGGTCACGATGGCGATGATCACGGTCGTCGAGCGGTAGGAGAAGGCGTGCGCGGACGGCGCGTGCCACAGGCCGGCGACCGCGTAGTGCTGCCCGATCAGCCAGCTGACCAGCACGATCGTCCAGGCGACCGGATCCCGCCGGCCGAACCGGTGCAGCAGGTACAGGCCCACGCCACCGATGAAGAACGGGGCGTACTGGGGCATCAGGACGGTGTTGAGGAACGGGTCGTGGGAGGACTGGGCCAGGGCGGCGGCCAGCGTCCAGCCGGCGCAGAAGAGGACGACCCGCCCGCGGGTGGCGCCCGGCAGCACCACGCACAGCGCGAAGAGGACATAGAACCGCATCTCCGCCCAGAGCGTCCAGCACACGCCGAGGACGCGGTGCACGCCCAACGGGTACTGGAGCATGGTGAGGTTGGTCAGCACCTCGCTGGGCGAGAGCGCCTTGAACGCGACCCAGGGGAGCGCGAAGACCGCGGTGACCAGCAGGATCGCCACCCAGTAGGCGGGGTACAGGCGGCTGACCCGGGAGGCGACGAACGAGCGCAGGGTCCGGCCCCAGCCGCTGAGGCAGATGACGAAGCCACTGATCACGAAGAAGATCTGGACGCCCAGGCAGCCGTACGCGAACGCGCCGGAGAGGGCGGGGAACTGGTGGGCCGGGGAGTCTCCCCAGGCCCGGGAGACGTCACCGCCCCGGCCGCCGTAGTGGTACGCGGCGACCATCAGGGCGGCGAGCAGCCGCAGTCCGTCCAGGGCCCGCAGCCGGGCGGCGCCGCCGCGTGGGCCGCGGCCCCGTATCGCGGTGTCCCGGGCGGCGGCCGGACCGGCGCCCGGCCGGCCGGGCGCGGTGCCCTCCGGTGCCGTGCGGGGCGCCCCGGCCGCCGGTGAGGTGGTGGTGGTCATCAGGCGGCGGTCCGCTTCTTCAGTCGGCGCTGCACGGCCCGGGCCCGGCGCGCCACCCGGCGGACGGTGGCGTTGCGCGGGAGGAAGGACAGCTGGGACGGGAGCGCGCCGGGCAGCGCCAGCGCGGTGAGCCGGCGACGCTTGAAGTAGCGCCGGGTGCGCGGGCTGAGGTGGGCCGCCAGGTAGCGTTCGGCGGCCGGCCGCAGGTGCGGGTAGATCTGGTGCTGCATCGCGTAGCCGACGGCGGTGACCAGCGGGCCGACGTCCTCGGGCGCGGCGGCGGCGCGCGGCCGTTCGCCGCGGTCGGCGAGGTCCGGCACCAGCGCGTCCACCAGCGTCACCGGCATCCGGTTGCTGTTCTGGTACGGCGTCAACCGCTCCAGCAGCAGCCCGGTGCCGGTCCGGGCCACCGGCAGGTCGTAGAAGACGGCCGCGGTCAGCAGCGCGGTGGAGAAGCAACCGACCACCAGCGCCGGCCGGGTCCGCTGGTAGAGGACCTCGGCGAGCACCGGCCGGTCCAGCACCGTGAGCGCGACCTCAAGTCGTTCGGCCTCCCGCTCCAGCAGCCGCGACCAGCGGGCCGGCGCCGACGGGTGCGGCTTGAAGACGATCTCGCGGTGGCCCCGCGCGACCGCCCCGCGCACCATCGCCACGTGCAGCTCCTCTTCCTCCTGCGGGGTGAGGATGGCGAGCGCGGAGAGGTACTGGCCGAGCAGCAGCGCCGCGCCCTCCGGCACCCCGGCCAGGTCGTCCGCGGCCGTGCCGTCGTCGGCGAGGTCACCGAGCACCTTGGTGAACGCGACGGACGGCACCAGCACCGGCTCGACCCCGAACTCGGTGAGCAGCAGCGGCTTCAGGCCCGGCACCAGGTCCAGGTGGAGCAGCCGCTCGATGCGGGTGCCGACCAGCGGGTCGAGCTTGTTGCGGGTGGGGCCGTAGCTCATCAGCCCGTC
Source organism: Streptomyces lunalinharesii (assembly GCF_039532155.1). Classification (NCBI taxonomy): domain Bacteria; kingdom Bacillati; phylum Actinomycetota; class Actinomycetes; order Kitasatosporales; family Streptomycetaceae; genus Streptomyces; species Streptomyces lunalinharesii. The sequence goes on from NZ_BAAARK010000010.1 coordinate 176,158, forward strand.
GGCGTAGACGTGGACGGGCGCGTCGGGGAAGAGCTGCGCCAGCGCCAGCGCCGGATTGACCTGGATCGACTCCACGACCAACTCGACCTGGTCGTCGCCCAGTTCCCACAGCAGTCGCAGCTGGCGCTCCCACAGCGGTACGTCGTCGGCGCGCGGCGACCAGCCGCCGGGGTGGAACGGGCGGATCGTCTCGTTCCACGACAGCACCCGGTCGAAGCGGCCGCGCAGCCGCGCGAAGCCGGGCATGGCGTCCAGCGCCGGGGTGGTCTCCGGGGTCGTCGCGTTGTTGCTGATCAGCAGCAGGCGGCGGTCGGCCGGTGCGAACAGGCCGGCGTCCAGGGCCGCGGCCAGCGTCGCCGCGCCGTAGAGGGTGGAGGCCAGGAAGATCTGGGTGCGGGGCTGGTCGGGCATCAGGCGGCGACCTCCGCCGGGGAGGGGCGGCGACGCAACCGCCGCAGCCGGGAGGCGCGGTGTACATCCATGGAATCCAGGGCTTCCTTCAGTACGTCCTGCGGCATGCGTTTCATGGCCGCGGCGCTCATCGCCCGCAATTTGCGGGCGACCGGCGGCTCGAACCGTTCGATCGAGCCGAGATGGTGGGAAATGATCGCGCAATACGTGCGGACCGCCTTCGGCAACAACAGATGCGCCTCGGGGTCCCCGGCCGTTTCCTCGATCACCTGATCGAAGGCGCGAATGAAGTCCAATTGCCGCACATCGCCGATCTGGGTCAGCGAGGACGCCACGCCGCGTCGGTAGAAGACCCCCAACAGACCGGTCACCGCCATGGATTTCGCCTCGCGGTGCAGGCGCCAGATCCACGGCCGGTCCTCGGCGGTGCGCAACCCGTCGGTGAAGTGCAGCAACCCGTCGTCGAGCAGCCGCCGGTGGTAGATGCCGGCCCAGGCGTAGGCGTAGTCCACCGAGGTGGAGCGGTCGGCGGGCAGGATCACGCTCCGCGGATCCATCACCACCCCCCGCCGGCCGTGCGGGACCCGGTGCACGGTGCGCGCCCGGGCGGTGCACTGGACGTGGTCGGTCCGGACGAAGTCACATCCCAACTCCTCTATGACGGAGAGGAGTTCGGGGAAGTAGCCGGGAGCCAGCCAGTCGTCCCCGTCGAGGAAGGTGAGGTACTCGCCGCGGGCCGCGTCCAGTCCGGTGTTGCGGGCGGTGGCCAGACCTCCGTTCTTCTCGTGCCGCAGCACCCGGGCACCCGGCAGGTCCGCCGCGGCGCGCGCGAGGATCTCCGGCGTCTCGTCGCGTGAACAGTCGTCGACGAGGAGGAATTCGAAATCCTCGCGAGAGTTCGCCGCCAGGCTTTTCAGAGTATCGGGCGCGTATGTCTGCACGTTGTAGAACGGCACGATGACGGAGAGCTTAACCACCCACGTGACGTTAGGGGTGGTGCCCGGCATTCGTCTTGACGTGCCGCGTACTTGGCGGTGAACGAAGAATGGCGGGATGGTTAACCAGGCCGGTGACCGGGCGGTATCCGGGCGGGTTCGACATTCGTCGGTCGGCTGTTAACCCGTTGTTGCTCCTCAGTTGGCCCGCCAACCGTCGCGCCTTCCTAGCGTCTTCGACGTGCCATCACGTACCCATTCCGCACCGCGGGTCGCGGTGCTCGCCGACTCGGACACCCGGTGGAAGTGGGGCGCCCTGACCGCCCGCCGACTCCAACCGGACGCCCGGCTCGACGGCTACCTGCTCCGCGGCCGCGCCACCCCCACCGTCCGCCAACTCGGCGAGGTCGGCGCCCGCGCGGACTCGTTGCAGGAGATCCGGGGCGTCGACTTCGTCCGCGCCGTGGACCGCACCCGCTGCGACGTGCTGGTGCTGGCCTGCGTCGGCGGTGCCGTCCAGGCGATGCTGCACGGACTGGGGCACGCCTGGCGCGCCGAAGGGCGCCGCCCCGTCGTCGTCACCGGTTACGTCGGCGTGGTCTACGAGAAGCTCGCGGACGGCCTGTTGCTGCGGCACGGCGCGGACGTGGTGCTCGCCAACTCCCGCCACGACGCGGACCGGTTCCGCGCGGTCTACCGCGGCGTCGGCGCCCCGGACGACGGCGTCGTGCAGTGCGCGCTGCCCTTCCTCGGCGGCGCCCCCTACGAGGAGCCGCCGGCCGGGCCCGCCGCACCGGGCGGCCGGCCGTACACCGTGGTGTTCGCCGCCCAGCCCTCCGTACCGGAGCACCGCGAGGCGCGCACCCACCTGCTGCGCAGGGCGGTCGAGCACGCCCGCCGGCACCCGGACCGGGAGGTGCTGATCAAGCTCCGCAGCAAACCCGGCGAGCACACCACCCACATCGAGGAACTGCCCTACCAGAAGCTCGCCACCAAGCTGCCCGGCGGCCTGCCCGCCAACTGCCGCCTGGTGTACGGGAACATGGGCGAGGTCCTGGACCGCACCGACCTGCTGGTCACGGTCAGCTCCACCGCCGCCCTGGAGTCGCTGCACCGCGGCATCCCCACCGCCGTCCTCACCGACCTCGGCATCCGCGAGGCGCTCGGCAACCACCACTTCCTCGGCTCCGGCTGCCTGGCCTCCTGGGACGAACTCGACGCCGGCCACCGCCCGAAGCCCGACCCCGCGTGGCTGGCCGGCCAGGGCGTCGCCGCCGACGGGGCGTACGAGGGGGCCTTCGCCGCCGCCCGCGACCGGGTCACCGCCCTGGCCGCCGCCGACGAACTGCCGCCGCTCACCCCCTACTACACGCCCCGCACCGCCCCCGGCTACCTGCCCGGCATCCTCGCCCGCTACGGCCTCGACCCCCAGGGCGCACCGCTCGCCGGGCACGCCGAGGAACCCCAAGAGGCCCGCGGGCTACGGAAGTTGGCCCGCGAAACGGTGCGCGAGGCCGCCCGGGGCGCCTACCGGCACGGCGTCCAGCGCGTCGCCCCGGCCATCCGCCGCTGGGGGCAGCTGTGAGCCACCCCGGCACCCGCGCACGACCAGCACCCGCGACCGGTCCCCGCCCGACCAAGGAGAGCCCCATGCCCCCCACCGTTGTGGCCGTCATCCCCGCCCGCGGCGGCTCCAAGGGCGTCCCCGCCAAGAACCTCGCCGCCGTCGGCGGCGTCCCCCTGGTGGCCCGTGCGATCCGCGAGTGCCGCGCCGCCCGGCTCGTCACCGACGTGGTGGTCTCCACCGACGACGCCGGGATCGCCGCCGCCGCCCGCGGCGCCGGCGCGGTGGTCATAGCCCGGCCCGGCGAGATCGCCGGCGACACCGCCACCAGCGAGGCCGCGGTCCGGCACGCCATGGACAGCTACGAGGCCGAGCAGGGCCGCCCGGTCGACGCGGTGCTCCTCGTCCAGTGCACCAGCCCGTTCCTCACCAGCGAGGACATCGACGCGGTGGCCGCCGCGGTGGTCGAGGACGGCGCCGACAGCGCCCTGACCGTCGCCCCCTTCCACGGCTTCGTCTGGCGCGACGCCGATGCCGCGGTCGGCGGGGTCGCCGGGGTTGCCGGCGTCGCCGGGGAGGGCGCCACCGCCGACGGCGGCCACGGCGTCAACCACGACAAGTCCTTCCGGCCGCGCCGCCAGGACCGTCCGCAGGACCTGCTGGAGACCGGTGCCGCCTACGCCATGGACGCCGCCGGCTTCCGCGCCAGCGGCCACCGCTTCTTCGGCCGCACCGAACTGGTCCGCACCGACCCGGCCCGGGTGCTGGAGATCGACGACCCGCACGACCTGGCCCGGGCCCGCGCCCTCGCCCCGCTCCTCGACACCCCCCGCCCCGGCGCCCTGCCGACCCGCGCGGACGTCGACGCCGTCGTCCTCGACTTCGACGGCACCCAGACCGACGACCGCGTCCTGGTCGACGCCGACGGCCGGGAGACCGTCGCCGTGCACCGCGGCGACGGCCTGGGGATCGCCGCGCTGCGGCGCGCCGGGCTGGACCTGCTGATCCTGTCCACCGAACAGAACCCGGTGGTCGCCGCCCGGGCCCGCAAGCTCAAGGTGCCCGTCCTGCACGGCATCGACCGCAAGGACGTCGCCCTCAAGCAGTGGTGCGAGGAGGCCGGCGTCACCCCGGACCGGGTGCTCTACGTCGGCAACGACGTCAACGACCTGCCCTGCTTCGACCTCGTCGGCTGGCCGGTGGCGGTCGCCTCCGCCCACGACGTGGTCCGCGGCGCGGCCCGCGCGGTCACCGCCACCCCCGGCGGCAGCGGCGCCGTCCGCGAGATCGCCGGCTGGCTGCTGGGCCCTTCCCTGTAGCTCCCGCCCAGCCCTGTAACGCCGTTACAGACCGCCGGCCCGCCCTTTCCCGACCCGTCCCCCCCGATCCACCACCCTCGAACAGAACGAAGGAACCTCCCATGAGCAGCAACTCCCGCCTCCGCTCCCTCGGCGACCGCCCGGTCGGCCCCGGCCGCCCCGTCTACGTCACCGGCGAGATCGGCATCAACCACAACGGCGACCTGGAGAACGCCTTCGCGCTGATCGACGCCGCCGCGGACGCCGGCTGCGACGCGGTCAAGTTCCAGAAGCGGACCCCCGAGGTCTGCACCCCGCGCGACCAGTGGGACATCGAGCGCGACACCCCCTGGGGCCGGATGACGTACATCGACTACCGCCACCGCGTGGAGTTCGACGAGGACGGCTACCGCGCCATCGACGAGTACTGCACGAAGCGCGGCATCGCGTGGTTCGCCTCCCCGTGGGACGTCGAGTCCGTCGCCTTCCTGGAGAAGTTCGACGTCCCCTGCTACAAGGTCGCCTCCGCCTCGCTCACCGACGACGAGCTGCTGCGCGCCCTGCGCGCCACCGGCCGCGCCGTCATCCTCTCCACCGGCATGTCCACCCCCAAGCAGATCCGGCACGCCGTCGAGGTCCTGGGCAGCGAGAACATCGTCCTCTGCCACGCCACCAGCACCTACCCGGCCAAGGCCGAAGAGCTCAACCTCCGCATGATCCACACCCTCCAGGCCGAGTACCCCAACGTCCCGATCGGCTACAGCGGCCACGAGACCGGCCTGCAGACCACCCTCGCCGCGGTCGCCCTCGGCGCCACCTTCGTCGAGCGGCACATCACCCTCGACCGCGCCATGTGGGGCTCCGACCAGGCCGCCTCCGTCGAGCCGCAGGGCCTGACCCGCCTGGTCCGCGACATCCGCACCATCGAGGAGTCCCTCGGCGACGGCGTCAAGAAGGTCTACGAGAGCGAGCTCGGCCCGATGAAGAAGCTGCGCCGGGTCCCCGGCGTGGTCGCCGAGTCCGAGGCCGCGCAGGACGCGGACGCCGCGGCCGACCGCGCGCCGGCCGCCGTCTGACCGGCCGAGCGGAGTTCGCGACGTGGACTCACCCGACGGGACCCGCGCCACCAGCGCCGAGGTCCCGCCCCAGGAGGCGGCGGGGACTCCCGCCCGCCGCCTCCTCGGGGTGCCCCGGCAGCGCCACCGGACCGACCCCAACGGTGACGACATGACCCCCGCCCCCGCCCCCGCGGACACCGGCACCCTCGCCTTCGTCGAGAGCCCGGTGCAGCTGCTGAACGTCCTCGAATGGGCGCACGCCGCCCGCGCCGCCGCGCTCACCGTCGTCGTGCTCTCCCCGCACGACCCGATGACCCGCGGCCAGCTGCGCCGGATGGCCGAACTCGCCCGCGACGAGGGCCACGCCCTGCGCTGGGAGGAGGCCCGCGGCGGCCCCACCGCCCCGCTGCGCACCATCGGCGGCCTCACCCCCCTGCTCCGCCGGGCCCGCCGGGTCGTCCTCGGCGACCCGTTCTCCCGCTACGTCCAACTGCTCCTCGGCCTGACCCGCGCCCGCGACCTGGTGGTGGTCGACGACGGCACCGCCACCATGGAGTTCATCGGCCAACTCGCCCGCGGCGAACGGCTGGTGCGCTGGCACCGGCACGGCTCCGGGCGCGGCCCCCGCGACCTGCTCTTCGCACCGTTCGCCGCCACCGCCCGCCGCCGCCTCACCCCCGACCCCGAGGGCGCCCGGCGCCGCCGCACCGTCGCCCTCTTCAGCTCCATGCCCGTCGAGGTGCCCGAGGGCATGGCGGTCACCGCCAACGACTTCGCCTGGACCCGCGGCCGCTTCGGCCCGCCCCGCCTGACCCGGACCGCCGACATCGTCGGCACCTCGCTCGTCGAGACCGGCGTCGTCGACACCGACCGCTACCTGGCCGCGGTCGCCCGCCTGGCCCGCGCGCACGGCGCCACCCGCTACTTCGCGCACCGCCGGGAAAGCACCGGCAAGCTCCACCGGCTGGCCACCGAGACCGGCCTGGAAGTGGTCCGCCCCGACCTCCCGCTGGAACTGATCGCCCGCCGCGGCCCGGTCGGCCGGCTGGTCCTCAGCTTCCCGTCCACCGTCGTCCACACCCTGCCGCTGGCCCTGCAGGGCACCGGAGTGCAGGTCGCGGTCTGCGACATCGACCCCGCCTGGCTCACCGCGCACGCCTCGCCCCGCGCCCAGGGCTTCCTCGACGACGTCACCGGCACCGCCCGGGACGTGCGGCGCCTGCCCGTCGCCGACCCCGAAACGCGCCCGCGAAGACGCCGCACCGCGACCGACCCCGACGACCGCACGCCCCCACCGAACGCCGTCGCCGAACACGGCGATCGAACCTGAGAGCAGAACCTGACAGGGAGCGATAAAACCCTGCTTCATACCCTCGTCAAATTCCGTCCATGCACCCAGCTGCCTAAAATTTCTTCCCCTGAGGGGCTGAACTTTTGTTGATCGAGGGCCAGTTGCCCCGATCGGACCCGTAACCTTCAACGGGTGAACCAACTGATGTCCCACCCCGCCGACGACCCGCACGCCCCCGCCCTGCCCGGCACGCTCCCCGAGGCACTACGCGCCGAACTCCTCGCGTTCCGCCGGGACTTGCACATGCACCCCGAGCTCGGCAACCAGGAGTTCCGGACCACCGCGGCGCTCAAGGACCGCCTGGAGCGGGCCGGACTGCGCCCCCGCGTCCTGGCCACCGGCACCGGCCTCGTCTGTGACATCGGTACGGTCGACGGCACCCCGGGCAGTGCGGGCACCCCGGCTCGTGGGGCGCTCGCCCTGCGCGCGGACATCGACGCCCTCCCCATCCCCGACACCAAGACGGTCGACTACGCCTCGACGGTCCCCGGCCGCGCCCACGCCTGCGGCCACGACGTGCACACCACCGTGGTGCTCGGTGCCGGCCTGGTCCTCGCCGACCTGGCCCGGCAGGGCCGCCTGCCCCGCCCGGTGCGGCTGCTCTTCCAGCCCGCCGAGGAGGTCCTGCCCGGCGGCGCCGCCGAGGCCGTCGAGTGCGGGGTGCTCGACGGCGTCGGGCAGATCCTCGCGGTGCACTGCGACCCCCGGGTCGACGCCGGCCGGATCGGCCTGCGCATCGGCCCGATCACCTCGGCCTGCGACCGGCTGGAAGTCACCCTCGAAGGGCCCGGCGGCCACACCGCCCGCCCGCACCTGACCACCGACATGGTCACCGCCGCGGCCCGGGTCGCGGTCGACGTGCCGGCGCTGATCGCCCGCCGGGTCGACGCCAGGGCCGGCCTCGCCGTCACCTGGGGCCGCCTGGAGTCCGGCCACGCCTGCAACGTCATCCCGCAGCGCGCCGCGCTCTCCGGCACCGTCCGCTGCCTGGACCTGCACGCCTGGCGGCAGGCGCCGGACCTGGTCCACGCCGCGATCGACGAGGTCGCCACCCTGCACGGCGCCAAGTCCCAGATCGACTACGTCCGCGGCGTCCCCCCGGTCGTCAACGAGGCGGACAGCGTCCAGCTCCTGCACGACGCGATGGCCGCCCGGCGCGGCACCGCCTCCGTCGAGGACACCGAGCAGTCCCTCGGCGGCGAGGACTTCTCCTGGTACCTCGAACGCGTCCCCGGCGCCATGGCCCGCCTCGGCGTCCGCCCGCCCGGCGAACTGAGCAGCCTCGACCTGCACCGCGGTGACTTCGACGTCGACGAGCACGCGATCACCGTCGGCGTCGAACTGTTCACGGCGGCGGCGCTGCTCTGAGCCGAGCCCCTGTCGGGGAGCGTTCGAACTGATTGCCTGCTGTTCGGGACCAGTTGCTCCGCGGCAGGGTGGCGCCATGAAGTACGCGCCGAAGATCCTGACCCCGTACGTCTCCGCCCGCCACTACTTCGGCTCGGAACAGCGCCGCCATCGTGAAGTGGCGAAACTGTCGCTGGTCCAGCTGGCCGACATCGTCAACTCCAGCAAGAGCAACCTGGCCCGCGTCGAAACGGCGGAACTGATGCCGCCACCGGAACTACCGGCGGCGCTCGATGCGGCCTTTGGGACGGGTGAGCACTTCCATGGCCTGTACCAGTTGGCCAGGAAGGAGATTCATCCCGACCAGTTCCGTCGGTACATGGACTTCGAGAGCGGGGCCGACGTCATCGAAGACTTCGCCACCAACGTCGTCCCGGGGCTGTTGCAGACCAAGGCATACGCCCAAGCCTTCTTCAGCTGCGCTCCGGGCGTGACCCCCGAACTGGTCGAAGAACGTGTGCAGGCCCGCCTCAGTCGTCAGGACAGGTTGTGGTCTGCTGAGCCGCCGCGTTACTCGGCGATCTTGGACGAGGCGATCCTGCACCGTCCCGTCGGCGGCCACCAGGTCATGCACGGGCAGCTGAGTACGCTGCTGGCGCTGGTCGACACCCCGCACACCATGATCCAGATCCTGCCTTTCGCGCACGGCGGATACGCCTTGATGGAAGGGCCGCTGAAGCTCCTGACGCTTGCGGACGGTCGACAAGTAGCCTACGAGGAAGGCCGGATGTCCGGGGATCTGCTGGAAGTCCGGGCGGATGTGGCACAGCGCAGGGCGACCTACGATTCCCTTCGGGCGTACGCGCTACCTCCCCGGGACTCCGCGTCGTTGATCCGGAACCTGATGGAAAGGTATGAGCAATGCGTACCAGCATCGACCTGAGTGGCCTCGCCTGGCGCAAGAGCACTTACAGCAACGTGAACGGTGGCGACTGCGTCGAGGTCGCGGACCTCGTTCCCGTCGCCTGGCGCAAGAGCACCTACAGCAACATGCAGGGCGGCGACTGCCTGGAGGTCGTCGACGGCATCCCCGGCCTGGTCCCCGTCCGCGACAGCAAGAACCCGCACGGTCCCGCCCTTCTCCTCCCGGCGGCGGCCTGGTCGGCGTTGGTCGGGGCGATCAAGGGCGACGGCATAGCCGCCCACTGACCGTACATTTCCCGCCACACCCCAGCACCCCGGGCGGCCGGCCCTTCGTCGGTCGCCCGCCGTGTTTCGGGGGCGCGCCCTGAGAGACGAATCGGTAACGGCAACGCAGTGGAGGGTTTTGCGCCAGGTCTACGCGCGTTAATCTCCCGACAAGCCAGCGCCACTGGGGGCGCTTACAGCGAAGGGAAGGCCCCGTGCGTCGGGTCATCAGGGTTGTCGCCGCGGCCACCGCCACCGCGTGTCTCGGGCTCACCGCCACCGCCTGCGGCCAGAGTTTCGCCGAGGCCAACCGCGCGAAACACGCGGGTGTCGGGCTGGCCTTCGACATCGGCGGTCGGGACGACCACTCGTTCAACGAGGCGGCCGCCCGCGGTACGGAGAACGCCCGCAAGCAGCTGGGCGTCAAGGTCAAGATGCTCACCGCGAAGAACGGCGAGACCGAGGCGGACCGCGAGCAGCGGCTGACGTCGTTCGCCGAGGCCGGCTACAACCCCGTGATCGGGGTCGGCTTCGCCTACAGCCAGTCTGTGCAGAACGTCGCCAAGGACTTCCCGGGCACCACCTTCGGCGTCGTCGACGCGGTGCCCACCGGCAAGAACGTCGACGCGATGGTGTTCGCCGAGCACGAGGGGTCGTACCTCGCCGGGGTCGCGGCCGCGCTGAAGAGCAAGACCCACAAGGTGGGCTTCATCGGCGGCGTGAACAACGCGCTGATCCAGAAGTTCCAGGCCGGCTTCGAGCAGGGCGTGCGCGACACCGACCCGAAGGCCAAGGTCGTCTCGCAGTACCTGTACCCCAACAACGACAAGGGGTTCAACGACCCGGCCGCCGCCAAGGCGAAGGCCCAGGGCATGCTCGACAGCGGCATCGACATCATCTACTCGGCCGCCGGCCAGTCCGGCGCCGGCTCCATCGAGGCGGTCAGCAAGGTCAAGGGCGCCTGGGCGATCGGGGTGGACTCCGACCAGTACCGGCAGCCGGGACTGGCCCGCTACAAGGACCACATCCTGACCTCCGTGGTGAAGAACGTGGACGTGGCGGTCTTCGACCTCATCAAGAGCTGCGAGCAGCACAAGCCGCTGACCGGCATCCACACCTACGACCTGAAGCACGGCGGCGTCTCGCTGGCCACCTCGGGCGGCTTCATCACGGACGTCCAGCCGCAGGTCGACGCGGCCCGGAAGAAGATCATCGAGGGTCAGGTGAAGGTCAAGGAGACGCCGAAGTCGTAGCCTCCCGGGGCCGCGCCCGGCAGGCCCGCGCGAGCGCCGCCGGCACCGTTTCCCCGCTCCGTCCCACCCCGTCCGCTCCTTCCGCTCCTTCGCCCCTGAGGGGAGTGCGCCATCAACGCAGCGCCCACCAGCAGCAGCCCGCCCGGTCAGGACGCCCCTGCTGTAGAACTCCGCGGGATCACCAAGAGGTTCCCCGGCGTCGTGGCCAACCACGACATCCACCTCACGGTCCGCCGCGGCACCGTCCACGCCCTGTGCGGCGAGAACGGTGCCGGCAAGTCCACCCTGATGAAGATCCTCTACGGCATGCAGAAGCCGGACGAGGGCACCATCGCGCTCGACGGCGAACAGGTCGCCCTGCACTCCCCGGGCGACGCCATCGCCCGCGGCATCGGCATGGTGCACCAGCACTTCATGCTCGCCGACAACCTCAGCGTCCTGGAGAACACCGTCCTCGGCGCGGAGAAGCTGCACGGCATCGGCGCCGGCGCCCGCGCGAAGATACGGGAGATCTCCGACGCCTACGGGCTGAACGTCCGGCCCGACGTGCTCGTCGAGGACCTGGGCGTCGCCGACCGGCAGCGGGTGGAGATCCTCAAGGTGCTCTACCGGGGCGCCCGGACGCTGATCCTCGACGAGCCGACCGCGGTCCTCGTCCCGCAGGAGGTCGACGCGCTCTTCGACAACCTGCGCGAGCTCAAGTCCGAGGGCCTGACCGTCATCTTCATCTCGCACAAGCTGGGCGAGGTGCTCTCGGTCGCCGACGACATCACCGTCATCCGGCGCGGCACGACCGTGGCCTCCGTCGAACCGGCCGAGACCACCCCCAAGCAGCTCGCGGAACTCATGGTCGGCAGCGAACTGCCGTCCCCCGAGACCCGCGAATCCACCGTCACCGACGAGGAGATGCTGCGCGTCCAGGACGTGCGGCTGTCCGCCACCGACGCCGGCGGCGAGGTCCGCACGGTGCTGGACGGCATCTCGTTCACCATCCGCAAGGGCGAGGTGCTGGGCGTCGCCGGCGTCGAGGGCAACGGGCAGGCCGAGCTGGTCGAGGCCGTCATGGGCATCCGCACGCCGGACGGCGGGACGATCACCCTGGACGGCACCGACCTGTCGCGCTCCTCCACCCGCGCCCGGCGCGAGGGCGGCATCGGCTACATCCCCGAGGACCGCCACCGGCACGGCCTGCTGCTGGACGCCCCGCTGTGGGAGAACCGCATCCTCGGCCACGTCACCGAGCGCCCCAACAGCAAGGGCCGGCTCCTCGACCTGGCCGGGGCCCGCAAGGACACCGAGCGGATCGTCGCCGAGTACGACGTGCGCACCCCCGGCATCGAGGTCACCGCGGCCTCGCTCTCCGGCGGCAACCAGCAGAAGCTGATCGTCGGCCGCGAGATGAGCCACCACCCCAAGCTCCTGATCGCCGCCCACCCCACCCGCGGGGTCGACGTCGGCGCGCAGGCCCAGATCTGGGAGCAGATCCGCGCCGCGCGCCGGGAGGGCCTGGCGGTCCTGCTGATCTCTGCCGACCTGGACGAGCTGATCGGCCTGTCCGACACCCTGCGGGTGATGTACCGGGGCCGGTTGGTCGCGGACGCCGACCCCGCCGTGATCACCCCGGAGGAGTTGGGCTCCGCCATGACCGGTGCCGCCAGCGGCCACCTCAGCGCGTCGGACGACTCGGCCGACACCGCCGCCCGCGGGGGTGACGCGCAGTGAGCACGTCCACCCCCACCCCAACGGCCAAGAAGAACGCGGCCGTTGACGCCGTCGCCCGCAGCGCCGCCCGGGACAAGGTCCTGCTGGGCATCGCCGCACCGGTGCTGGCCATCGTCGCCGCGATAGTGATCAGCTCGCTGGTCTTCCTGGCGTCCGGCGAGAACCCGTTCCGCGCCTACGGGATCATGGCCGACTACGGCCACTACAGCGACAGCCAGGTCTGGATCGTCAACAAGGCGGTGCCGTACTACCTTTCGGCGCTCGCGGTGGCCGTCGGCTTCCGGATGAACCTCTTCAACATCGGGGTCGACGGACAGTACCGGCTGGCCGCCTTCGCCGCGGCCGCGGTCGGCGGCGCCGTCGCGCTGCCCGGCGCCCTCCAGATCATCCTGCTCATCGTCATCGCGATGCTGGTGGGCGCAGTCTGGTCCGGCATCGCGGGCCTGCTGAAGACCACCCGCGGGGTCAGCGAAGTGATCACCACGATCATGCTGAACTCCATCGCGGCCTCGGTGATCGGCTACTTCCTCCAGGACGGCCGGCTCGCCGTCAAGGACGGCAACCTCCTGCACACCAAGTTCCTGCCGGAGTCCAGCCACTTCTTCTCCTTCCCCACCCACCCCAAGCCGGTCGAGGGCTTCGTGGTGGTCGCGGTGCTGGCCGGGGCCGTGTACTGGTTCCTGATCAACCGCACCCGCTTCGGCTTCGACCTGCGGGCGGTGGGCGCCTCCGAGCCGGCCGCCGAGGCCAGCGGCGTCAGCGTCAAGCGGATGGTCGTCATCAGCATGCTGCTGTCGGGCGCCGCGGCCGGCCTGGTCGGGATGCCGACCCTGCTCGGCGAGTCGTTCCAGTACGGCACCGACTTCCCCGCCGGCATCGGCTTCACCGGCATCGCCATCGCGCTGCTCGGCCGCAACCACCCCGCCGGCATGGCGTTCGGCGCGCTGCTCTGGGCGTTCCTCGACCGCACCGGCTCCCGGCTGGAGTTCGAGGGCTACGCCCAGGAGATCGTGGGCGTCATCCAGGGCGTGATCGTGCTCTGCGTGGTCATCGCCTACGAGGTCGTCCGCCGCTACGGGCTGCGCCTCCAGCAGCGCAAGGTCGGCGAGGAGCTGGCCGCGCTCGCCCGGACCGGCGACGGCAGCGCCGACAACAGTGACAAGCCGGAGGTGACGGCGTGAGTAGCGAACTCAAGTCCGCGGTACGGCCCGCGGCCCCCGCCACCGGCGGCCGGCGCAAGCTGACGTACCCCTGGATCCTGCTGATCATCGCCGGTGCGCTGGTCGCGGTCTCCGCCCTGCGGGCCGTCAGCGGCGCCACCGACCTCACCTCCGGCGGCCAGTTCGGGGCCGCGCTCAGCGCCGCGGTGCCGATCGGCCTGGCCGGTCTGGGCGGCCTGTGGTCCGAGCGCTCCGGCGTGATCAACATCGGCCTCGAAGGCATGATGATGCTCGGCTCGTTCGCCGCCGGCTGGGTCGGCTGGCAGCACGGCCCCTGGGCCGCGGCGGCGGCCGGCATCCTCGGCGGCGCGCTCGGCGGCCTGGTGCACGCCGTCGCCACCGTCACCTTCGGCGTCGACCACATCGTCTCCGGCGTCGCCATCAACATCCTGGCGCTGGGCGCCACCCAGTACCTCGCCACCCTCTGGTTCGGCCAGGAGGGCAGCGCCGCGATGGCGGCCGGCGGCAACGACAAGCAGTCGCCGCCGATGTCCGACATGCCGACCTTCACCGTCCCCGGCCTCGCGGACTGGCTGAACGGCATCGAGGGCCACCACTGGTTCCTGGTCTCCGACCTCGCCGGGGTGCTCGGCGGCGCGGTCACCGGCGTCTCCTGGCTGACCCTGCTGACCGTCGGGCTCTTCGTCGGCACCTTCTTCCTGCTGTGGCGCTCCTCGTTCGGCCTGCGGCTGCGGTCCTGCGGCGAGGCCCCGCTCTCCGCCGAGACCCTGGGCGTCAACGTCTACGCGTACAAGTACGCGGCGGTCCTGGTGTCCGGCGCGCTGGCCGGCCTCGGCGGCGCCTTCCTGGCGATCAGCGTGCACTTCTACCAGGACGGCCAGACCGGCGGCCGCGGCTACATCGGCCTGGCCACGATGATCTTCGGCAACTGGCGGCCGGGCGGCGTCGCCCTCGGCGCGGGCCTGTTCGGCTTCATGGACGCCATGCAGCTGCGCAGCGGCGGCCCGACCGTGCACGCCCTGCTGCTGGGGCTGGCCGCGCTGCTCGCGGGCCTGGCGCTGGTCCGGCTGCGGGCCGCCAAGCGTGCCCAGGCCGCGGTCGCCGCGGTGGCCGCCGCCGTTCTGGTGGTCTGGTACGCGCTCTCCGACAGCGTCCCGCTCGAACTGGTCGAGGCCAGCCCCTACCTCGCTACGCTGCTGGTCCTGGCGCTCTTCTCGCAGCGGCTGCGGGCCCCGAAGGCGATCGGCAAGCCGTACCGGCGGGGCCAGGGCCACTGACGCGCCGAGCACCGACGCACCCCGCTCGACGCGAGAGACGAAGGAAGACACCCCGCATGACGCACGACGTGCCGGTCACCATCGACTGGCCCGCACTGCGGACGCAGGCCCGGGACGCGATGTCCCGGGCCTACGCCCCGTATTCCGGCTATCCGGTCGGCGCCGCCGCCCTGGTGGACGACGGCCGCACGGTCACCGGCTGCAACGTCGAGAACGCCTCCTACGGCCTGGGACTGTGCGCCGAATGCGGCCTGGTCTCGGCCCTGTTCGCAAGCGGTGGGGGCCGGCTCACCGCGTTCACCTGCGTCGACGGCAAGGGCGAGCTGCTCGTGCCGTGCGGCCGCTGCCGCCAGTTGCTGCACGAGCACGGCGGCCCGGAGCTGTTGGTGGACACCGCGGCCGGGATCCGTCCGCTGGCCGCGCTGCTGCCGGACGCGTTCGGTCCGGAACACCTGACGCGCTGACGGCCGAAGGGGCCCGTGGACGGCGGGTGTCGCCACCCGCCGTCCGCCCTGGCGACCGCGGCGTCTATGCGTGTAGAACGGGAGCTACCCGTTCGAAAGGAACCCGTCCATGGACGCCATCTCCGTCATCCGCACCAAGCGCGACCGCGGTGAACTGACCCCGGAACAGATCGACTGGGTCATCGACGCGTACACCCGCGGCGAGGTCGCCCACGAACAGATGTCGTCCCTCGCCATGGCCGTCTTCCTCAACGGCATGAACCGCCGGGAGATCGCCCGCTGGACCGCCGCCATGATCGCCTCCGGTGAGCGGATGGACTTCTCCTCGCTTCCCCGCCCCACCGCCGACAAGCACTCCACCGGCGGCGTCGGCGACAAGATCACCCTCCCGCTCGCCCCCCTGGTCGCCGCCTGCGGCGCCGCCGTCCCGCAGCTCTCCGGCCGCGGCCTGGGCCACACCGGCGGCACCCTCGACAAGCTCGAAGCCATCCCCGGCTGGCGCGCCGCCCTGAGCAACGACGAGATGCTGGACGTCCTGCGCACCGTCGGCTCGGTCATCTGCGCCGCCGGCGACGGCCTCGCCCCCGCCGACAAGAAGCTCTACGCCCTCCGCGACGTCACCGGCACCGTCGAGTCGATCCCGCTGATCGCCTCCTCCATCATGTCCAAGAAGATCGCCGAGGGCACCGGCTCCCTCGTCCTGGACGTCAAGGTCGGCTCCGGCGCCTTCATGAAGCACCTCGACGACGCCCGCGAACTCGCCTCCACCATGGTCGGGTTGGGCACCGACCACGGCGTCAGGACGGTCGCCCTGCTCACCGACATGGCCACCCCGCTCGGCCGCACCGCCGGCAACGCCCTCGAAGTCCGCGAGTCGGTCGAGGTGCTGGCCGGCGGCGGCCCGTCCGACGTCGTCGACCTCACCCTCGCGCTGGCCCGCGAGATGCTCGACGCGGCCGGCCTCAAGGACGCCGACCCGGCCAAGGCGCTGGCCGACGGCTCCGCCATGGACCACTGGCGCCGCATGATCGCGGCCCAGGGCGGCGACCCGGACGCCGCGCTCCCGGTGGCCCGCGAGCAGCACACCGTCACCGCCGCCGCCACCGGCACCCTCACCACCCTCGACGCCTACGCCGTCGGCCTCGCCGCCTGGCGCCTGGGCGCCGGCCGGGCCCGCAAGGAGGACCCGGTGCAGGCCGGCGCGGGCATCGAGCTGCACGCCAAGCCCGGCGACCGGGTCACCGCGGGCCAGCCGCTGCTGACCCTGCACACCGACACCCCGGAGAAGTTCGGCTACGCGCTCGAAGCCCTGGACGGCGGGGTGAGCGTCGGCCCGGCCGACGCGGAGTTCACCGCCCGCCCCGTCGTACTGGAGCGCATCGCCTGACCTGCGGTTCCCCCGCGGCTTCGCGCTGCGGGCGCACGGGGCCGGCGGACCGGCGCCGGTCCCGCGCGCCCGGGGCGCGACGACGACGAAGGGCCCGCCCCACCAGGACAGGTGGTGGGGCGGGCCCTTCGCGCCGTGGGGTGTTACGCGGCCTTGCCCAGGCTCAGCAGCCGCCGTTCGGCCACCGCCTGCCGGGTGGCGTAGAGGGTGATGCCGGCGGCGCCGACCATCGCGGCCAGGCCGAGCAGGACGGTGCCCGACCAGCCGGCGGCGTGGAAGGCGGCGGCGCCGAGCGCACCGCCCAGGCTGCTGCCGATGTAGTACGCGCACTGGTACAGGGCGGACGCCTGGGCCCGGGCGGTCTTGGCGGTGCGGCTGACCGACGACGAGGCCACCGCGTGGCCCGCGAAGAACCCCGCGGTGATCAGGACCAGCCCCGCCAGCACCGCGCCCACCGAGGTGATCAGGGTCAGCAGCAGGCCCGCCGTGGTGGTGCCCACGGCCAGGTAGAGCGCGCCGCGCCGGCCCATCCGGCCGACCAGCTTGCCGGCCGCGGCCGACGAGACCGTACCGACCAGGTAGATCACGAAGATCGAACCGACGATGCCCTGGGGGAGGTTGAACGGCTCGGCGACCAGGCGGTAGCCGATCACCGTGTAGACCGCCCCGAAGACCGTCATGAACAGTCCGCCGATGGCGTAGAGGCGGCGCAGCAACGGATCGGCGAGGTGACCGCCGAGCGTACGGGCCAGCGCCCGCGGGCCCACCGAACGCGCCGCGAAGTGCCGGGCCCGCGGCACCAGCAGCCGGAACGCCACCGCACACACCACGGCCAGCACGCCCACCGCGCCGAGCGCCGCCCGCCAGCCCCACGCCTGGGCGACCCAGCCGGTGACGATCCGTCCGGACATCCCGCCGATGCTGTTGCCGGCCACGAACAGGCCGATCGCCGCCACCAGCGCCTTCGCGCGCACCTCCTCCGCCAGGAACGCCATCGCCGACGCGGGCAGCCCGGCCAGCGCGACGCCCTGCACGGCGCGCAGCGCGATCAGGGTGCCGAGGGAGGGGGCGAACGGCACCAGCAGCGCGAGCACCGCGGCGACGGTGAGGGAGGCCGTCATCAGGGTGCGGCGCCCGAACCGCTCGGAGAGCGCGCTGAGCGGGATCACCCCGAGGGCCAGCCCGAAGGTGGCCGCGGAGACGGTCCAACTCGCCTGGTCCGGCGCGACGTGGAGGTCCGCGGAGATGGCCGGCAGCAGGGCCTGCGTGGAGTACAGGAGGGCGAAGGTGGCCACTCCGGCGGCGAAGAGGGCGAAGCTCATCCGGCGGTAGCCGGGGCCGCCCGGCCGCAGCTTGTCCGACTCGGGGTCGGTCACCGCGGCGGAAGGGGAAGAGGGGTCCGTGGAGGACGGGGGAGAGGCGGCCGCACGGTCGGTGACGGACGCCCCGGTATCAGCGGGAGGCATGCTCCGAAGGTAGAAGGACGCCACCTCATGCGTCCAATGCATCAAAACGCCATAATCGATGCCGTGGAACATGATCGCAGCTCACCGCCGCCTCTGTTGCAAGGCCGCAACAGAAAAGACATTCCGGAACGCCTCCGCTCGGCGGCCGCGCCGACCGCCCCCGAGGCCGCCGAGCTGGGCCCCGACTCCTGGGCGCTGACCCTCGCCCCGCGGCTCGCCCAGTTCGCCGCCGTCGCCCGGCACGAGCACGTCACCCGCGCCGCCCACGAACTCGGCATGCCCCAGCCGACCCTCAGCCGCGCCCTGGTGCGGCTGGAGCAGGACCTCGGCGTCGCCCTCTTCGCCCGGCACGGCCGCACGCTCTCCCTCACCCCGGCCGGCCGCGCCTTCCGCACCGCCGCCGAACGCGCCCTGACCGACCTGGAACGGGCCACCGACGAGGTACGCGCCGACGCCGACCCGGCCGCCGGCAAGGTCGCCTTCGGCTTCCTGCACACCCTCGGCTCCGAGACCGTCCCCGGCCTGCTCCGCGGCTTCCGCGCCGACCACCCCGGCATCCGCTTCCAACTCGTCCAGAACTACGGCGAAGCGATGATCGAACGCCTCCGCGCCGGCGACCTCGACCTCTGCCTGACCTCCCCGGTCCCCGACTACCCGGACCTGGTGGCGCGCCGCCTCGACGAGCAGAAGCTCCGCCTGGTCGTCCCGGACGACCACCGGCTGGCCGGCCGCAAGCGCATCCGCCTCGCCGAGGCGGCCGGCGAACTCTTCGTCACCCTCGAACCGGGCTACGGCCTCCGCCGGATCACCGACGCCCTGTGCACCGAGGCCGGCTTCACCCCGCGCATCGCCTTCGAGGGCGAGGAGGCGGAAACCCTCCGCGGCCTGGTCGCCGCCGGCCTGGGCGTCGCCCTCCTCCCGCCCCCCGCCGTCCCCCGCCCCGGCGTCGCCGAACTGACCGTCACCGCCCCCCGCGCGGTCCGCGAGATCGGCGTCGCCTGGCTCGACGGCCGCGTCGACACGCCCCCGGTGACCGCCTTCAAGAAGTTCCTCCTGAGCCGCCGGGGCGCGCTGTTGCCGTGAGCGGCACCCCGACACCGGCGCCCCGACACCCCCACCCCGCACCGGAGTCGACCGTCCGGTCAGTGCCGCAGGGACGTCCCGAAGCCCGATGCCAGCGGCATGCGGAGGCCCAGGGGCGGGGGAGCGGCCAGGGCGTCCTTGACGGGGCGGGCGTAGGCGCGGGTGAAGAGGGCGCCGAGGAGGAAGTCGGTGGCGAGGGCGTGCACCTCGAAGCGGTGCTGGTGCAGGGAGTGGCCGTCGGAGTGCACCTCGAAGCGGCAGGTGTCGCGGTTGATCTTCTTGGCGCGCTGGGCGTAGCGGTAGGAGAGGTCGGGGTCGACGCGTTCGTCGTTGGTGCCGTGCACCAGCAGCACCTGGCGTCCGATCAACTGCTTCACCGGGTCGGGGTCGGTGCCGTACTGGCGCGGGTCGGCCAGCCACGGGGCGAGGCCCAGGACGGCGTGCACGGCCGGGTGGCCGGCGGCGTGCAGGGCCGCGCGGGCGCCCATGCCGGTGCCGACCAGGGCTACGGGGACGTCGCCGTAGCGCCGGACCACCTCGTCCAGCGCCCAGGTGGCGTCCCGCGCCGGGTGCGCGGCGGAACCGTTCCAGCCGCGGCAGCGGTAGTGCACCACGTGGGCGGTGAGTCCCTCGGCCCGGCCGGCCCGGGCCAGCCGGGTGGCCAACGGGCGCACGGACAGGGCGGGTACCGGCGACGGCCGGCGCAGCCCGGTCGGCCCGCACCCGGGCAACAGGAGGGCGACGGCGTTGACCGTCCGGTCCGTGCCACCCGCTCCCAGTGGTTTTCCCAGCCGGGCCTCGCGCACCGGCAGTGCTTGCTGAGACATGACGAGAACGATGGCAGAACGAGCAGCCCTGTCCACCCTGCGGACGGGTCACTGTTACGTATCGTTCGGCGATATCTACGCGCGTAGGGTCTACAGTGCCGAAATGACGAGCGAGCTCAGCAACCTCCCGACCGCCGAACAGATCCGTCGCGCACCCAAGGTGCTGCTCCACGACCACCTCGACGGCGGACTGCGCCCCGCCACCGTCGTCGAGCTGGCCCGCGAGATCGGCTACGCCGGACTCCCCGAGACCGATCCCGACCGGTTGGGGACCTGGTTCCGCGAGGCCGCCGACTCCGGCTCGTTGGAGCGCTACCTGGAGACCTTCGCGCACACCTGCGCCGTCATGCAGACCCGGGAGGGGCTGTTCCGGGTCGCCGCGGAGTGCGCCGAGGACCTGGCGGCGGACGGCGTCGTCTACGCCGAGGTCCGCTACGCGCCCGAACAGCACCTGGAGGGCGGGCTCGGCCTCGAAGAGGTCGTCCGGATCGTCAACGACGGTTTCCGGGAGGGCGAACGGCGGGCCCGCGAGCGCGGCCACCGGATCCGGGTCGGCGCCCTGTTGACCGCGATGCGGCACGCGGCCCGGGCGCTGGAGATCGCCGAACTCGCCAACCGCCACCGCGACCTGGGCGTGGTCGGCTTCGACATCGCGGGCGCCGAGGCCGGCTTCCCGCCCACCCGCCACCTCGACGCCTTCGAGTACCTCAAGCGGGAGAACAACCACTTCACCATCCACGCCGGCGAGGCGTTCGGCCTGCCGTCCATCTGGCAGGCGCTCCAGTGGTGCGGCGCCGACCGGCTCGGCCACGGCGTCCGCATCATCGACGACATCGAGGTCGCCGACGACGGCTCGGTCACCCTGGGCCGGCTCGCCTCCTACGTCCGCGACAAGCGCATCCCGCTGGAGCTGTGCCCGACCTCCAACCTCCAGACCGGCGCCGCCAGTTCCTACGCGGAGCACCCCATCGGGCTGCTGCGCCGACTGCAGTTCCGCTGCACGGTCAACACCGACAACCGGCTCATGAGCGACACGAGCATGACCCGGGAATTCGAGCACCTGGTGAAGACGTTCCGCTACACGCTCGACGACCTCCAGTGGTTCACGGTCAATGGTATGAAGTCTGCTTTCCTTCCTTTCGATGAACGTCTGGCCATGATCAATGACGTCATCAAGCCCGGATACGCGGAATTGCGCTCGGAATGGCTCTTCCGTCAGTCGGCCGCAACCACCGCCCCCAGCAGCGGTTCTGACGCAGAGTGAGCGCCCGAAAAGGCGTCTAGCGCAACGGCCGGTGGATTGTCCACCGGCCGTTTTTCCGCTCGCCTGAGGTGTTTGCAGGGGCGCCGGCCGCCTTACTAGGTTTCCTAGCCGGTCAAGCCCCCATCACGAGGACGTAAAGCAATGAAGCAGGGAACGGTCAAGACTCTCGGTGCCGTCGCGCTCGGCGCCGCCATCGCCGCCACCGCCGCAGGCGCGGCCCACGCCGCCCCGGCGGGCAACTCGATCGACACCAACCGCGTGCTGCACAGCCTGCCGGTGAAGGACGCCACCAGCACGCTCTCCGGAGCGGCCAAGGGCGGCGGCAGCGACGTCAAGGCTCCCGTCACCTCCAAGGGCAACCAGCTGCTCGGCGGCATCCCCGCCGGCACGGTCACCAAGAACCTCCCCCTCGGCGGCTGAACCGGCTCCGCCGTCCCCTAGGGGACGGCCCCTGGACGCCCCGGTCCGTACGCGGTATCCCGTGCGGACCGGGGCGCCGTCGTGTCCGGGGCGCGGGCGGTCACCAGGCCGCGGCGTCGCGCGCGGAGTCCTCCGAGGGGAGGAGCACCCACAGGGCGAGGTACGCCACGAACTGCGGACCGGGCAGCAGGCAGGAGAGCAGGAAGATCACCCGCATCGTCGCCGGGGACGTCCCGAAGCGGCGGGCGAGGCCGGCGCAGACACCGGCGATCATGCGGTTGTTGGCGGGTCGGACCAGTGCGGCGGCCATGACGGGATACTCCTTCTCGACGATCCGGGGCGGTTGCCCCGATGCCTCAAAAGTAGGTCCGGCCGCCGGAGAAGACGTCAGCCTGCGGGGCCAGACCGACCCTGGAGATTCTCGGGGTCGCACCCCGACCCCGCTCGTCCCGCCGGCGGAGCCGGGACCGGGCCCCCGGGACGACCACCAGGTGCGCCAGCGCCACCCCGAGCGCGTTCAGGAGCACCGTGTCCACGTCCGGCACCTGACCCGGCACCGAGGTCTGCAGCAGCTCGATCGTCAACGAGATCATGGCGCCGGCGAAGACCGTGTGCGCCATCGAGCCCCAAGGCGAAACGTTCAGTCGGCCGCCGACCAACGGCAGCAGCACCCCGAGGGGCGCCAGCAGCAGCACCGGCGCGCCGAGGTGCCACACCGCCTCCCAGCCACCCCGCGCCAGCTCGGCGTGGATCGACGCCAGCGGCTGGAGGTTCGCCGCCGGCACCCACGGCACCGTACGGGGACGCAACATCAGCCAGCCGACGATCAACAGATGCGCCACAAGGAGGAGAAACCCGGTGGCGCGCAAACGGGGGGCGACGGTGTTGCCGGGGCCATGACGCTGCACACAGGCCAGGACGCCGGTACCGGGGGGCGCGGTTCCGCCCCGTTGTGCCCGTCTTGGACGGTACCGCTCAGCTCTCCTCGGACTGCGGGTCGCCCCAACCCGCGTGCTGCGCGGCGTCCGGGTTGGCCTGCACGTCCGGCGAGCAGTCGTAGCGGTGCGCCGCCGCCGACCCCGGGCCGCCCAACAGCGCGCCGCCGCTACGCCCCAGCGCGGCGCTGCGGCCGTAGGTGCACACCAACTGGGCCAACGCGAACGACGGCAGGTCGTCCGGCTCGGCCGACAGCCGCAGCGCCTCGGGGGCGTCGCCGGCGCGCGGCCCGTCCACCCGCAGCGTGCCGGGCATCGCGGTGCTGAACCCGGCCCGGGTCTCGTCCGGCGCCGGCGGCTTCTGCAACTCGGCCAGCAGCACCCGGGCCACCGGCAGCCGCACCGCCGCCCCCGGCGCGGCCTGCGGCCGGGCCACCTGCCGCTCCACCGGGACCAGCGCCGACCCGCACACCAAATACACCGCGACCCGCTCCGCGCCCGCCGCCGTGACCGCACCCGTGCCCGGCGCGTGGCAGCTCACCCGGGACGGGGCGCCGCCCGCGTCGACCGGGACCGACGTGCCGCGGATCCCGCAGCCCGCGGCGGCCAGCGCCAGCACCGCCGCCGGCACGACGCGCCGTACCGCAGCCCGCCGCCCGCGCCGGATCACCGGCCGCCCTCCGCGCCCCCGCCGGCCGGCCGCTCGCCGCCGGCCGCCGACGCGTCGTCGGCCAGCCGGGAGGCGTCCATCGGCAGCCGCAGGGTGAACACCGCGCCGCCCTCGGGGTGGTTGGCGGCGCTGATCCCGCCGCCGTGGATGTGCGCGTTCTCCTGGGCGATCGACAGGCCCAGACCGCTGCCCTCGGACCGCGGCCGGGACGCGCTCGCCTTGTAGAAGCGGTCGAAGACGTGCGGCAGCACCTCCTCCGGGATGCCCGGACCGTGGTCCCGCACCCGGATCACCAACTGCCCGCCGGGGATCTCCCCGCCCTGCTCGAACGGGGCGGCGTCGGCGGCGGGCCGGGGCTCCGCCGCCGGGCCGTCCGCCGGCTGGGCACCGCCCGCCGCCGACTCGGCCGCCGCGGGCTCGGCCGGCTCCGTGCGGACCGACACCCGCACCGGCGAACCGCCGTGCTTGAGGGCGTTGCCGATCAGGTTCGCCAGGATCACGTCCAGCCGCCGCGGGTCCAAACGGGCCACCGTGCCGCGGTCCGCGTCCAGCTCCACCGCGTCCAGCCAGGCCCGGGCGTCGATGCAGGCGGTGACCTGGTCGGCGACGTCGACGGCGTCCAGCACCAGCCGCGCGGTCCCCGCGTCGAAGCGGGTGACCTCCATGAGGTTCTCCACGAGGTCGTTCAGCCGCCGGGTCTCGCTGACCACCAGCTGCACGGCCGGCGCGATCATCGGGTCGAAGGAGTCGGCCTCCTCCTCCAGCACCTCGGTGACCGCGGTGATCGCGGTCAGCGGCGTCCGCAGCTCGTGCGACATGTCGGCGACGAACCGCCGGGAGGCCGCCTCCCGGCCGCTCAGCTCCTCGACCCGCTGCTGGAGCCGCTCCGCGGTGCGGTTGAAGGTCCGTGACAGGTCGGCCAGCTCGTCGGTGCCGGTCACCCGCAGCCGGGTGTCCAACCGCCCCTCGCCCAGCTGCCGGGCCGCGTGGCCGAGCCGCTGCACCGGCCGCAGCACGGTCGTCGCGGCGGCCTGCGCCAGCAGCGCCGAGCCGACCAGCGCCAGCGCGGTGGCGATCCCCAGCGACCAGCCCAGCGACGACAGGTCCTGCCGCTCGGTGGCCAGCGACTTCATCATGTAGCCGGTCGGTCCGCCGCCGATCACCTTCGCCCCGGCGACCAGGTACGGGACGTCCCCGACCTCCTTGCGCTGCCAGTACAGGTGGTGCGGGGCCTGGTTGTTCTCGTCGACCGGACGGACCTGGTCGACGGCGTTGCGCAGCGCCTGCGGGACGTTCTCCAGCGTCAGCAGGTCCTTGTCGGTGGTGGCCGCGCACGCCTTGCCCTCGCGGTCCACCCCGATCAGCAGCACCGCGTAGTTCTGCGGGCCGGCCGCCATCTGGCGCGCGGTGTCCTGGAGTTCGGAGCAGCGCGGGCGCAGCGGCAGCGAGCGGGTGTTGTCCTCCAACGACTTGCGGAAGTCCTGGAGGGCGGCGTTCTGCGTCCGGTCCAGGACCGTGTTGCGGTTGAGCCAGTACGCGATGCCGGACGCCGACACCGCCGCGGTCAGCGCCACCAGGGCGAACACCACCACCAGCCGCAACCGCAGGCTCGTCAGCCGCAGCAGGCCCGCGACCCGGCGCAGCAGCCGCACCAGCCGGCCGCCCGGCGCGTCGCCGTCCCCGGCCTCGTGCGCCCCCTCCCCGGCCCCGCCGTCGTGCGGGGTGGCCGTCGTCACTGCGGCGCGTCCAGCCGGTAGCCGACGCCGCGGACGGTGCGGATCAGCGTCGGCGAGGACGGGACGTCCTCCACCTTCGCGCGCAGCCGCTGCACACAGGCGTCCACCAGCCGGGAGTCACCCAGGTAGTCGTGCTCCCACACCAGCCGCAGCAGCTGCTGCCGGGACAGTGCCTGCCCGGGGCGACGGCTCAGCTCCAGCAGCAAGCGCAGCTCGGTCGGGGTCAGTTGCAGGTCCTGGCCGTTCTTGGTGACGGTCATCGCCGACCGGTCGATCACCAACGAGCCGAACGTCGCCGAATCGCTGGACTCCCGCTCCCCGCGCCGCAGCACCGCGCGGATCCGGGCGTCCAGCACCCGGCCCTGCACGGGCTTGACCACGTAGTCGTCGGCGCCGGACTCCAGCCCCACGACCACGTCGATGTCATCGTTGCGCGCGGTGAGCAGGATGATCGGCAGTTGGTCCGTCCGCCGGATCCGCCGGCAGACCTCGAAGCCGTCGATGCCCGGCAGCATCACGTCCAGCACGATCAGGTCAGGGCGCTGCTCGCGCAGCAACTTCAGGCCGTCCTCGCCCGTCGCCGCGGTCATCACGCGGTGACCCTGGCGGGACAGCGAGAGTTCGAGGGCCGTGCGGATGGCGTCGTCGTCCTCGATCAGCAACAGGAAAGGCACGCTCGCCATTCTGGCGCATGGGGCGCCGGTAGATCGACCGGTGGCGGCCCGGCGCCGCCCACCGGGCCCGACCGCCCGTCGTGACGGAGCCACGCCGCACCCCCACCGGCCCTGTGACACGCCTGTGACAGACGGCGGACAACGCGATGAAACTGGGTTGGCAGGCTTTGGGTCAGCCGGGAGAGATCAACTCCGCAGAGGGGGGATCCCGACCGGGACACACCGAACCAACTGGCTCGATCGACGGGGGGCAGCGCGATGAAGAACACCCTGCACGGCACGACGTCCGGCGCGGTCGTCACGCGCCTCCACGACATCGGGCGTGAGAAGTCCGGTGCCGAGGGGGGCACCACCGCGCCCGAGCGAAGCCGAGGGCTCGGGGGAGGGCGGGGGTGCGCCCGCAGCACGGGGCGTCAACGGCCGCCGTACATGGTGGCCATCGACGCGACGGTGGTGGCGCAGCGGACCAACGGGGGCGACGACGGCCCGCGAAGCGCCGACGGGGGAGCGCGGTACGGGGGGACGGGGGACCGGCGCACCGCGGCGGACGCGGCCGAGGCCGAAGCGGCCTTCACCGCCTACGTCCAGGAGCGCCGCGCCTCCCTGTACGCCACCGCCTACCACCTGACCGGTGACCGTTTCGAGGCCGAGGACCTGCTGCAGAGCGCACTGTTCTCGACCTACCGGGCCTGGGACCGGATCAGCGACAAGGCGGCGCTCGGCGGCTACCTGCGCCGCACCATGACGAACCTGCACATCAGCGCCTGGCGCCGACGCAGGCTCAACGAGTACCCGACCGAGGAACTGCCCGAGACCGCCGCCGACGCGGACGCCATGCGCGGCACCGAGCTGCGCGCCGTCCTGTGGCAGGCGCTGGCCCGGCTGCCCGAGACGCAGCGCACCATGCTGGTGCTGCGCTACTACGAGGGCCGCACGGACCCGGAGATCGCGGACATCCTCAACATCAGTGTCGGCACGGTGAAGTCCAGCATCTGGCGCTCGCTGCGCCGGCTGCGCGAGGACGAGGTCCTCAGCTTCGGCCGTGACGAGCAGGAGTCCTTCGGCGCACTGGTCGCCTGAGGACGGGGGGTAGGGCCCGAGGGGGATCCGGGGGGAGAACCCGAGGGGGGACACGGGGGAACAACGGGGGACACGGGGGAAACGAGCGGGTTCGGGCGGCCGGGGGGTGCGTCCGAACCCGCTCCTTCGTGCGTGCCGGGAGCCGGCTCCGGCCGGCCCACGGCGGCCCGCGCGTCAGCGCCGGGCCGTGGTCCGCGCCGGATCGTCGCCCGCGCCTTCGACCCCGTTCGCACCGGACGGCGCGGCCTTCCGCGCCGCCGCTATCCGGGTCAGCGCCTCCGGCTTGGCGCACGGATGGGCGCCCAGCGCGGCGTGCCGGGCCACGATCGTCCGCTCGCTGCGCAGCAGCCGCAGCCCCCGCCGCACCAGGTACACCGCGGGCTTGCGGCCCTCGCGCAGGTCCCGGGCCAGCCGCCGCCGGAAGGTGGTGGCGGGCCGCCCGCGCAGGCACAGCGCGTCGGCCAGCAGCCCCGCCGTCCGGCACCGGTCGATGACGTCGGCGGCGAAGATCCCCTCCGCGACGAACAGCGGCGCCCCGTCCAGGGCCAGGCCCGTGGTGCCGGTCCGGGAGCTGGACGCGATGTCGTACACCGGGACCGCGGTCCGGCCCGCGCGGCACAGTTCCTCGATGGCCGCGACCGCGGCGTCGGCGTCCCAGGAGAGCGGCGAGTCCCAGTCCGCGCCGCCGCCGTCCGGCAACTGTGGGAGCGAGGGGTCGGTGCACTCCTTGTAGAAGTCGTCGAGGTTGAGGACGGGCAGGCCGGACAGGGCGGCCAGGGAGGTCTTCCCGGAGCCGGAGGGGCCGGTCAGCAGGAGGACGTGGGCGCGCGGCCGGGCGGGCGAATGGGAGTTCACGGGCACTCATTGTCGGGCATTGCGCCGTGGGGGGTACCCCTGGCGCGCGAGGTGGAACGCCCGGGCACCCCTCAACTACGCTTCGCAGTCAACCGATTACGCGGAGGGTTCACGAGTCGTCCGCGCGACCGGTGGCACCACCGCAATTCCGCTCCGCTTTCGATCCACAGGCAGGTGGCTCACATGCCCTCCCACGCACGTCCCAAGCCCAGCCGCGTCCCCCGCGGCCTGTTGCGCGCCGGTCTGGTGGTCTCCGCGGCCGGCGTCGCGCTCACGGGCGGCGCGGCGGTGGCGGGCGCGGCCGCCCCCGCGGCCGGCGACACGGCCCCGCAACGGACCGCGGACGACGGGTTGGTGGGACAGGCCCTGACGCGTTCGGTGACGGGCTCCACCGGCCGTGGCCTCGGCCCCGTCAAGGACCTCAAGCTGGACCCGATGGCCAACACCGGCGTCGATCCGCTGGCGAACGGCCTCGGCACCCAGGTCGCGGACTTCAAGCCGGTGAGCACCACCCAGCTGACGGACCCGGTGACCAAGGGCGGTTCGCTGCGGGACCTGCCGGTGACCGGCACCGCGATGCGGCTGCTGCCCGGCTGACCGACCGCCCCTCCCGCAACGCGACGGCGCGGGACCCGGCCCACCAGGGGGCCGGGTCCCGCGCCGTTCGTCGTCGTCCGTGCCGGCCCCGGGCGGAGCCGGCACGGAGGTGGATCAGACGCCCATCGGGTGCCACACCGTCTTGGTCTCCAGGAAGGCCAGCAGCCGGTCGGTGCCCGGGTCGGCGGACCAGTCCGCGGCCCGCGGGCGCAGCACCCGCTTGAGGTTGTCCGCCGCGGCGGTCTCAAGCTCCGCCGCCAGTTCGGCGTCGGCGCCGGCCAGGTCCAGGGCGTTGACGTCCTGGTGGGCGGCGAGCGGAGCGGACAGTTCCGCGGTCCGGCCCGAGAGGAGGTTGACGACCCCGCCCGGCAGGTCGGAGGTGGCCAGCACCTCGGCCAGCGACAGCGCCGGCAGCGGGGCCCGCTCGGCGGCCACGACCACGGCGGTGTTGCCCGTGACGATCACCGGGGCGAGCACCGAGACCAGCCCCAGGAACGACGACTCCTGCGGCGCCACCACGGCCACCACGCCGGTCGGCTCCGGGGTGGAGAGGTTGAAGTACGGGCCCGCCACCGGGTTCGTCGAACCGGCGATCTGGGCGACCTTGTCGGACCAGCCCGCGTACCAGACCCAGCGGTCGACCGCCGCGTCCACCTGCGCCGCGGCCTTGGCCTTCGACAGCCCCTCGGCGTCCGCCACCTCGGCGACGAACTGGTCCCGGCGGCCCTCCAGCATCTCCGCGACGCGGTAGAGGATCTGGCCCCGGTTGTACGCCGTCGCGCCCGACCAGCCGCCGAACGCCTTGCGGGCGGCGACCACCGCGTCCCGCGCGTCCTTGCGGGAGGCCAGCGGGGCGTTGGCCAGCCAGCTGCCCTTTGCGTCGGTCACCTCGTACACCCGCCCGCTCTCGGACCGGGGGAACTTGCCCCCGACGTACAGCTTGTAGGTCTTGAAGACAGCCAACCGCTCAGACATTGAGGTACGCCTCCAGACCGTGCCGGCCGCCCTCGCGGCCGAAGCCCGACTCCTTGTAGCCGCCGAACGGCGAGGTCGGGTCGAACTTGTTGAACGTGTTGGACCAGATGACGCCGGCCCGCAGCTTGCTCGCCATCCACAGCATGCGCGAGCCCTTCTCGGTCCAGATGCCCGCCGACAGCCCGTACGGCGTGTTGTTGGCCTTGGCCACCGCCTCCTCCGGCGTGCGGAAGGTCAGCACGGACAGCACCGGGCCGAAGACCTCCTCGCGGGCGATCCGGTGGGCCTGGGTGACGCCGGTGAACAGCGTCGGCGCGAACCAGTAGCCGGCGCCGGGCAGTTCGCACGCCGGGGACCAGCGCTCGGCGCCCTCGGCCTCGCCCGCGTCGGCCAGCTCGGTGATCCGGGCCAGCTGCTCGGCGGAGTTGATCGCGCCGACGTCGGTGTTCTTGTCCAGCGGGTCGCCGACCCGGAGGGTGGCCATCCGCCGCTTGAGCGCGTCCAGCAGCTCGTCCTGGATCGACTCCTGGACCAGCAGCCGGGACCCCGCGCAGCACACGTGCCCCTGGTTGAAGAAGATCCCGTTGACGATCCCCTCGACGGCCTGGTCGATCGGAGCGTCGTCGAAGACGATGTTGGCCGCCTTGCCGCCCAGTTCGAGGGTGAGCTTCTTGTCCGTGCCGGCGACCGTGCGGGCGATCGCCTTGCCCACCTCGGTGGAGCCGGTGAACGCGACCTTGTCGATGCCGGGGTGGCCCACCAGCGCCGCGCCGGTCGAGCCGTCACCGGTGACGATGTTGACGACGCCCTTGGGCAGCCCGGCCTGCCGGCAGATGTCCGCGAAGAACAGCGCGGACAGCGGAGTGGTCTCGGCGGGCTTCAGGACGACGGTGTTGCCGCAGGCCAGCGCCGGGGCGATCTTCCAGGCCAGCATGAGGAGCGGGAAGTTCCAGGGGATGACCTGGCCGGCCACGCCCAGCGGGCGCGGGTTCGGGCCGAGGCCCGCGTGGTCGAGCTTGTCCGCCCAGCCCGCGTAGTAGAAGAAGTGCGCTGCCACCAGCGGCAGATCGGCGTCCCGGGACTCGCGGATCGGCTTGCCGTTGTCCAGCGTCTCCAGGACGGCCAGCTCGCGCGAGCGCTCCTGGATGATCCGGGCGATCCGGAAGAGGTACTTGGCGCGCTCGGCGCCCGGCAGCGCCGACCACTTCTCGAACGCCGCACGGGCCGCCCTGACGGCGCGGTCGACGTCGTCGGCGGTGCCCTGGGTGTACTCGGCCAGCACCTCTTCGGTGGCGGGCGAGACGGTCTTGCGCAGGCCGCCGCCCGCGCCCTCGGTGAACTCGCCGTCGATGAACAGCCCGTAGGAGGACGCGAGGTCCACCACGGCGCGCGACTCGGGCGCCGGTGCGTAGTCAAAGGTCATGGTCAGTCCACCGTGACGTAGTCGGGGCCGGAGTAGCGGCCGGTGCTGAGCTTCTGGCGCTGCATCAGCAGGTCGTTGAGGAGGCTGGAGGCACCGAAGCGGAACCAGTCGGCACTCAGCCACGCGTCGCCCAGCGTCTCGTTGACCATCACCAGGTACTTGACCGCGTCCTTGGTCGTCCGGATGCCGCCGGCCGGCTTCACGCCGACCTGCACGCCGGTCGCCGCGGCGAAGTCGCGCACCGCCTCCAGCATCAACAGCGTGACCGGCGGCGTGGCGTTCACCGCCACCTTGCCCGTCGAGGTCTTGATGAAGTCCGCGCCGGCCAGCATCGCCAGCCAGGAGACCCGCCGGACGTTGTCGTACGTCTGGAGCTCGCCGGTCTCGAAGATCACCTTCAGGTGGGCGGCCGAGCCGTCGGGCCGGGCGCACGCCTCCTTCACGGCCTTGATCTCCTCGAAGACCTCCAGGTAGCGGCCGGAGAGGAAGGCGCCCCGGTCGATCACCATGTCGATCTCGTCGGCGCCGGCGGCCACCGCGTCCCGGGTGTCGGCCAGCTTCACCGGCAGCGCGGCCCGGCCCGCGGGGAAGGCGGTGGCGACGGAGGCGACGTGGACGCCGGAGTCGCCCAGCGCCTCCTTGGCCACGCCGACCATGTCCGGGTAGACGCAGATCGCGGCGACCTTGGGGGCGGTGCGGTCGGTGGGGTCGGGGTGGACGCCCTTGGCGCACAGTGCCCGGACCTTGCCGGGAGTGTCCGCGCCTTCGAGCGTCGTCAGGTCGATCATCGAGATGGCCAGGTCGATGGCGTACGCCTTCGCCGTGGTCTTGATCGAGCGGGTGCCGAGCGTGGCGGCGCGGGCCTGGAGCCCTACCGCGTCGACGCCGGGGAGTCCGTGCAGGAAGCGGCGCAGCGCTCCGTTCGAGGCGGTCACGTCCGCCATCGACGCCAGGCGCCCCGCGGCCTCGTTGCCGGATGCGGGTACTTCCGAAATGGCAGTGGGCATGGTCACGAGGGGAGCATATCTACGCGCGTAGCGACATGCCAGCCCCCGGCCGGAACCGCCCCAGAACGGCCGGATGCGCACGGCGTCCGCATTGATGCCGTAACGCAATGTCCGGCATCCGGACGGTCAGGCAGAATCGGCGGCATGACGAGCCCGGAACGGTCCACCTCGCCTCCGCAGCAGTACGCGGAACGCAGCTACCGCTCGCCGGCGGCCCTGGTCGGCGGCGCACTGCTCATCGCGCTCGGCCTCTGGCTCGGCGCCGACGCACTGCTGCGCGGCACCCCCGCCACCAAGCTCACCGCGCTCTTCGCGCTGCTCTTCGGGGTGCCGCTGGTCGCCGCCTTCTCGCTGCGGCCGCTGGTCCGGGCGAACGAGGACCGGCTGCTGGTGCGCAACCCGTTCCGCACCATCACGCTGCCCTGGGCGGCCGTCGAGGACCTGCGCGCGACGTTCTCCGCCGAGGTCTTCACCGGCGCCGGCGCCAAGTACCAGCTGTGGGCCGTTCCGGTCTCCCTCCGCCAGCGCAAGAAGGTCGCCCGCCAGGCCGCGCGCGGCACCGGCCGCCCCCGCTTCGGCCTCAACGCCGACGCCGGTCCCGTCCCGAAGGCGATGGCCGACCAGACCCTCGCCGAACTCCACGAGATCAAGGACCGCGCGACCCACCGGGAAACCGCCCAGGGCGAACCCGAGGTCCGCTGGTCGTACGCGGTCCTCGGGCCGAGCGTGCTGGGGGCGGTGGGGTTGGTGGTGATGGGGGTGCTGTAGGGGGAGTGGGGGCGGCGGCCCGCCAGAGACCGGCCCCGACCGACGCCGCATCGCTCTCACGCCGGCAGTTGCCAGGACGGCCCGTCGGGATCATTGATCCAGACGGTTTGGACGAGGTCCGGAGCCACGGTCATGCCGAAGGCCGATTGATCGGGCGCGCCGGCCTCCTGCCACCTGATCAGGGACTCCTCGACCTGGTTCCAGATGCTGAGCGGCCCGTGCTGGTGCACGTCCCAGCTGCTTCCCCTCCGTTCGGTCCATGCCTGCGATCCGGTGGCGGTGTCCACGAGGATCACCCCGTCGTCCATGGTCATGAGTTCTGCGGAAGGGGCAGCGAGCTGGGCGACGAACTGCGCCGTCCAGTCGTCGAGCAGTCCCGGGTCCACGCGGGCGCGGCGCTTGGTGCCGCAGCGGCGGAAGAAGGTCGGGCGGGGCGGCCGTTCGTGGGGACGGGCGAGCATGAAGCTGATCCGGTCACCGGCGAAGCGGCCGGTGGCGCTGCCGTCATCGCCGAGGGTGAGGCGGATGAGTCCGGATGCGAGCATCCAACCGCTCAGCGTGATGGTGAGGGTGCCGCCGTCGCGGACCTGCCGCATCCAGGAGACGGGGACGGACCGTACGGCGCAGGTGGCCACCAGCGCGTCGTACTCCGCGTTGGCACTGTGACCCTGCAGTCCGTCGCCGGTGACGAGGTGCGGGTGGTAACCGGCGTGGTGCAGGCGATCGGCGGCCGACTGCGCCAGTTGAGGGTCGTATTCGATCGAAGTGACGTTCTCGGCGCCGACGACGTGGGAGACGAGTGCGGTGGAGTAACCGGTGCCGGTGCCTACCCACAGCACCCGGTCCCCCGCGCTGACGCCGGACAGCTCGGCCATGCGGAGGACGAGGGAGGGGAGGGTGGAGGAGGAGGTGGGCCGTCCTGTCACCGGGCTGGTTGCGTCGGCGGCTGCGATGCCGTCGACCTGGGTCACCAGGGTCTCGTCGGAGTAGGCGAGGCGCAGCCAGGCGGCATCGTCGGTCCGAGCGCGGTGGACCGGCTCCCACGCCGTCCCCTGCGGACGGAACACCGAGGTGCCGAGGAAGTGGTGGCGCGGAACGGATTCGACCGCGGTGCGCCACGCGGGTTCGGTGAGCAGGCCCTTGGCGGCGAGGGTGTCGGCGAGGGCTCGGCGCAGAGAGACGGGGGTGGTGTCAGCGTTCACGAGGCTCTCCCGAATGCTGGAGTTGGTCGGCGAGGGCGTCGGTGATCGGGGCGGTGATGTGGCCGGGGAACCATGCCCATTGGCCGTTGGGGTTGCACTCGTACATCCACCATTGCCCCGTGTGGTCGATTCCGAAGTCGAAGGCGCCGTAGACCAGGTCGAAGGTGTCCAGGTAGGCGCGTACGGCATGGGCGACGTCGGCGGGGGTGTTGATGAGCGTGTAGCTGTTGTGGTCGTAGGTGCGTCGCCAGTCGAGGCCGGGTGAGTCGACGCGGACGGCGAAGAGCCGCTGCCCGACGACCGTGAGCCGGACGTCGGCGGCCTTGTCGACGCGCTGCTGGAAGAGGTGGGCGGTCCGCGAGACACCGGCGTCGAGGGAGTCGGGGGGCACGTCGTCCACCCATATCGTCAACGGTCGGTTGTCCGGGCCGACGTAAGGACTGTTCCACAGCGGTTTGTAGAGCACCGGACGGTGCTGCTCGGCGAATCGGCGGGCCTCATCCAGGTCGTTGGTGATCAGGGTCGGTGGGATGCGCAGTCCGCACCGAGCGGCGACGGCGAGCTGGACGGGTTTGTGCTCGGCGTCCCGATTCCGCCACGGATGGTTGACGTAGTGCGCCCCGGGCAGTGCCGCCAGTACGCCGCCGAGCCCGTACCGCGCCTGGTCGGCGCACCACTGCTCGACTTGTCCCGGACCGGTGACGTAGGCGGTGGGGCGCCGCCAGTAGACCGAGCGGATGCCGGCCAGGTCCGCGGTTCGCGTCGCGGTCAGCGCCACGCCTGTCAGGCTGTGGCCGTCGAGGAACGCGGTCAGTCGGAGCCCGTCGGGGAAGTCCCCGGGATCGAGGCGGACCACGGGGACCTCGCGTTGGTGCAGCTCGTTGATGACGAGGTCGGCCGTGGCGTCATCGAGCCGTGTCACGACGAGGACGGGGGTGGCCGTGGCGGTCGCCCTGGAACTGGGCATCAGTCGCTGTCGGCTGACTGGTCGTGGCCCTCGTCCCGGTTGCCGTCCAGACTGGTCGCGGTGCTGGTCTCCTTCGACGTCTCACTGGCCTTGTGCTTGTCCATGACCGGGAGCGCGCTGCCGTCCTCGGCCAGCCACCGGGCCGTCTGTGTCCGCGGATCCAGAACGATGCGGGTGCACGGCATGACGGTGGTGGACGGGAACGACTGCATGCGGTCAAGTCCCCACGAGGCAGGGGTGGTTGTCATCGCTGGCGTCTCCTCCTCGTGAACGTCCCAGGTAGAGGGCTGTGGTGTACGGCCTGTGGGCGGCTGACTCGTGGAGGTCCCGCCCTCCTGCTGCTCACAAAAGGGCGGGACCGGTTTCCCTCACCGCGGGGGCGGAACCCGCACGGCATCCTTCAGGGGAGCGCCCGGGACACTCCCCGCGGGACGGACCGGGACATCTCCGCGGTTCGACTCGCGTTGTTGCTCCGATGACGACAACGCTAGGCAGGGCGGATGCTCAACTCCCAGTCGATTGCGCGCGATTGCAGGGAATCACCTCGACGCATCCATCGCCGATGCGATCAGCCGGCGCGCCGTGGTGCCGTAGACGGCCAGTTCGGCCAATTCCGTGAAAGTGGTGGCATACATGGCCACCTCGCTGGGCTGGGTGAGCGTGAGATAGCCGGAGACCAACTCGACGTTGACCTGAGCCTGGTCGAAAATCCAGAAGCCTTCCACCGGCATGCGCGTCCGGCCGATTCGGGCCGGGATGATTCCCACGCTCACGTTCGGCAGGGCCCCTACCGTCAGTAAGTGTTCCAGCTGCCCGCAATGGGTGTCGGAGTTACCGAGGCCGTTGCTCAAGACGGATTCCTCGATCAGGAAGGCAAAGCGCCGTTTCCCTTCGTACAGGACCCGTTGGCGCTCCATGCGGACGGCCACCGCGTCGGCAACGTCGTCGATCACCACCCGTCTTCGTTGGACCGCACGCAGCACGTCTTCCGTGTAGCCGTACGTTTGGACGAGGCCGGGCACCAGCCACGACGAGTACGAGCGGAACCAACGGGTGCGCTCGAAAAGCGGCAGTCGTTCCTCCTGGGCGCGTTTGAGACCCGTCCGCTCCATGCGGTGCCACTCGATCCACATGCCTTCAACGGCGTGGAGCGAAGCAACCAGGTCCTCCGTCTGGTCCGCCGCGCCGCATGCCCGGCACCAGGCACGAATGTCCTCTTCTGACGGAGTGCTCTTCGCCGTCGAGATCCGCGAGACTTTGGACGGATGCCAGCCGCATTCCGAGGCAAGGGTTTTGCCGTTCATCCCGGCTTCCTTGACCAGTTCCCGCAGGCGGTCGGCCAGGATACGCCGAGCCCGTCGAACGCTCGACGATCCGGAGGTGGTCACCGTGCGTCAGACCGGCTCGTACTCCTCGTGCGGCGTCGCACGTTCCCACACCGCTTCGAAGGCCGAACCGACCAGCTTCAGGACGTCGGGTTCCGTTCGCCACTCCCGGTCGACCACCTCGCCGACCCCGGAGAAGTAGGTGAACAACACCGCTTCCCCGTCGAACATCCAGAGGTCAGTACCCGGCAGCGGAATGTCGGCTGCCTTCCGCCGTGGTAGCCAGCGAATCAACTCCCCGGCCGCCACGTTGGGAAACGTCACGTCGTACTCGTACGTGATGTACTCCGTCACCGGCTCCGACACGATTCGTGCGCGTCGCATGACGACTCCGCGTGCGGTCGTCTCTGCCACCACGTCCAAGAATGGGCGCCACCACGACGACCGGTCAGCGGCAGGGTCAAGGCGCTTTCCGCGCTGCCATGCAAGGAACTCGGGGTCGTCGGGCTGGTATGCGTCGCGCATCTCCAAATGCACAGCGGTGTGCCGGGCACGAGCCAGACCGTCAAGAACGGGGTTGGTCACTGACACTGTCCTCCGCGTGCGGAATGTACTGAAGCATGACTTTCGGTAGGCGAACGATCGTCTCGTGATTCGGCACGTCCGTGGAGTGGCCGGGAATCGAGCCGATCTCCTGGCACGCCTTCACTTCCTCCTCCGTGGCCTTGTAAGACTGGATCAGCACGTCACCGGTGTCCTCGTCCAGCCAGATCGTCGGCGAGTCGGTGTCAGGCGTGTTCGGGATGATTCCCAGGAAACGTAGCCGC
The DNA here is from genome assembly GCF_039532155.1 of Streptomyces lunalinharesii. NCBI lineage: Bacteria > Bacillati > Actinomycetota > Actinomycetes > Kitasatosporales > Streptomycetaceae > Streptomyces > Streptomyces lunalinharesii. The sequence goes on from NZ_BAAARK010000010.1 coordinate 212,695, forward strand.
ATGGCTTCTTCCTCTCTCGATGAACGTGCGCCCGATTGCGCGACATTCCTCCTGCCTGGGTGGCCCGTCAAGGGGCGCATGGACGCACACTTGATATGACACACGAGCGACAGCACGCCCTGGAGCAGGGTCCTTGGGCGCCCGGGAAAGCTCCCGGGCGGGAGAACGTGAGGTGGAACCGCCGAACCGCAGCCCGGCGGCCCCACCTTGAGCTACCTCGCCATACGCGCACCGGCGCACTGCGCTGCCGCTTTCTCCGCGGACGACAGCGTCCGTCCGGCGAAGTGGTGGTGCACCCTCATGCTGTGCCGCTTGTGGCGGACTGCGGCTCGTCGCCATCGGTACGGCCTGCATCAAGTACAGCGTCCTCGTCGAGAGCGCTCTCCAACTGGAGCAAGCGGGCGCCCCGGCTGAGCGACAACCGGTGGACCTTGGTCAGCTGGGCGGTCAACTCGACGGCCAGCAAATGGATTTCGCCCGGCGTCCACGAGCGGGCGGTGAGGATGTCACCGGCGTCCTCGATGAGGTCGGCGGCAGAGGTCATCTGCTCCGCCTCGACCCGGTCGGCGAGACGCGAGACGTATCCGGTGCCGGTCCCACCGAGGAGGTAGCACGGCTTCCCTTCCGGGCTGGTCCATGGCAGTAACCGGGTGCCGTGCACAGGGTTCGTCATGCCGTCACCATCACTTCGTGGATCCAGCAGGGCCCCGCGTCAATGCCGTGCGAGGCCAGCCACAGGGCCCGTCGCCGCACCGGTTGTGAGCGGTGCTCCCGCTGCTCCTCCGGCGTGAGGACGTAGGGACGGACGAGGTGGGTGTCGGTGGCGTGCAGCAGCCGTAGTCGAGGAGTGTCCGCGGTCTTCTTCGGGTCCGGAGACCTGGGCAGCTCCATGCGCGGAGTGGTGGCCGAGGCGCCGGTGGCCCGGTGGTTCCCATGGGCAGGTAGAAGTAGCCGCAGTAGTGGTTCGCAGAGAGGCTGGGGATATGGGAATCCGGGGCTTAACCAGCCCAACAGGCCCGCGATAAGGTCGCGCATGTCATCAGCTCCTATCTAGCTGGTGAATGCCTTGGCGGCCGGTGCCTCGGCCGCCAAGGCGCTTACGGGTGCCGCGCTTCCTGGGGTTCTTCGGAAGCGGTGTCGCGGCAGTTGCAGGGGCAGGAGCCGGCTCAGATTCGGAGTTGGCGTCGCCCGCACCAGCAGGTCGTGGGGAACCACGGGGCCCGCCCTGCCCCCGCCGGATGCCCAGTAGCACGGCCTTCGTCGTGCCGAACGGCCGTACCGCGTCGGCGGGTCGGGGCGTCGTCGGCACGTGCCATGTCGTCCTCCTCTGCCCGTGAGCGTTGGGCACTCCTGCCTGGCGGATGGGCGTCACGCCTCGACGAACGCTACGCAGTCGAGACACAACAACCTGTGACCGGATCCATGGTGTGGGGTGCGCGATCGCGGAGTCAAGCGATTGATTGGCAAATTGCCAATCAATCGCTACGTGTGATGTTTTGCGGGGAGATACTCTCGGCGCGGCGGGGAGTCGACGGAGGTGGAGGAGTCATGGCCGTTGTCAGCAGCGGGAGTCCGCTGGCCGCACGTCGCAAGTTGGGTGACGAGCTACGGAAGTTGCGTGATGGGCTTGGCATGACTGCGAAAGACGTCGGCGCACACTGCAACTGCCACAACTCCAAGATCAGCCGCATCGAGCTGGCGCAAAGAGCTTGTAGTCGCAAGGACTTCGAAGCCTTTATGGAGCTCTATGACGTCGACGAGGAGAAGCGTGCGGAGCTCGCCGAACTCATGGTCCTGGGTTTGCAGCGCATCCCGCCGTGGTGGCAGGCGTACGCGGATGTGATCTCCGCCAACTACGCCGAGTTCCTGGCGTACGAGTCCGAGGCGGCCCGCTGCTGTGAGTACCAGCCGCTGCTCATTCCTGGCCCGTTGCAGACTCCCGAATATGCGCATGCCGTCACGGGCGTGAGTTTCACGGCGCTCGGCCCGGATCAGGTAGAGGGGCTTGTGGAGGTGCGGATGCGTCGCCAGCAGAGGCTCCGCGAGGACGTACCCGTGATCTTCGAAGCGGTGGTGACCGAGGCGGCGCTGCGCCTGAGGGTCGGTGGTGCAGCGGTCATGCGGGGGCAACTGCGGCACCTGGTGCAGATGGCCGGGCTCGACCACGTGACACTGCGGGTCATGCCCTTCGAGGCGGGTGAGAAAGCAGCCATCACAGGGGCGTTCACGCTCTTCGGCATGCAACTGGGCGGCGAGGCAGAGGTGGCGTTCACCGAGTCCGCGGACAACACCACGAACTTCAGGGACGATCCACTCACGCTGCGGCGCATGAACCGGCTCTTCCGCAACTTGTCGGCCGCTTCGCTCTCGGAGGACGATAGCGTCGAGTTGGTCGAACGTATCGAGGAAGAGCTGGTTTGACATGAGTACCCCCGCCGACCAATGCGGCATCGACCTAGCCGGGGCCGTATGGCGTAAGAGTTCCTACACGGCGGGCAACGGCAACTGCGTTGAAGTCGCCGACATCCCCGGTGCCACCGGAATCGCCGTACGCGACTCCAAGAACACCCACCTCCCCGCAGCGCGAGTGTCGCGCCCCGCGTGGTCCGCGTTCGTGGCGGCTGTTGCGGGGGGCGCACTGACCGCTTCATGAAGAGCGCAAGAACAGACTCTGGGGCGCCGCACCCGTCCCGCGACGTCAAAGGCCAGGCTCCCCGAGCCTGGCCTTTGACGTCGTGCGTCCGTGCGGTGGAACGTCAGATCCCCGCCGCCACCGACAGGTCCCGCTTGATCGATGCCAGGGTCGCCGTCGCCTTGGTCCGGGCGTCGGGCAGGCCGTTGCGGTCGGCCACCGGCACCACGACCTCCAGGTAGCACTTGAGCTTGGGCTCGGTGCCGCTGGGGCGGACGACGACGCGGGCCGCCTCGATGCCGTCGGCCGGGGCGCCCGCGAGGTAGTAGCGCAGGCCGTCGGTCGGCGGGAGGGCGGCGCTGCCCTCGTTCAGGTCGTCGGCGCGGGTGATCGCCAGGCCCGCCAGGGCCGTCGGCGGCTCGGCGCGCAGCCGGCGCATCGCGTCGGCGATCAGCGACAGGTCCTCGACCCGCACCGAGAGCTGGTCGGTGGCGTGCAGGCCGAAGTCCACGGCCAGGTCGTCGAGGAGGTCGGCCAGGCCGCGGCCGGCCCGCTTCAGCTCGGCGGCCAGTTCGGTGATCAGCAGGGCGGCGGTGACGCCGTCCTTGTCGCGGACGCCCTCGGGGTCGACGCAGTAGCCCAGCGCCTCCTCGTAGGCGTAGCGCAGGCCGTCGACCCGGGCCAGCCACTTGAAGCCGGTCAGCGTCTCCTCGTAGGGGAGCGTGGCGCCGGCCGCGATGCGGGACATCAGCTGCGAGGAGACGATCGTCGTGGTGAACGTCCCGGCGGCGCCCTTGCGGACGAGGTGCGCGGCGAGCAGCGCGCCGACCTCGTCGCCGCGGAGCATCCGCCAGCCCTCGGGGGTGCCGGGGGCGGGGACGGCGACGGCGCAGCGGTCCGCGTCGGGGTCGTTGGCGATCACGATGTCGACGCTGCCGGGGGCCTGGGCCCGGGCGGTGGCGAACGCGAGGTCCATCGCGCCCGGCTCCTCCGGGTTGGGGAAGGCCACCGTCGGGAAGTCCGGGTCCGGCTCGGCCTGTTCGGCGACGACCGTCGGGGCCGGGAAGCCGGCCCGCGCGAAGGCGGCGACGAGGGTGTCCCGGCCGACGCCGTGCATCGGCGTGTAGACGACGCCCACGTCCCGCGCGGAACCAGGGGTCAGCACCGCGTCGGTGCGCTCCAGGTAGGCGGCCAGGACCGCGTCGTCCAGGACGTCCCAGCCCGACTCGGGGCGGGGCACGTCGGCCAGCGACGGCACCGCGGCGATCCGGTCGGCGATCCGGCCGTCCGCGGGCGGCACGATCTGCGAGCCGTCACCCAGGTAGACCTTGTAGCCGTTGTCCCGCGGCGGGTTGTGGCTGGCGGTCACCTCGATGCCGGCCACCGCGCCCAGGTGCCGGATGGCGAAGGCCAGGACGGGCGTCGGCAGCGGGCGGGGCAGGACCGCGGCGCGCAGGCCGGCACCGACCATGACCGCGGCGGTGTCCCGCGCGAAGTCGGCGCTCTTGTAGCGGGCGTCGTAGCCGACGACCACCAGCCCGTCCCCCTGCCCGCTGTCCTTCAGGTACGCGGCGAGGCCGGCCGCGGCCCGGATGACCACCGCGCGGTTCATCCGCATCGGGCCGGCGCCCAGCTCGCCGCGCAGACCGGCGGTGCCGAACTGGAGGGTGCCGGCGAACCGCGCCGCCAGCTCCTCGTGCTGGTCCGACTCGATGAGCTTGGCCAGCTCATCCCGGGTCTCCGGGTCGGGGTCCTCGGCCAGCCACGCCTGGGCCCGGCCGATCAGCTCCGCGGGAACGGTAGCCACGTGATGCTCCTGCCTGTGGATGCGATGTGGGGGATGCCTAACGGGACGCGCGGCCGGGCGGCCGGGCGGCGGGGCGCGGTGGGGTCCGCGGTCCCGTCCGCCGTGCGCGCCGGCAGCGGGGTCCTGCCGCCCGGGACGGGCCTGGGTCGGCCCGCGCGCCGGTACCGGCTAGATCTTGCTGAGGACCTGGCCGAGCAGCGTGCCCATCGCGATCGCGGAGTCGCGGCCCGCCTGGAGCACCTCCTCGTGGTTCAGCGGCTCGCCCGTCATGCCGGCGGCGAGGTTGGTCACCAGCGAGAGGCCCAGCACCTCGGCGCCGGCCTCGCGGGCGGCGATCGCCTCCAGGACGGTGGACATGCCGACCAGGTCGGCGCCCATGGTGCGGAGCATCCGGATCTCGGCCGGGGTCTCGTAGTGCGGGCCGGGGAGCTGGGCGTAGACGCCCTCCTCCAGGGTCGCGTCGACCTCCTTGCACAGCGCGCGCAGCCGCGGCGAGTACAGGTCGGTCAGGTCGACGAAGTTGGCGCCGGCGATGGGGGAGGTGGCGGTGAGGTTGAGGTGGTCGCTGATGAGCACCGGCTGGCCGGGGCGCATGCCGTCGCGCAGGCCGCCGCAGCCGTTGGTGAGGACCACGGTCTTGCAGCCGGCGGCGACGGCGGTGCGCACGCCGTGCGAGACCGAGGCGACGCCGCGGCCCTCGTAGTAGTGGGTGCGGCCCAGGAAGACCAGGGCGCGCTTCGCGCCGATCCGGTACGAGCGGATCTTGCCGCCGTGGCCGGCGACGGCCGGCGCCGGGAAGCCGGGCAGCTCGGTGACGGGGAACTCGTGCTCGGGCGCGCCCAGGGCCTCGGCGGCCGGGGCCCAGCCGGAGCCCATGACCAGGGCCACGTCGTGGCTCTCGGCACCGGTGAGTTCGCGCAGGCGGGCGGCCGCGGCGTCCGCGGCCCCCTTCGGGTCGATGTCGGGGGTAACAGATGCGTTCACGCGGACGAGGGTAGCCGGTAATCCCCTACGCGCGTAGATGTCGCTGCCCACGGGCCTGTGGGCGTCGGTTTGTGGCTTCTGCCAAAGAATTGCCGGGGGCGCGGCGGCGGGCCGGGCGGGAGCGAACCGGTCAGCAGGGGCGCTTGCGGATCTCCATGACGTAGTCGTGCGGCGCGCCGGCCGATTCGGCCGCGTCGGCGATCTCGCCCAGGTAGCGGGCCGAGGGCAGACCGCCCTCGTAGCCGTTGAGGACGTAGATCCAGGCGGTCTCGTCGCCTTCGAGGGTGTGCACCCGCACCCGCATCCGCCGGTAGATCTCCAGGCCGACGCCCTCCCAGCGGTCCATGGACTCCTCGTCCATGGGGGCGATGTCGTAGAGCGCGACGAAGAGCTGGGAGCCCGGGTCCTCGACGACGGTCGCCAGGGCGCCCTCCCATCCCATCTGCTCGCCGCCGAAGGTGAGCCGCCAGCCGTTCAACCAGCCGGTGCCGCGCAGCGGGGAGTGCGGTGCGCGGCGGGACATCAGCCGCGCGTCGAGGTTGCCGGCGTACGCGGCGTAGAGCGACATGCTTCCGAGGGTACGGGAGGTTCCCCGTTGGGCTCGTGGTACCGGAGATTCGTACAACAGGCTGGCGAGAGCACGGGCCCGGCGCCCACCCGGCCCCATCCGCGCCCCCGGGGGAGAGCCGTCGCCGGGCGTGCGGGAGAATGGAGTACGTGACTCGGATCGTGATCATCGGTGGTGGACCCGGCGGATACGAAGCTGCCCTGGTGGGGGCTTCGCTCGGCGCGGAGGTGACCGTCGTCGATTGCGACGGTCTGGGCGGCGCGTCGGTGTTGACCGACTGCGTCCCGTCGAAGACCCTCATCGCCACCGCCGAGGTGATGACGACCTTCGACTCCTCCTACGAGGAACTCGGCATCATCGTCGAGGACGACACCCCTTACAGCGAGCGCCCCGCCCGGGTGGTCGGCGTCGACCTCGGCAAGGTCAACCGACGGGTCAAGCGGCTGGCGCTGGCCCAGTCCCACGACATCACCGCGTCGGTCACCCGTGCCGGCGGCCGGGTGATGCGCGGCCGCGGCCGGCTGGAGCCGGGCCAGGCGCCGGACGGTTCCCGCAAGGTCACCGTGACCACCGCCGACGGCTCGACCGAGGCCCTGATCGCCGACGCCGTACTGGTCGCCACCGGCGCCCACCCGCGCGAGATCCCGGACGCCGAGCCGGACGGTGAGCGGATCTTGAACTGGACGCAGGTCTACGACCTCACCGAGCTGCCCGAGGAACTCATCGTGGTCGGCTCCGGCGTCACCGGCGCCGAGTTCGCCGGTGCCTACCAGGCGCTCGGTTCCCGGGTCACCCTCGTCTCCTCCCGCGACCGGGTGCTGCCGGGCGAGGACCCGGACGCCGCCGCCGTGCTGGAGGACGTCTTCCGGCGCCGCGGGATGAACGTCATGGCGCGCTCGCGGGCGCAGTCCGCCAAGCGGGTGGGCGACCGGGTCGAGGTCACCCTCGCCGACGGCCGCACCATCTCCGGCACGCACTGCCTGATGGCGGTCGGCTCCATCCCCAACACCGAGGGGATCGGCCTGGAGGGCGCCGGCGTCCGGCTGAAGGACTCCGGCCACATCTGGACCGACAAGGTCTCCCGCACCACCGCCCCCGGCGTCTACGCGGCCGGCGACTGCACCGGCGTGTTCGCGCTGGCGTCGGTCGCCGCCATGCAGGGCCGCATCGCGATGTACCACTTCCTGGGCGACGCGGTCACCCCGCTCAACCTCAAGACGGTCTCCGCGAACGTCTTCACCGACCCCGAGATCGCCACCGTCGGCTACTCCCAGGCCGACGTCGACAACGGCGTGATCGACGCCCGGGCGGTCAAGCTCCCGCTGCTGCGCAACCCGCGCGCCAAGATGCAGGGCATCCGCGACGGCTTCGTGAAGCTGTTCTGCCGCCCCGGCACCGGCATCGTCGTCGGCGGCGTGGTGGTCTCGCCGCGGGCCAGCGAGCTGATCCACCCGATCTCGATCGCGGTCGACAACAACCTGACGGTCGAGCAGATCGCCAGCGCCTTCACCGTCTACCCGTCGCTGTCCGGCTCGATCGCCGAGGTCGCCCGCCAGCTGCACACCCGCAAGGCGGCCGGCGACTGACCGCCCGCCCCGCAAGCGGGCCCATGGAATATTTGTGCCCACGATGGGCACTTGGGGTGAAACGGTCCTGCACGGTCGGGACCGGACGCCTCTCCCCATGGGGCGTCACCCTCTCCTCGAAGAGTGCAACTGACCAGGCAGCGGGCGGATTTGTGCACGCACGGTGACGGCGATCGGGGCATGTGCATGCCGCTTACCACGTGAAGTGATGCCGTGTGAACAACTTCCGTTAATTGGTGCAACCTGCTGAAAACAGACGGTCGTTGGCGTTACTGTCAGTTTCGTGTTCGCTGCAGAACGTCGCCAATTGATCCTAGAAATGGTGCGTGCTAACGGAGCGGTGTCGCTCCGGGAGCTCGCCCGCGTCGTCCAGACCTCCGAAGTGACCGTACGGCGCGACGTGCGGGCGCTGGAGGCAGAGGGACTGCTCGACCGCCGGCACGGCGGGGCGGTCCTACCAGGAGGTTTCACCCGCGAGTCCGGCTTCCCGCAGAAGTCCCACCTCGCCACCGCGGAGAAGACGGCGATCGCCGACCTCGCCGCCGGTTTCGTCGAGGAGGGCGAGGCCATCGTCGTCGGCGCCGGGACCACCACCCAGGAGCTGGCCCGCCGGCTCGCCCGGGTCCCCGGCCTGACCGTCGTCACCAACTCCCTGCTCGTCGCCCAGGCACTGGCCCACGCCAACCGCGTCGAGGTGGTGATGACCGGCGGAACCCTGCGCGGTTCCAACTACGCGCTGGTCGGCAGCGGTGCCGAGCAGTCGCTCCAGGGACTGCGGGTCTCCCGCGCCTTCCTGTCGGGCAGCGGCCTGACCGCCGAGCGCGGCCTGTCCACCTCCAACATGCTCTCCGCCAGCGTCGACCGGGCGCTCGTGCAGGCGGCGGGGGAGGTGGTGGTGCTCGCCGACCACACCAAGCTCGGCTCCGACACCATGTTCCAGACCGTGCCGACGGACGTCATCACCCGCCTGGTGACGGACGAGCCGCCGGCCCACGACGACCGGGCCGCCACCGAATTGCAGGCACTGGCCGACCAGGGCGTCCAGATCGCCGTCGCCAGCAACTCGCTCCCCGGCCAGGCACCCGCCCAGCCGGGCATGGAGCCCGCCCCGCCGGAGCGCCGGGGCCCGCGGCGGGACGTGCCGCTGCCGGGCCAGCGGCGCAGCCACCCGGGCGGCGCGCCCGGGGCGCCACAGCTGCGCTCGGCGGGCGCGCTCGGGGACGGCCGGGTGGCGGATCTGGCGCCCCGACGGCGCTGAGCCGCGGCGGGACGGCGGGCGTCGGGCGGGCCGGAGAGTCCGGCCCGGGACGCCGGGGCCCGCCCGGATCCGCCGGGCGGCGGGCTACGCCCCGGCCTCCCGGCCCGTGCCGCCCGCCTTCAGCCCGCGTAGGGTCAGCGTCAGCAGCCGGTCGGCCAGCTCCGGATCGTCCGGGGACTCCTCGGCGGCCAGCGCGATGCCGTTGGTGAGCTGGAGCAGGTCGCCGATGACGACGTCCCGGCGCACCGCACCGGCCTGCTGGGCCCGGCTCAGCAGCGCGGCGCCCGCCTCGCCCAGCGGCACGCTGCACCGCGCCATGCCCGAACTCTCGTCCGCCGACGCGGTCATCATCGCCCGGGACAGGCCCCGGTAGGTGCTGGCGTGCGTGATCAGCGCGCGCAGCCAGTCGACCAGCGCGGTGCATGGCTGCGGCGCGTCGGCCAACTCCCGCGCGTAGCCGACCAGGGCGTGCACCTCGCCCTGGAAGACCGCGCCCATCAGGGCGGTGCGGTTGGGGAAGTGCCGGTACAGCGTGCCGATGCCGACGCCGGCCCGGCGCGCGATGTCCTCCAACGAGGTGTCCGTGCCGTGCTCGGTGAACGCCGTGCGCGCCTCGGTCAGCAGCCGCTCGTAGTTCCGCCGGGCGTCGGCCCGCATGGGACGCACCGCGGACGTCCCCCCGGCCGCGTGCGCCGCGGCCCGCTCCACCCGCCGCTGCCCTGCCGTGTCGGTCGCCATCGCCGTCCTTCCTCACACCGGCCGGTTGCGGCCGGTGGCTCCAGGATGCCATTGCCCGCCGGACGGGTGTCCCGGCGCGGTGGGCGGGGGCCGGCGGGATCGTCGCCGGCCCGGCCGGCCCGGTCGGCCAGGACCCGCGGCCGGATGCCGACGCCGCACGTGGACGGCCGGCGGCCGGCCGGTGATGTTCCGGCGTACCGGGTCCGTCGGACCGGCGAACTCCTCGCGAAGGCGGCAACGTCACCCTGCCAAGGGCCATCAAACCAGGCGCAAAGAGGGCTTCCGGGGACGTCCGGGGGCCGTCCAGGAAGTCTGGGGAACATCGATGGGACTGACCAGCCGGCCACTGTTGTACGCCATGATCGCCCTTTCCGTGGCCTGTGTGGGGCTCACCGTCTGGCTCTGGCCGCGGTTCGCCGGGCGCGGGCCGCGGGCGGTGCTCGGGCGGCTCGGGGCGATCGCCGCGACCCAGTTGGCGGTCGTGGCCGCACTCGGCCTGGTGGTGAACACCAACTTCCAGTTCTACGCCTCCTGGCACGAACTGCTCGGCCTGTACGACGGGGCCCCCGCCGCGGTCGGCAAGTGGGGCGACGAGGGCGCCGCGGGGCCCGCCGGCGACCCGACCAAGGGCCTGGTGCAGCCCTCCGGCCCCGAGGGGCTGGACAAGGTGCACGGGCTGCCCAAGGGCCCGCCGGAGAAGAACGGCAAGGTCGAGACGGTCCGGATCGTGGGCAAGCGGACCCGGGTGGTGGACCCGGCGTACGTCTACCTGCCGCCGCAGTACTTCCAGAAGCAGTACGCCCGCCAGCGCTTCCCGGTCGTCGTCGCGCTCAGCGGCTACCCGGGCGGGATATTCCTGCTGGGCCAGCACCTGCGGATGCCGGAGACCGCGGCGAAGCTGGTCCGCGACGGCACGCTCCAGCCGACCGTCATCGTGATGCTGCGCCCCACCATCGCGCCGCCGCGGGACACCCAGTGCGTCGACGTCCCCGGTGGCCCGCAGGCCGAGACGTTCTTCGCCCAGGACGTCCCCGAGGCCCTGAAGTCGCACTACCGGGTGGGGCACGACCCGGGCGCCTGGGGCCTGCTCGGCTACTCCTCCGGGGGAAGCTGCGCCCTCCAGCTCGCCATGCGCCACCCCGGCACCTACACCGCGGCGGCCGCCCTCTCGCCCGACTACAAGGTCTCCAACGACCCCACCACCGGCAACCTCTTCGGCGACGGCAAGGACCGCGGCAAGCGCCGCGAGGAGCACGACCTGATGTGGCGGCTGGCGCACCTGCCGTCGCCCGACGTCAACGTGCTGATCGGCACCAGCCGCAGCGGGGAGAAGAACTACCCGGCGGCGCGGGCGTTCCTGGCCGCGGTCCGCCCGCCCATGAAGGCGGACTCGATCGTGCTCGACCACGGCAGCCACAACTTCGCCACCTGGCGCCGCGAACTGCCCGCCGCGCTCCAGTGGATGAGCCGGACGCTGGTCTTCCCGGAGGAGGTCGTGGGGAAGTCGTAGCCGCCGTCGTCCGCGCCGGCGACAACGGTGGCGACAACGGCGCGGGGCGGGCTCCTGGTACCGAGGTACCGGGAGCCCGCCCCTGTGCCGGTGCGGGGACCGCTCAGTCCTTGATCTCGCAGATCACGGCGCCGGAGGTGAGGGCCGAGCCCACCTCGGCGGCCAGGCCCTTGACGGTGCCCGCGCGGTGCGCGTTGATCGGCTGCTCCATCTTCATCGCCTCCAGGACGATGACCAGTTCGCCCTCGGCGACCTGCTGGCCCTCCTCGACGGCGACCTTGACGATGGTGCCCTGCATCGGGGAGGCCAGGGTGTCACCGGAGGCGGCGCTGCCGCTCTTCTTGGTGGCCTTGCGCTTGGGCTTGGCGCCCCCGGCGACCGCGGCGCGGGCCAGCGGCATGCCGAGCGACGCCGGCAGCGAGACCTCCAGCCGCTTGCCGCCGACCTCGACCACCACCGTCTCGCGGGTGTCGGCCTCGGCCTCCTCCGCACCGGGCGCGGCGAACGGCGGGATCTCGTTGACGAACTCGGTCTCGATCCAGCGGGTGTGGACCGTGAACGGCCCGGCGGAACCGGTGAGTTCGGGGGCGAACGCCGGGTCCTTGACGACCACGCGGTGGAAGGTGAGGGCGGTGGCCATGCCGTCCACGTGGAACTCGTTCAGCGCCCGGGCGGCCCGCTGGAGGGCCTGCTCGCGGGTGGCGCCGGTGACGATCAGCTTGGCGAGCAGGGAGTCCCAGGCGGGGCCGATGACCGAGCCGGCCTCGACGCCGGCGTCCATGCGGACGCCCGGGCCCGACGGCGCGTCGAACCGGGTGACGGTGCCGGGCGCGGGCAGGAAGTTGCGGCCCGGGTCCTCGCCGTTGATCCGGAACTCGAAGGAGTGGCCGCGCAGCGCCGGGTCGTCGTAGCCCAGCTCCTCGCCGTCGGCGATCCGGAACATCTCGCGGACCAGGTCCAGTCCGGTGACCTCCTCGGTGACCGGGTGCTCCACCTGGAGGCGGGTGTTGACCTCCAGGAAGGAGATGGTGCCGTCCTGGCCGACGAGGAACTCGCAGGTGCCGGCGCCCTCGTAGCCGGCCTCCTTGAGGATGGCCTTGGAGGCGCGGTACAGCTCGGCGTTCTGCTCGTCGCTCAGGAACGGCGCGGGGGCCTCCTCGACGAGTTTCTGGTGGCGGCGCTGGAGCGAGCAGTCGCGGGTGGAGACGACGACCACGTTGCCGTGCTTGTCGGCCAGGCACTGGGTCTCGACGTGCCGCGGGCGGTCGAGGTAGCGCTCGACGAAGCACTCGCCGCGGCCGAACGCGGCGACCGCCTCGCGGACCGCGGATTCGTAGAGCTCGGGGATCTCTTCGAGGGTGCGGGCGACCTTCAGGCCGCGGCCGCCGCCGCCGAACGCCGCCTTGATGGCGATGGGCAGCCCGTGCTCCTTGGCGAAGGCGACGACCTCGTCGGCACCGGAGACCGGGTCCGAGGTGCCGGCGACCAGCGGGGCGCCGGCGCGCTGGGCGATGTGCCGGGCGGCGACCTTGTCACCGAGGTCGCGGATGGCGTGCGGCGGCGGGCCGATCCAGGTCAGGCCGGCGTCGAGCACCGCCTGCGCGAACTCGGCGTTCTCGGAGAGGAAGCCGTAGCCGGGGTGGATCGCGTCCGCACCGGAATCGGCGGCGGCCTGGAGGACCTTGGCGAAGTCGAGGTAGCTGGTGGCAGGGGTGTCACCGCCCAAGGCAAATGCCTCGTCCGCGGCACGCACGTGCAGGGCGTCCCGGTCCGGGTCGGCGTAGACGGCTACGCTCCCGATTCCGGCGTCCCGGCATGCACGGGCAACGCGGACAGCGATTTCGCCACGGTTGGCGATGAGCACCTTGCGCACGATGGGTCCTTCCTGGGCGCTACGCCGCAACACACTGAACGCAGCGAGTTTAGGGACTGGCGACACCGCGTGCCGACCCGTTCTTTGGGGTGAGCTTGCCCACACGGAGCGTGCACGCGGCGGTGGTGAGGGAGCAAAGTCCGTTGGAATCCCAGGGTAGAGCCGGATTCCGGGGCGCTGGTCCATGGCGCGGTGTGGTCTAGGTCTCGAACTGCGGACTCCCGGCGAACCGTCAATTCTTTGTGGAGTCCCTACGAATGGGCGAGTGAAAGTTTTCGGGTGAGCGCGCCGGGTGGGGGCATGCGGAAGGAGGGCGTGCGCGGTGGTGCAGACCCCTTGCCGTGAGTGTTACCCATTAGTAGCGTGCGTGATGCCTTCTGTACTCCTGGTAACGGCTCGTGACGACGGCGCACGGCGGCGCGGACAGCGCGGCGAGGGCGCATGACGGTGGAAGTGGGGTGGGCGTGGTGGTGGCGGCCCGCAGACCGGTGGCCCTGGCGGCGGCAGTGGTCCTGATCCTCGAAGCGGCCGGGATGCTGCTGCTCAACTGGATCCTGAGCATCGTGGTCGACCGGCAGCAGATGTCCCTGGCCGGCCTGCGGCCGGGCGCCATGTCCGCCGGCGCCTGGGCCGGCGGCGCGGTCTTCGCCCTCTTCCTGCTCGGCTGCGCCGCGGTGCTGCTGCGCGGCGCGCTCGTGGACCGCGGCCCCGGGCGCCTGGCGCGCATCGCGCTGATCTGCTGCGCGGTGGTGCACGGCGTCCTCGGGGCGCTCGCCGTCGGACTGCTCGGCTGGCCGGCGTTCGCCGCCGCGATGGTGGTGCTGGCGCTGCTCGTGCTGACGCTGGTGGCCTACGGCGAGGCGCGCCCGCAGGCGGCACCGGTCGAGGACCCGGCCGCGGGCGGCGCACCCGCCTGACGCCCGGCCGGGGCAGGCGCGTCCCCCGGGGCGCCGCCCCGGACCGGCCCGCCCGTCAGCTCCCGGCGGGCCCGTCCGCCGGCGCGTGCGCGCGCAGGATGCCGACGAACGCCCGCATCCACTCCGGCTGGTCCGGCCAGGCGCGGGCCGAGACGACCTTGCCGTCCACCACCGCCGCGCCGTCCACGAAGACCCCGCCGCCCAGCTCCACCTCCGGCGAGCAGGCCGGGTAGGCCGAGGTGCGGCGGCCCTTCAGCACGCCCAGCGGGGCCAGGGCCAGGGCCGCGTGGCACAGGTGCGCGACCGGCTTGTCCGCGTCGAAGAAGTGCCGCACCACCGGCCCGAAGTGCGGGTCGTGCCGCAGGTATTCGGGGGCCCGGCCGCCCGGGAGGACCAGCGCCGCGTAGGCGGCCGGGTCGACCTCGGACAGCGCCAGGTCGGCCGGCCAGGAGTGGCCGGCCGACTCGGTGTAGGTGTCGTAGCCCTCGACGAAGTCGTGCGTGACGAACCGCAGCTTCTTGCGCGACGGCGCCGCGACGTGGACCTCGTACCCCTCCTCCAGCAGCCGCTGGTACGGGTAGAAGAACTCCAGGTCCTCGCTGGCGTCGCCGGCGATGATCAGGATCTTGGGCATGGGGAACGCTCCTCGCGGTGTCGGTCGCTTCGGGAACCATCGGTTCCCCGGCGACGCGTCCCCCTCACCGGCTGGCCGGAAAACGCCCGTCGTGGACGGGATCCGGACCGCTCAGGTCCACAGGTCGGTGATCGCGACGCCCAGGTCGGCCAGCAGGCGGCGGAACAGCGGGAGCGACAGGCCGATGACGTTGCCCGGGTCGCCGTCGATCCCGTCGATGAACGGCGCCGAGCGGCCGTCGAGGGTGAACGCGCCCGCCACGTACAGCGGTTCACCGCTGGCCACGTACGCGGCGACCTCGGCGTCGCTGGGCTCGCCGAAGCGGACCGTGGTGGACGCGGTGGCCGAGACCTGCCGGCCGGTCGCGGTGTCGATCACGCAGTGGCCGGTGCGCAGGACCCCGGACCGGCCGCGCATGGACTTCCAGCGGGCCGTGGCGTCCTCGGCGTCCGCGGGCTTGCCCAGCGCCCGCCCGTCCAGCTCCAGCACCGAGTCGCAGCCGACGACCAGCGCACCGGCGGCCGCCGGCCGGGCCGCGACCGCGGCGGCCTTCGCCTCGGCCAGCACCCGGGCCAGCTCCTCGGGGGTGGCGGCGGTCAGCGCGTCCTCGTCGACCCCGCTGACCACGACCTCGGGCGCCAACCCGGCCTGTCGGAGCAGGCCGAGCCGGGCCGGGGACTGGGAGGCGAGGACGAGACGGCGGGGGCGGGCAGCTTCGGTCATGCCCGCCATCGTACGGAGCCGGCGGCGCTCAGAGCGCCGGGGCCCGGCGCCGCCCGGCCCGCAGCACCAGCCACCCCACGAGGGCGCCCAGTGCGGCCCCCAGGGTGTTGTGCGCCCAGTCGGCGGGCTGGCAGTCGCGCACCGGGTCGAGGGTCTGGAGGAGTTCGACGGCGGCCCAGGTGGCGGAGATGCCGAGCGGTACCAGCAGGGCCCGCCGGGTCGCCAGCACCCCGCAGAGCGCCGGCGGGATCCACAGCAGGACGTTGACCAGTTGGTGCCCGGCGCCCGCACCCAGCGTGCGCGCCCCCGCCCCGCCCTCCACGACGCACGCGTGCAGCCGCCCCAGGACGCCCGGTGCGAGCTGGTCGGGGAGGGTGATCCCGACGCACAGGCCGTAGGTCACGAGGAACAGCAGGGTGGGGACGCGCGGCCAACCGCGGTGGCGGACGAGCGGCCGCCACGCCAGCAGGGCGACGAGGATCAGCACCGCGCTCAGCGCGGCCATCACCAGGGCATGCAGCTTCGGGGACATCGGCGCTTGCCCTCCTCAGGCGGCGATCAGGCGTTGCCGCAGCTTGCGTTCGGTGGCCCGGTCCAGTCCGAGCCCCTTGCCCAGATAGCCGTCGAACGAGCCGTACTTGGCCTTGACCTCGTTGAACGCCGCGTCCAGATAGCTCTCCCGCACCCCCAGCACCGGCTCCAGCAGCGCCGGGTCCTTGAGCTTGCCGGCCGCCTGGAGCTGCGCCACCTGACGGTCGTTGGCGGCCTGGAGGTAGTGGTTGGACGCCAGGTAGTCCTGGTCGACGGTGGTCCGCGGCACGCCCGCGGCGGTCAGCAGGACGGCGCTCATCCAGCCGGTGCGGTCCTTGCCCTGGGTGCAGTGGTAGAGCACCGGCGTCCGGCCGTCGGCGATCGCCCGGGCCGCCGCCCCGAACGCCTTGCCGGCCGCCGGGTCGCTCACCAGCCAGGCGTAGTACGCGTCCATCATCTGCACCGCCTTGCCGGCGCCGAGCGCCCGCTGCTGCGCCGCCGGGCCGCCCGCGAGGAGCGTGGCCATGGTGCGGGACAGGTCGGCCTTGGGGTCGTAGACGGGCAGGGCGGTGCGGTGGACCCCGGTCGGCAGCGCGTCCCGGGCGGTCGCCACCTCGGCCGGCGAGCGGAAGTCGAGGTCTTCGGTGACGCCGTCCTCGGTGAGGGTGCGCTGCTCGGCGGGGGTGAGGTGGTTCAGCGCGTCGGCGCGGTAGACGACGCCGTGGCGGACCTCGTGGCCGTCGGCGGTCCGGTAGCCGCCCAGGTCGCGGGCGTTGGGGGCGTCCCGCAGTCCCATCGACCGGGGGACGGGGGCGGTGGCGGCGGCCCGGGCGGCGCTGCGCGACCCGCTGCCCGCGGCGTCTGGGGCGGGGCGCGCGGAGCAGCCGACGGCGCCGGTGGCGAGGACACCGAGACCGGTGGCCGCGACGACGAGCCGGCGCACCGACCGCCGTCCCGGAAGCTTTTTAATGGTGGCCATTAGGCGACGGTAGGGGCGGCTACGGTAAATCCTCCATAAACATCGCCGACGGTCACAGGAAACGCACAGCCGGCAGCACAGGAAGCCCACAGGAAACGGGCCGGGCCCCGGTGCTCAAGGGAGAGCATTTCCCCCTATGTCCCGGCCGCCCGGCCCGCCGCATTCCGCGTCCCGGAATTGCCTACTGGTTCAGCACGGCCTGCATCACCGACTTCGCGATCGGCCCGCCCAGCTTTCCGCCGGCGATCTCCGAACGCGGGATGTCCATGTCCTTCGGGTCGACGAAGACCGCCACCGCCACCGGCGAACTCCCGTCGGGCAGCTTCGCGTAGGAGACGAACCAGGCGTACGGCCGCTCGTCGTTCACATTCGCACCGTGCTGGGCCGTGCCGGTCTTGCCGCCGACCGTCACGCCGTCGATCTTCGCCTTCGAGGCGGTGCCGTCCGAAACGGTGTACTCCATCATTTCCTGCACCTTCTGTGCGGTGTCCTGGGAAACCGCCTGCGGCTCCTTCGGATTCAGCGGCGCCGGGTCGAACTTCTCGATCGTGGAAAGGTCCGGACCGCGCAGCTCCTCGACCAGGTACGGCTTCATCACCTTGCCGTTGTTGGCGATTCCGGCGGCGACCATCGCCATCTGCAACGGCGTGCTGGTCACGCTGCCCTGCCCCATGCCGGTCAGTGCGGTCTGCGGCTGGTCCAGCTTGCTCGGATAACCGCTCACCGCGGAACGCACCGGAATGAACTGCTCGGCGTTGAAGCCGAATTTCTCCGCGGTCTCGCGCATCTTGTCCGTGCCGAGCTTGTGCGCGGCGTCCAGGAAGACGTTGTTGCAGGACCACTGCATGCCGGTCTTCAGCGACGCCTTGTCGCACGGCGCCCCCGCGACGTCGTTGCCGACCTGGGTGCGGGTCTGCGGGAGCGTGTACGGGGCCGGGGCGCCGGAGGAGGCGTTGATGTCGCCGACCGTGCCGTGCTCCAGCGCCGCGGCCGCGGTGAGCACCTTGAAGGTGGACCCCGGCGGGTAGATCTCGCGCAGCGCCCGGTTGTTCATCGGCTTGCCCTTGTCGGCTTCGAGCGCGAGGTACTTCTTGCCCTCCGCGTCCGACAGCCCCGCGAAGGTCGACGGGTCGTACGACGGCGTGCTGGCCATCGCCAGGATCTTGCCGGACCGCGGGTCGAGGGCGACCACCGCGCCGTTGGCGTGCAGGTCGGTCAGCCCCTTGTACGCGGCCTTCTGCGCCTTCTCGCTGATGGTCGTCAGGACGTCGCCGCCGCGCGGCTTCTCGCCGGTCAGCATGCCCCGCGCCCGGTTGAAGAACAGCCGGTCGTCCTTGCCGTTGAGCACCTTGCGGTAGACGCCCTCCAGCATGGTCTCGCCCGCGGCCTGCCGGGCGTAGCCGGTGACCGGGGCGTACATCGCGCCGTCGGTGTAGGTGCGCTTGTACTTGAAGTCGCCGCTGGTCTGGGTCGACCCGGTGATGGGCTTGCCGTTCACGATGATGTTGCCGAGCGGGTACGAGTACGCCTCGATCTTGACCCGCCGGTTGTTGTCGTCGTTGGCGAGCCGGTCGGCCTGTACGAACTGCACCCAGGTCGCCCGGACCAGCAGGGCCAGCACCAACGCCCCGCAGAAGACGGCTATGTGTCTGAGCGGCCTGTTCATGGTCTCCCCTCCGGCCCGGGTGGCGGCCAGCAGGTCACCACGCGGCCGCATGCCCGAATTGCACTGTCGAGAGAGAAAGATGCATTTTCGAGCTCTGCGGTTGCAGGGGGCGATGAGGCTGTTGTGGCCAGTGGGGTGTTCGGTGCGCTTGCCGCTTGCCGCCTGCGGCCCGGTCCGCGGAACGGGGCGGTCCACGGGTGCCGTCACCGCACCAGGAGCACCAGCGTCCCCACCATGATCGCCGTGGCCAGCACGTAGCCCATCCGACGGAGCTTCTGCTGCACTTCGCGCAGCTCCTCGGGCGGTTCGTCGGGCGGATCGGACCACAGCATGACCTCGATCCTCCCGCCCCCCACGACGACGGCGCCTGAGTACGCGTACTCAGGCGCCGTACCGCGAAGGACTAGTCAGTGCAGCCTGCACCGACCGCGTTCGGCCAGGTCATCGCGGCCAGAAGCTGGTCCGCCAGGCCCGCGGTCCCGGATGGGGCAGGTGGGACCGGGCCGGCACCGTCGCCGCCGGATCCGACCACTCGCTGCGCGCCCCGCCCTCCTCGGCGGCGCCACCGGCGGCCACCGCCGCCGCGCGGGCCTGCACCACCGCCAGTGCGGCGGCCAACTCCTCGGGCGTGGGATTGCCCCGTACGACCTTGATCATCGTCAACCGACCTCCTCGGGCGGGGACTACAGCGGGATGTTGCCGTGCTTCTTCGGCGGCAGTGCCTCGCGCTTGTTGCGCAGCGTGCGCAACCCGCGGACGATGTGCCGCCGGGTCTCGGAGGGCATGATCACCGCGTCGACGTAGCCCCGCTCGGCCGCGACGTAAGGATTCAGCAGGGCGTCCTCGTACTCCTGGATCAGCTCCTGGCGCCGGGCGTCCTGCCGGGCCGGGTCCTCGATCGCGGCCAGCGTGCGGCGGTGCAGGATGTTCACCGCGCCCTGCGCGCCCATCACCGCGATCTGCGCGGTCGGCCAGGCGAGGTTCAGGTCCGCGCCCAGGTGCTTGGAGCCCATGACGTCGTACGCGCCGCCGAACGCCTTCCGCGTGATCACCGTGATCAGCGGGACCGTCGCCTCCGCATAGGCGTAGATCAGCTTGGCGCCGCGCCGGATGATCCCGTCGTACTCCTGGTCCGTCCCCGGCAGGAAGCCCGGGACGTCCACGAACGTCAGCACCGGGACGTTGAACGCGTCGCAGGTGCGCACGAACCGCGCGGCCTTCTCGCTCGCGTTGATGTCCAGGCACCCCGCGAACTGCATCGGCTGGTTGGCCACCACGCCGACCGCATGGCCCTCGACCCGCCCGAAACCGGTGAGGATGTTCGGCGCGAACAGCGCCTGGGTCTCCAGGAATTCGCCGTCGTCCAGCACGTGCTCGATCGCCGTGTGCATGTCGTACGGCTGGTTCGCCGAGTCCGGGATCAGCGTGTCCAGCTCGCGGTCCGCCTCGGAGACCGCCAGGTCCGCCTCCTCCGGGAAGGCCGGCGGGTCCGAGAGGTTGTTGGACGGCAGGTACGACAGCAGCCCCTTGACGTACTCGATGGCGTCCTTCTCGTCGCCCGCCATGTGGTGCGCCACGCCCGAGGTGGTGTTGTGCGTACGGGCCCCGCCCAGCTCCTCGAAGCCGACGTCCTCCCCCGTCACCGTCTTGATGACGTCCGGCCCGGTGATGAACATGTGCGAGGTCTGGTCCACCATCACCGTGAAATCCGTGATGGCCGGCGAATACACCGCGCCACCCGCACACGGACCCACGATCAGGGAAATCTGCGGCACCACGCCCGACGCGTGCACATTGCGGCGGAAAATCTCCGCGAACAGTCCGAGGGCGGCCACGCCCTCCTGAATGCGGGCACCGCCGCCGTCATTGATCCCGATGACCGGGCAGCCGTTCTTCAGCGCGAAGTCCATCACCTTGACGATCTTCTCGCCGTAGACCTCGCCGAGCGATCCGCCGAAGATCGTGAAGTCCTGCGAATACACGCACACCGGACGGCCGTCGACCGTGCCGTAGCCGGTGACGACGCCATCGCCGTACGGCCGGTTCTGCTCGATCCCGAAATTCGTCGACCGGTGCCGGGCGAACTCGTCGAGCTCGACGAACGAGCCCTCGTCCAGAAGGAGATCGATGCGCTCACGCGCCGTCAACTTCCCTTTGGCGTGCTGCTTTTCCACCGCACGGGCGGAGCCGGCGTGAGTGGCTTCCTCGACCCGCCGTTGCAGATCCGCCAATTTGCCCGCGGTGGTGTGGATGTTTGCTTCCGGTTCGGACATCGGGATGCGGCTCCTGCTCGTCCTGGACTGGCACTCGTACGGGGGGAGGTACGGGTGTGGCTACCGATTCGTAGCGTATCGGCGGGACTGCTCTGCGGCACTGCGTCGTTGACCACACCTAGGCTGGGACCATGACGCCTCAACCACCGGAAAACCGGGACAAAGACGCCGGTCGCTGGAGTGATCTGAGCCGCCCGCCGCTGAACGCCACCGCACTGGGTCGGGCCCTCGTCCGACCCGACGCGCTCTGGTCCGCGCTGGACGTCGTTCCCGCCACCGGCTCCACCAACACCGACCTCGCCGAGCGTGCGGCCGCCGGCGACCTGCGCGAGGGCACCGTCCTCGTCGCCGAGGAGCAGTCGGCGGCCCGCGGGCGCCTGGACCGCCGCTGGTCGGCGCCGCCCCGCTCCGGCCTCTTCGTCTCCGTCTACCTCACGCCGACCGTGCCGCCCGCCCGCTGGGGCTGGCTGCCGCTCCTCGCCGGCGTGGCCACGGCCACCGCGATCGCCCGCACCGCCGGCGTCGACACCGCACTCAAGTGGCCCAACGACCTGCTGGTCACGGTGGACGGCGCGGAGCGCAAGACGGGCGGCATCCTCGCCGAACGCGCCGGCGACGGCGTCGTCATCGGCATCGGCCTCAACGTCTCCCTCACCGCCGAGGAACTCCCCGTCGCCACCGCCGGCTCCCTCGCCCTCGCCGGCGCCCCCCACACCGACCGGGACCCCCTGCTGCGGGCGGTGCTCCGCTCGCTGGAGCACTGGTACGGCGAGTGGCAGGCGGCCGACGGCGACCCGGGCGCCTGCGACCTCCAGGCCGCGTACGTGGCGGGCTGCGCCACGCTGGGCCGGCACGTACGGGCGGAACTCCCGGGCGGGCGGTCCGTCGAGGGCGAAGCGGTCGCGCTCGACGCCGACGGCCGCCTGGTGCTCGCCACCGCCGACGGCGTCCAACAGCCCGTGGGCGCCGGCGACATCGTCCACCTCCGCCCGTCGACGGGGGACGGCTACGCGTAGCAAGGGGACGGCCCGCCGACGGGGCCCGCCGGTGCGGTGCCGCGCCGTCGGGCCCGGCCCCCGCGGCCCCCGCGCGCCGGACGACGGGCGAGGCCACCCGCACCGCGACCCGGCCCCACCGGCCGGACGCAGGTCCACGACCCCGACGCCGCGACGACGTGAGGCAGAGCACACCTGCCGTATCGTTGGGGCGGTCCGTCGGCAGGGAGCGGATCATGGGCGAGCAGCGAGATCGGAAGGGCCGTGCGCAGGGAACGGACAGGGAGCGGTCGGTGACCGCCGACGAGTCGGGGGCCACCCCGCGCGGCGCGGACGCCGAGGGCGAGGCGGTGGGTGAGGCGTCGGCGGGCGACCCCGCGGGCGACCCCGCACGGAGCGAGGACGGCCCCGAAGCGGCCCCCGTCGGCAACGGCGACGAGAACGGCGAAGACGGCGGGAACGGCGACGACGGCGAGAACGGCGACGACGGCGAGAACGGCGGGAACAACGGCGAGAACAACATCGCCGTCAAGCTCGAACAGCTCATCCTCGGCGCCGAGCGCCGCTACACGCCGTTCCAGGCGGCCCGCAGCGCCGGCGTCTCGATGGACCTCGCCGCCCGCTTCTGGCGGGCCATGGGCTTCGCGGACATCGGCCAGGTCAAGGCCCTCACCGAGGCCGACGTGCTGGCCCTGCGGCGGCTCGCCGGCCTCGTCGAGGCGGGGCTGCTGAGCGAGGCGATGGCGGTGCAGGTCGCCCGGTCCACCGGCCAGACCACGGCCCGCCTCGCCGACTGGCAGATCGACTCCTTCCTGGAGGGGCTGACCGAGCCCCAGGACTCCGGCCTGACCCGTACCGAGATCACCTACCCGCTGGTCGAGCTGCTGCTCCCGGAGCTGGAGGAGTTCCTGGTCTACGTGTGGCGGCGGCAGCTGGCCGCGGCCACCGGGCGGGTGGTCCAGGCGCAGGACGACGCGGAGATGGTGGACCGGCGGCTGTCCGTCGGCTTCGCCGACCTGGTCGGGTTCACCCGACTGACGCGGCGGCTGGAGGAGGAGGAACTGGGCGAGCTGGTCGAGGCGTTCGAGACCACCGCCGCCGATCTGGTCGCCGCGCACGGGGGCCGGCTCATCAAGACCCTGGGCGACGAAGTGCTCTTCGCGGCGGACGACGCGGGCGTCGCCGCCGAGATCGGGCTGCGCCTCATCGAGACCATGGGCCACGACGAGACGATGCCCGAGCTGCGGGTGGGCATCGCGTTCGGCACGGTCACGACCAGGATGGGCGACGTCTTCGGCACGACCGTCAATCT
Organism: Streptomyces lunalinharesii; assembly: GCF_039532155.1. Classification (NCBI taxonomy): domain Bacteria; kingdom Bacillati; phylum Actinomycetota; class Actinomycetes; order Kitasatosporales; family Streptomycetaceae; genus Streptomyces; species Streptomyces lunalinharesii. The sequence continues at coordinate 235,681 of NZ_BAAARK010000010.1, forward strand.
GGCGAGCCGGCTGACCTCGATAGCGCCGAAGGACACCGTGCTGGTGGACGAGGCGTTCGCGGTGGAGCTGGGGCGCACCGGCGACGCCCCGGTCTCCGAGGCGGACGCCGCGGCCGCGGAGAAGGCGGCCCAGGAGGGCACCGGCAGCCCGCCGCCCCCGTACCGCTTCGCCTTGCAGCCGATGTGGCAGCGGCCGGTCCGCGGGCTCGGCGTCGTCGAGCCGTGGATGCTGACCCGGCGCGGGTGACCGAAGCGCCCTAAGGGCGGCGGCCCTGCCGGAACCGGCCGTGAGCTGACATGATCCTCGTCGTCAGGTCAACGAGCGTTAACCGGTGATCGGGAGGGCGGCATGCAGCGGTTCGGTGCACAGGAATGGGTGGGCGTGGCGCGCCACGGCTTCGTGGCGGAGTTGGTCCTGGACCGGCCGAAGGCGATGAACGCCGTGTCGACGGCGATGGCCGACGCACTGACGGAGGCGTGCGCCGCGCTCGCCGCCGACCGGTCGGTGCGGGCCGTGGTGCTCACCTCCACCCATGAGCGGGCGTTCTGCGTGGGCGCCGACCTCAAGGAGCGCAACTCCTTCACGGACGCGGACCTGATGCGGCAACGCCCGCGCACCCGGGCCGCGTACACCGGGGTGTTGGAGCTGCCGGTGCCGACCGTGGCCGCGGTGCACGGGTTCGCGCTCGGCGGTGGCTACGAGTTGGCGCTGGCCTGCGATCTGATCGTCGCGGACGGGACCGCGGTGGTCGGCCTGCCGGAGGTGTCGGTGGGCGTCATCCCCGGCGGGGGCGGGACGCAGCTGCTGCCGCGCCGGGTGGGGGCGGCGCGCGCCGCCGAGTTGGTGTTCACCGCGCGTCGGGTGCCGGCGGCGGAGGCGGGCGAGCTGGGCCTGGTGGACCGGGTCGTGGCGGACGGGCAGGACCGGGCGGAGGCGCTGGCGCTGGCCGCCGCGATCGCCCGCAATTCGCCGGTCGGACTGCGCGCGGCCAAGCGCGCCCTGCGGCTCGGGCAGGGACTGGACCTGCGGGCCGGACTGGACCTGGAGGACGGTGCGTGGCGGAGCGTGGCGTTCTCCGGGGACCGGGCCGAGGGCGTCGCGGCCTTCAACGAGAAGCGGGACCCCGACTGGCCGGGGGAGTGACCGCCTGGTCCGCCCCTTCCGAGGGTCGTTGACCAGCGGAAGGGGCGGTTCGGGTCAATCATTCCTACGCTGTAATACAGAGCGTGCGCACGGCTACGGAATGTGAGGATCCGGTGACGGGCGAGGGTGACGCGAGGCTGCGGGCCGTGGTGGAGCTGGCGCAGGCGATGGCCGCCGCGCCGGCACTGCGCGACTCCGCCCGGGCCGCGGCCCAGCGGGCACGGCAGGCGCTGGGCGGCTCCTTCGCGGCGATCTGCAAGTGGGAGCGCGAGCGGGGACGGCTGCGGGTGCTGGTCAACGTCGGCGAACTCGCCCCGGGGGAGCGGGAGTTCCCGGAGGACGAGACGTATCCGGTGCACGCGTTCGCGGAGATCGTCGGATTCCTGCACGAGCAGTGGGCCGGCGGCGGGGAGCCGAGCGCCTGGGTGGAGGTGGCCGCGGGGGAGCCGGGCGGCGGCGACGCCGACGACGGTTCGCTGGTGCCGCCCGGCAGTCCGGGGCGGATGGCCGCGCTGCGCCGGCGGGGCCGGGGCTGCTGCGTGGTGGCGCCGCTGGTGCTGCACGGTCGGGCCTGGGGCGAGTTGTACGTGGCGCGGCGGCCGGGGGAGCCGGTGTTCGGGCGGGCGGACGCCGATTTCGCGACCGTGCTGGCCGCGGTCACGGCCGCGGGGATCGCCCAGACCGAGCGGCTGGCGGAGGCCCGCCGGCTGGCGTTCACCGATGCGTTGACCGGTCTGGCCAACCGCCGGGCGGTGGACATGCGGCTGGACGAGGCGTTGGAGCAGCACCGCGCCGACGGGGTGGTGGTCAGCCTGGTGGTGTGCGATCTGAACGGGCTGAAGCAGGTGAACGACTCGCGGGGGCACGCGGTCGGCGACCGGTTGCTGGAGCGCTTCGGCTCGGTGCTGTCGCTGTGCGGCGCGATGGTGCCGGGGACCCTCGCGGCGCGGCTGGGCGGGGACGAGTTCTGCCTGTTGGCGGTCGGCCCGGACTCCGACGAGGTGGTCAAGGTGGCCGGCGAGCTGTGCGGCCGGGCCGCGGAGTTGGAGCTCGGCGAGGGGGTGGCCGTGGGGGTCGCCTCGACCGGCGATCCGATCGGCGCGGTGCCGAGCGCCCGGCGGCTGTTCCGGCTGGCGGACGCGGCCCAGTACCGCGCCAAGGCGGCCAGGTCCGGCGGTCCCGTGGTGGCCGGGCGGCACGGCGGCGCGGACGATCCGGTCGTGCGGCTGGCGGACGCGCCCGAGCCGTCGCCGGGGCCGGAGCGGCGGAGGTTCCGCAGGTGAGCGGGGAGGCGGGGCGCGGGGTGCGGGCGACCCGGGCGAGAGGCGGCGGTGGTGTCGGGCGATGATCGGTAAGGGGTGATCCCGAAATCCGGTGGTGACATCCGGCGATTCAGTCTCTAGGGTGCCTGAATATGGATATGCACACTGTGGTGCTGGGGACGTCCGGCACCACCGCACAGGACGTCATCGCGGTGGCCCGCGGCGCGGCCCGGATCGAGCTGTCCGAGGAGGCCCGCTCCGCCGTCGCCACCTCCCGCGCCTTCATCGACGAGCTCGCCGCCAAGCCGGACCCGGTCTACGGCGTCTCCACCGGCTTCGGCGCCCTCGCCGTACGCCACATCAGCCCCGAGCTGCGCGCCCAGCTCCAGCGCAACATCGTGCGCTCGCACGCGGCCGGCATGGGGCCGGCCGTCGAGCGCGAGGTGGTCCGCGCCCTGATGTTCCTGCGGCTGAAGACCCTCGCCTCGGGGCACACCGGCGTCCGCCCGGTGGTCGTCGAGACCATGGCCGCGCTCCTGAACGCCGGCATCACCCCGGTCGTCCACGAGTACGGCTCGCTCGGCTGCTCCGGCGACCTGGCCCCGCTCTCGCACTGCGCGCTGACGCTGATGGGCGAGGGCGAGGCGGCGGGCCCGGACGGCGTCGTCCGACCGTCCGGCGAGCTGCTGGCCGCGCACGGCATCGAGCCCGTCGAACTGCGCGAGAAGGAGGGGCTGGCGCTCCTCAACGGCACCGACGGCATGCTCGGCATGCTGGTGATGGCCTGCGCCGACCTGGCCCGGCTGTTCACCTCGGCGGATGTCACCGCCGCGCTCTCCATGGAGGCGCTGCTCGGCACCGACAAGGTCCTCGCGCCCGAGCTGCACGCCATCCGGCCGCACCCGGGCCAGGCCGCCTCGGCCGCCAACATGCTGGCGTTCCTGGACGGTTCCGACCTCACCGGCCACCACCAGGACGACGCCCCGCGCGTGCAGGACGCCTACTCCATCCGCTGCGCCCCGCAGGTCGCCGGCGCCGGCCGGGACACCCTCGCGCACGCCCGCCTGGTCGCCGACCGGGAGCTGGCCGCCGCCGTCGACAACCCCGTCGTGCTGTCCGACGGCCGGGTGGAGTCCAACGGCAACTTCCACGGCGCACCGGTCGCCTACGTCCTGGACTTCCTGGCCATCGCCGCGGCCGACCTGGCCTCGATCGCCGAGCGCCGCACCGACCGCCTCCTGGACAAGAACCGCTCGCACGGGCTGCCCGCCTTCCTCGCCGGGGACCCGGGCGTCGACTCGGGCCTGATGATCGCCCAGTACACCCAGGCCGCGCTGGTCAGCGAGTTGAAGCGGCTGGCCGCCCCGGCGTCGGTGGACTCCATCCCGTCCTCCGCCATGCAGGAGGACCACGTCTCGATGGGGTGGTCGGCGGCGCGCAAGCTGCGCACCGCGGTGGACAACCTCACCCGGGTCATCGCCGTCGAGCTCTACGCCGCGACCCGCGCCGTCGAGCTGCGCGAGGGGCTGACGCCCGCCCCGGCGACCCGCGCGGTGCTGGACGCCCTGCGCGCCGCGGGCGTCCAGGGCCCGGGCGAGGACCGTTTCCTGGCGCCGGACCTGGAGGCGGCGTACGCCTTCGTCCGGGACGGCGAGCTGGTGACGGCGGCGGAGTCGGTCACCGGCGAACTGGCCTGACGCGACGTCAATCCGCGCCGGCGGCCCGCACCGGGGCTGCCGGCGCCCGTCCGCGCCCGCCCCGGTCCGGCCGGTGACGGAACGCCCCCGGGCTCAGGCGGATTCGTCGCGGGTGCGGTGCACGGAGTAGCCGACCAGGGCGGCGCCGAGCGCCAGGCAGGCCGCACCGCCGACCGCGTACGGCGCGGTGTTCGGGCTGCCGGTGTCGGCGAGGTAGCGGGCCGGGCCGGCACTCTCGGCCGGCGCGCCGCCCGGCCGGGTCGTGGTGGAACCACTGCCGGACTGCCGCTCGCCGGCGCTCTCCTTCACGGACCGCTCGCCGGTGTGACGCTCGGTGCCCGCCGCGTCCGCAACCTTCGCGCGCCCCGGAACTGCCGGTGCGGAATCCGTCCGAAGGTCGGAATGCGGGGCTCCGCCGTCCCCCACGATCGCATTCGCGGACGGCACGAACCACAGGGCGAACAGCAGCGATCCCGCGGCTGCAGCGGTCAGCAGCGGTCGTCGTGCGGTCACGAAAGCAATCCCCCTTGTGGGTTCGGCGAATTGGCCGTTGATCGCAGATGTTAGTGACCGCCGCGGGTCGTGCGGTAGTCGGGACCCGCTGGTGCTTACCCTCCGTTCATGAGCAATGGCGAGACATCACGCTTTGTACGGCTTCACGTCGAACTGGTCATGGAGGTCACCGACGCCGCCGAGCTGACCGGCGCCGCCGTCGGCCGGATCAACGCCGATCCCGCGCTCCCCGACGACGAGCGCAGGCAGTCCCTGGAGACGGTCAGAGACGATCCAGCGGAGGCGCTGGCCCACCTCATCGACCCCTTCGACCTGGTCAACGAGGTCCCCGGCACCGAACTCGCCCAGGCGTCCTGGAGCAGCGAGGAGATGACCGACTACGACCCGGACGCCGAGTGGGACGCCGCCGAGTGGGACCTCGCGGACGACACGGACGAGGAGGGCTGACCGCGGATCCGCCGCCCCACCCCGCCGCCGCGCCCCCGCCGGCCACCCACCGCGACCCCCGTGCGACGCCTCGTCGCACGGGGGTCGACGTGTCGCACGGGGGGCGCGTCCACCGCTCGATCGCGGCGCCGGCGGGGCCGCGGGGGCCGGCGCCGCGCCGACCGGTGGACCGCACCGCGCGTCGCGCCCCGCGCGCCGTCCGTCACCCCTCCTCACGCGCGCCGCACGGCCGGCGGCACTGCGCAGTCATATGCGTGATCTGCGCCATTATTTGGGCGATGGGCGTTTTAGTGCCATTGCGTGTCCTTCCCCACAATTTTGCCAGGAATGAAGCGGATGAAAGGGATAAGGCGTTCCAATGGAGTCGGCCGGAATGCCTGCGTCCAGATATGCCTGCGTTCATTCGGCGGCTCGCTCGGGGATTTTTCGCGACATCGGTAGCAATGGAGAAGCGTGTGATGACGGACCGCAAGCGCCGCAAGGGCCTCATAGCCAGTGCCGCGCTGCTCGGGGGAGTGCTCACGGTCGCTGCGTGTGGTGCCAGCAACGCCACCGGTCACGGCGGCGGTGCGAACGCGGGGCGGCAGGACGGCTCCGGGCACACCCAACACGAGAGCACCCAGCAGGTGGACGAGGCGGCAGCGCAGGACGCCTCGCAGGCGAAGATCACCATCACGCCGAGGGACGGCTCGACGGACGCCGGCCTCAACGGCGTCAAGGTGACCGCCAGCGGCGGCAAGCTCACCGACGTCACCCTGACCACGGTCGTCGCGCACCAAGGCCAGCAGTCCCAGCAGAAGACCGTCGCGGGCACCCTCTCCGCCGACGGCACCTCCTGGAAGCCTCGGCAGGCGCTGTCCCGCGCGACCACCTACAAGATCACCGCGCACGGGGTGGACGCCCAGGGCCGCACCGCCGTGGAGAACTCCACCTTCACCACGGTCTCCCCGACCAACAGCTTCCTCGGGAACTTCACTCCCGAGGACGGCTCGACGGTCGGCGTCGGCATGCCGGTGTCGATCAACTTCGACAAGCCGGTCAAGAACCGCCAGGCCGTCCAGTCCGCGATCTCGGTCGCGTCCAGCAGCAACCAGCAGGTCGTCGGCCACTGGTTCGGCAACAAGCGGCTGGACTTCCGGCCCAAGGACTACTGGAAGCCGAACTCCCAGGTCACCCTGAAGCTCGCCCTGGACGGCGTCGAGGCGTCGCCGGGCGTGAAGGGCATACAGAACAAGACCGTCCACTTCACCGTCGGCCACTCCCAGGTCAGCACCGTCGACACCAAGACCCACCTGATGACCGTGGTGCGCGACGGCCGGACGATCAAGACCATCCCGATCTCCTCGGGCAGCGACGACCACCCGACCTACAACGGCCAGATGGTCATCTCCGAGAAGTTCAAGCAGACCCGCATGGACGGCTCGACCGTCGGCTTCACCAACAACGACGGCAAGGGCGAGTACGACATCCCCGACGTCCCGCACGCCATGCGGCTGTCGAACTCCGGCACCTTCATCCACGGCAACTACTGGGGCAAGGGCATCTTCGGCAAGGCCAACACCAGCCACGGCTGCATCGGCCTGCCGGACGTCAAGGGCGCGGGCGACCCGTCCACCGACGGCGCGTGGTTCTTCAACCAGTCGCAGATCGGCGACGTCGTCAAGGTGGTCAACTCCCCGGACCAGACCATCAAGCCGGACAACGGCCTCAACGGCTGGAACATGTCCTGGTCCCAGTGGGTCGCCGGCAGCGCGAGCTGACCCGACGCCACGCCCCACGGCGGTGACCGACATCCGGCGCCCGGGAACCCGCATCCTCCGCGGGGTCCCGGGCGCCGTGCGTCGGTCCGCCGCGGCGCGCGACGGGGACGGATCTGTGCGCGACGGGGACGGATCTGCATACGAAGGGGACGGATCTGCGCACGACGGGGACGGACAGGCGGCCCGCCTCGGTGGCCCGCCCGGTCCGCGCCCCGTGCACCCCGCGGCCGCCCCGCCGACCGTCCGTACAGTGGCCGGGTGAGTGAGCGCGAGAGAAACGGCGGCGGAAGGCGCGACGGGCAGCGCCCTGGGTGCGGTGACGGGGCGGGCCGGGGCGCCCGGGCCGATGCCGACGCCGGGCGGCAGCGCTCCGCCGACCGGGCCCGCCAGGCCGCCGACCTGCTCGGCACCGTCCTCGGCCGGGTCCGTTACGCGGCGGACGGGGCGGCCGCCGAGGACGCCGTCGAGGCGGGGGCCTCGATGCTGACCGCCGCGGCGCCCGGCTGGGAAGCGATCAGCGCGGCCGCGGTCACGGCCGCCGTGGAGGCCGTCCGGCGCTGTTGGGCGGGCGGCTGGTACCCCGCCGACCTGGTGCGGATCGTCCGGCGGGAGGCTCCCGACGCCGCCTCGCCGGCCCTGGTCCTCGACGCCGTCGCCGCCGCGGAGGCCCGCCGGCCACGGTCGTCGGACGCCGCCCGCGACCCGCGCTGGCGCGCCCAGTTGGCCGACCTGGACGCCCGCGTCTGGTGGGACGCCGATCCCGGCTACCTGGACGCGGTCGCGGCCCGGCGCCGCACCTCCCGCTTCGAGACCGCGTACGACGTGCTGACCGCCCTGCGCCTGCTCTCCCGGCTGCCCCGGATCACCCCGCTGCCGGCCCCGCCCGGCGCTTCCGGCCCGGCCGGCGCGCCCCGGCCGTCGTCCGGCGGCAGCGGGCCCGGCGGAGCGTCCGCCACCCGCGCCCTCGGCCGGATCCGGGCCCTGCTCGCCAAGGCGGAGGCGACCGGCTTCCCGGAGGAGGCCGAGGCGCTGTCCGCCAAGGCCCAGGAGTTGATGGCCCGTCACAGCATCGACGAGGCGCTCCTCGCCCATGGCCGCGCTCCGGGCGCCAGCGGGCCCGCCGACGGCCCCGCGGCGTTCCGCATCGGCATCGAAGGCCCCTACGAACAGGGCAAGGCGCTGCTCCTCGACGCCGTCGCGGCCGCCAACCGCTGCCAAGCTGTCTGGGCCGCCGAACTGGCCTTCTCCACCGTCGTCGGCTTCCCGCCCGACCTGGAGGCGACCGAACTCCTCTACACCTCGCTGCTGCTCCAGGCGACGTCGGCGATGAACCGCGCGGGCGACGAACACCACGCCCGCGGCCGCTCCCGCCGCACCCGCGACTTCCGCCAGACGTTCCTCGTGGCCTACGCGGACCGCATCCGCACCCGCCTGAGTGCGGCCACCGCCGCCGCGACCGCCGCGGCCACCGCCGAGTCCACCGCCCCGGACCGGCTCCTCCCGGTCCTCGCCGCCCGCGAACTCGCCGTCGAGGAAACCACCGGCACCCTCTTCCCCGACACCGCACCGGTCCGCCTCCGCGGCATCCGCGACGCCGCCGGCTGGCACCAGGGCACCGCCGCCGCCGACCGCGCCTACCTGGGCCGGCCCGACGGCGACACCCCCGACTGACACCGCCGCAAGCGAACAGGCCAGCCCCGGACCCCCACCCCCCCATTATGAACCAACCAATCCAAAACCTGTGCTACCATTCCACCGTTCTGTATCAATCGTTCCAAAACGAGGGCGGCGCAAGCCGAGGAGCGGAGTCGAGATGGCCACGGACGGGACGGCGGGCGGGGCGCTGGCGGGCAAGGTCGCCCTGGTGACCGGCGGTTCGCGGGGGATCGGGGCGGCGGCGGCCCGGGCGTTGGCCGCCGAGGGAGCCGCGGTGGCGATCAGCTACACGGCGTCCGCGGCACGGGCCGACGCCGTCGTGGCCGAGCTGACGAAGGCCGGCGCCCGGGCCGCCGCCTACCGCGCCGACCAGGCCGACCGACGGCAAGTCGCCGATCTGGTGGCCTCGGTGGCGGCCGACTTCGGCCGCCTGGACATCCTGGTGAACAACGCGGGCGTGTCGGTCAACGGCGCGGTGGACGATGGCGACGCCGCGGACGACCTCGCGGCGTTCGACCGGCAGTTGGCGGTCAACGTGGGCGGCGTCGCCTCGGCCGTCCGGGCCGCCGCCGCCGTCCTGGGGGAGGGCGGGCGGATCATCACCGTCGGCTCGACCCTGGCCGCCCGCGCCGGCTTCCCGGGCGTCGCCGACTACGCGGCGACCAAGGCCGCGATCGTCGGCTACAGCAAGGGCGCGGCCCGGGACCTGGCACCGCGGGGCATCACGGTCAACGTCGTCCAACCCGGCAGCGTGGCCACCGACATGAACCCGCCACAAGGCGCCTTCGCGGACGCCCAGCGCGCCGCCAATCCCATGGGCCGCTTCGGCCGCCCCGAAGAAATCGCGGCCGGCATCACCTTCCTCGCCGGCCCGACCGCCTCGTTCATCACCGGCGCCGTCCTGGACATCGATGGCGGCTACTTGGCCTGAGAGCCGGCCGGGGTGCCGTCACCGGCGCGCCCGACGCGACCCGCTCCACGGGCCTCGGCCTCACGTCCGCCAAAACCCACACACCGACGTCACCCGTCCGCCTTGGCCACCCCCACCGGGCACGACACCCCCGTCCCGCCGATCCCGCAGTACCCGGCGGGGTTCTTGTCGAGGTACTGCTGGTGGTACGCCTCGGCCGGGTAGAAGGGGCGGGTGGGGGAGGCGGGGAGGATCTCGGTGGTGATGGCGCCGTAGCCGGAGGCGTTGAGGACCTGTTGGTAGGCGTCGCGGGAGGCTTCGGCGGCCTGTTGTTGGGCGGCGGAGTGGGTGTAGAGCGCGGAGCGGTACTGGGTGCCGACGTCGTTGCCCTGGCGGAAGCCCTGGGTGGGGTCGTGGGACTCCCAGAACAGCTTCAGCAGGGACGCGTACGGGACCACTGCCGGGTCGAAGACGACGCGGACGGCCTCGGTGTGGCCGGTGTGGCCGCTGCACGCCTCCTCGTAGGTGGGGTGCGGGGTGTGACCGCCCTGGTAGCCGGCGAGCGTCGTCCACACGCCCTTGACCTGCCAGAACTTGCGCTCGGCGCCCCAGAAGCAGCCCAGCGCGAAGTCGGCGACCTCCAGGCCCTCCGGGTACGGGCCGAGCAGCGGGTTGCCCAGGACGGTGTGCCGGTCGGGGACGGCGAAGTCCGGCTCGGGGCGTCCCTTCAGCGCTTCCTCGGCGGTGGGGAGATGGTTCTTGAAGCGGGAGAACAGCATCGGGATCGTGCTCCAGAGGAGAGGGCCGGCGGGGGACGGGCGGGCACGGACGTGGGCGGGCGGGTGGCGCGGAGGGTGTCGCTTCCGTCGGTGGGAACGTTCCGCGGGCTTCGGGCATTCCTGGCCCGGCGCGCCCCTGGCCCGGTGCGCCCCCGCCCTGCCCCGGCGCGAGCGGAGGGCCGGGGGCCCGTGACGGCCGGGTGGTTAGCCCTGGGCCCGGAAGCCCGCCGAGGTGCCGCCGAGCTGTTCCCAGCCGGCGATCGCCAGGGCGCGGTACGCGGCGTACTCGGCGGCCGGGCTGCGCCCGTAGGACCAGGGGACGGCACCCACGTGGCCGTCGACGAGGCGCAGTTGCTCCATCGCTTCGGCGTAGCGCTCCGCACGGACCAGGAACCAGACCAGCAGGTGGCGGACGTGCGGCGCCATCGGGTGGTCGGCGGGGGCCTCCCGGAGGGCGAAGTGGGCGCCCTCTATGGCGCGTTCGACGACGGCGCTCTGGAAGAGGCTGCGGACCATGTTGGCCTCGGGCAGGTGCGCGTAGACCGCGAACAGCGGCAGGGCCGGCAGCAGGCTCTTCGCCGGCGCCCCGGCGGCGGCGCGCCCGGCGAAGGCCTCGGCCTGCTCACGGGAGCCCTGCCACTGCTGCGACCAGTACGTGAGCGCCGCCAGGTGCGCGCCCATGTGGTGCGGCGCCCGTTGGCGGACCGTGGACCAGAGCTCTTCGTAGTCGGCGGCGCGCTCGCCCAGGCCGCGGGCGACGGCCAGCTCGGTGATGTACGGGATCGGGCTGCCCGGTGCCAGCAGCGCCGCCTCGCGGCAGACCGTGCGGGCCTCCTCCAGGATCATCCGGAAGTCCTGCGAACCGGGGTCGCGCAGCGCCTGGACGGCCAGGAACTGGGCGTGCGTCTGGGCACCGCCGGGGTCCTTGGGGGCCTCGGCGCGCCAGGTGCGCAGCCAGATGCCGCCGGCCCGGGCGCCGGCGGGGGCGGCCGGGTCCGGCGGCGTCTGCGCCAGCTCGAACGCGGCCGCGCCGGCCAGCGTCTGCACCCGCTGCCAGCGCAGCTCCCAGTTGTCGCCGGTGGACCGCAGGAGTTCGGCGGCCGGCCGCCAGTCGTGCGTGCGGCGCATCTCGGCGAGCGCGTCGGCCAGCTCCTCGTCGGGGCCGGGCAGCCGTACGTCGAGCTCTTCCAGGGGGACGAAGCCGTAGCCGGCCATCGGGTCGGCGGCCACCGTCAGGCCCCGCTCGGCGTGCTGTACGGCCTTCCGGCGCCGCATCCAGGGCAGGAAGACCAGACCGCCGAGCGCGATCGCGGCGAAGAGGAGCAGCAGAACGTCCATGTGGTGTGTCCAGGTCGGAGGGGCTGGGGCTAGGGCTGGGGCTCAAGGTGGCGGTCGGTGTGGTGGGGGAGCGCGCCGGCGTGCGTACGGACCCGCTGTGCGGCCCCGGCGCCGGTCGCCGCGCGATCTCCCGAGCTTTCGTATGTATCCACTATCCAGCGAACCAGAAAGTTCCGGAAAGTTCGGCCCGGTGGCCGACTACCCTCGGCAGGCATGAGCGAACAGCGCGACGAGCGCCACCAGCACTTCGAAACCCTTGCCATCCACGCAGGTCAGGAGCCCGACCAGGCGACCGGCGCGGTGGTACCGCCCATCTACCAGGTGTCCACTTACAAGCAGGACGGCGTCGGTGGGCTTCGCGGCGGCTACGAGTACAGCCGCAGCGCCAATCCGACCCGCACCGCCCTGGAGGAGAACCTCGCCGCCCTCGACGGCGGCCGGCGCGGCCTCGCCTTCGCCTCCGGCCTCGCCGCCGAGGACTGCCTGCTGCGCACCCTGCTCGCCCCGGGCGACCACGTGGTGATCCCCAACGACGCCTACGGCGGCACCTTCCGCCTGTTCGCGAAGGTCGTCGAGCGGTGGGGCGTGGAGTGGTCGGTGGCCGACACCTCCGACCCGCAGGCCGTACGGGCCGCGCTGCGCCCCCGTACGAAGGTGATCTGGGTGGAGACGCCCAGCAACCCGATGCTGGGCATCAGCGACATCGCGGCGCTCGCCGGGGTGGCCCGGGACGCCGGCGCCCGCCTGGTGGTCGACAACACCTTCGCCAGCCCCTACCTCCAGCAGCCGCTCGCCCTCGGGGCGGACGTGGTGGTCTACTCCACCACCAAGTACATGGGCGGCCACTCGGACGTGGTCGGCGGGGCCCTGGTCGTCAACGACGACGCGCTCGGCGAGGAGCTGGCCTACCACCAGAACGCCATGGGCGCGATCGCCGGGCCGTTCGACGCCTGGCTGGTGATGCGCGGCATCAAGACGCTGGCCGTCCGCATGGACCGGCACAGCGCCAACGCGGCGCGCGTCGCGGAGCTGCTGGTCTCCCACGACAAGGTGACCCGGGTCTACTACCCGGGGCTGGCCGAGCACCCCGGCCACGAGGTCGCCGCCAAGCAGATGCGGGCCTTCGGCGGCATGGTGTCGTTCCAGGTGGCGGGCGGCGAGGAGGCGGCGGTGGAGGTCTGCAACCGCGCCCGGCTGTTCACGCTCGGGGAGTCGCTGGGCGGCGTGGAGTCGCTGATCGAGCACCCGGGGCGGATGACGCACGCCTCGACGGCCGGTTCGGCGCTGGAGGTCCCCGCCGACCTCGTGCGCCTCTCGGTCGGCATCGAGTCCGCCGACGACCTGCTGGCCGACCTCACGCAGGCGCTGGGCTGAGCCCCGGCCCCAAGGCGACGCGGCCCACCCCGGTCCGTTGCGCCCCGCTACGGCAGGGGTGGTGCGGGCCGGCGGTGGGCGCCAGGGCTGCTCGACTCCCGTCCACAGGGCCGGAGTCGGCAGCGCCAGGACCGCGGGCGGCGGCGCGTGCGGGCGGTTCCCGGCGGGCCCGCTCGTAGGGGTCCGCGCCGTGCTGCGCGTCCCGGCCGGCGTACGTCCTGGCCAGCGCGCCGAGCAGCAAATCCGCGGCCACCGGGGCCGGTCGGCCCGCCGGGTCGCCGACATCACCGCCCGCGCGCCGGCCCAAAGCCCCCGTTCCGTACGGCGCCCCGTTCCGTACGGCGCCCCGGCCCGGACCGGCGGCCGGTCGTGGTCCGACCGGTGCCGTCAGGACGGGGTGGGCCCGCCCGGTGCGAGGGCGGTGATGTCGGAGAGCGAGGCGTTGAAGCGCGTCAGGAGCGTGGTGAAGGCGTCGCGCTCCTCCGCGGTCCACTTCTCGGTCACCATGGCCATCAGGGCCCGCCGCGACGCCCGGACCTCGTCGAGCCGGGCGTGGCCGCGCTCGGACAGCTCCAGGACCACGGCGCGGCCGTCCTCCGGGTGGCTGGCGCGGCTGACCAGGCCGGCGTCGACCAGCGGGGCGACCTGCCGGGTGACCGTGGAGGAGTCGATCCCCATCCCGCAGGCCAGGGCCTTGACGCCCATCGGGCCTTCCTGGTCCAGGCGGTTGAGGAGCAGATAGGCGGCGCGGTCCATGGAGTTGCGCGCCTGCCCGACGCCGCCGAGCCGGCTCTGTTCGGCGCGCCGGGCGAAGACGGCCACTTGGTGCTGTAGCGCGTCGAGGAGAGCGGGGTCGGGGTGGGTCGTCATGTCCGGAGAGGTGGGCATGGCCGGGGCTCGCTTAATCGGGGTGGGTACGGACGGGGAAACAGCGTACGCGGCGCCGGCGCGAGCCGTGCCGGCGCTGCCGCGTACGACCCTGACGGCCCTGGCGGGCGGGCCCGCCGATCCGCGGGTGTCCGCCATCCGGCCGGAAAGGGCCCGTTCGTGGCCGAACTGCGAAACTGGCCGCATGGTCGACGACACGTCGCATCCGCCGCAGCCGTCCGCGGACCCCGCGAGCACCGCACCGGTCGAGCCGGCGGGGATCACGGTCGACGACGTGCGCGCGGCACAGAAGTTGCTGTCCGGGGTGGCGCGGACCACCGTGCTGGAGGGCAGCCGCTACCTGTCCGCGCTGGTCGGCGCCCCGGTCCACCTCAAGTGCGAGAACCTCCAGCGCACCGGCTCGTTCAAGATCCGCGGCGCGTACGTGCGGATCGCCGGCCTCTCGGCGCAGGAGCGGGCCGCCGGCGTGGTGGCGGCCAGTGCCGGCAACCACGCCCAGGGGGTGGCCCTCGCGGCGTCCCTGCTGGGCGTGGCCTCGACGGTGTTCATGCCGGTCGGCGCGCCGCTGCCCAAGGTCGCCGCGACCCGCGAGTACGGCGCCGAGGTGCGGCTGCACGGCCAGGTGGTGGACGAGACGCTCGCCGCCGCCCAGGAGTACGCGCGCCAGAGTGGCGCGGTCTTCATCCACCCCTTCGACCACCGCGACATCATCGCGGGCCAGGGCACGGTCGGCCTGGAGATCCTCGAACAGTGCCCGGAGGTGCGCACCGTCGTCGTCGGGGTGGGCGGCGGCGGGTTCGCCGCGGGCGTCGCCCTCGCCGTCAAGGCGCTGCGGCCGGACGTGCGGGTGGTCGGGGTGCAGGCGGCGGCCGCGGCCTGCTACCCGCCGTCGCTGGCGGTGGGGCGCCCGGTGGCGATCGAGCCGCTGGCCACGATGGCGGACGGCATCAAGGTGGGGCGCCCGGGCGACGTGCCGTTCGGCATCGTGCGGGAGCTGGTGGACGAGGTCCGCACGGTCACCGAGGACGAGTTGTCCGCCGCCCTGTTGCTGTGCCTGGAGCGGGCGAAGCTGGTGGTGGAGCCGGCCGGGGCGAGCCCGGTGGCGGCGCTGCTGTCGTCGCCGGACTCCTTCGAGGGGCCGGTGGTCGCGGTGCTCTCCGGGGGCAACGTCGATCCGTTGGTGATGCAGCGGATCCTCCGGCACGGCATGGCCGCCGCCGGCCGCTACCTGTCCTTCCGGGTCCGGCTGACCGACCGCCCGGGGGCGCTGGCCCACCTCCTCGGCGTCCTGACGGTGGTGGACGCCAACGTCCTCGACGTCGGGCACGTGCGCATCGACCCCCGGCTCGGGCTCACCGAGGTCGAGGTCGAACTGCACCTGGAGACCAAGGGGCCGGAGCACTGCGCCGAGGTCACCGCGGCGCTGCGCGGGGCCGGGTACGACGTGGTCGCGGTCTGACGCGGTCTGACGCGGTCTGACGCGGGGCGGCGCGCGGGTACGGGCGGGGCGGTGGCGGGCAGCCACCGCCCCGCGGCGTTCGGGCCCGGCCGCCGCGGCCCCGTCGGACCGCCGGCGGACCGGCCCCGTGCCGCGGCGGCAGACCCCCTACGCACTTGTATCGCGATGTATCGCGTTTACGCTACCATCGGCGCGAGCGGGGGCGCCGAGTCGTGGCGCCCGCCGCGGACGAGCGCCCGTCAGTCACCCGCACGCCCTGTAGTGCGCCCGCCCCCCTGCGGAACCGTGGGGCATCGGCGCCGGAAGCAGAGCCGCTGCACGCCAGAAAACGTAATATTCGGCTTATCTGCCGCATTCGACCTGGAACTGAGTCAAACCATGGGGGTACCCACATGCCAGGCGCCATTTACGCCGAAGGTCTGGTGAAGACCTTCGGTGAGGTGAGGGCACTGGACGGCGTCGACCTCGACGTTCCCGAAGGAACCGTCCTCGGAATGCTCGGCCCGAACGGAGCCGGCAAGACCACCGCCGTCAGGGTCCTGACGACCCTGCTCCGACCCGACCGGGGGGCGGCCCGGGTGGCCGGCATCGACGTCGTCGCACACCCCGACGCGGTGCGCCGCGCCATCGGCCTCTCCGGCCAATTCGCCGCCGTCGACGAGTACTTGACCGGCCGGGAGAACCTGGTGATGGTCGGGCGGCTCTACCAGATGAGCGGACGTGACGCCAAGCGCCGGGCCGCCGAACTGCTGGAGCGCTTCAACCTCGGCGACGCCGCCGACCGCACCGCCAAGACCTACTCCGGCGGGATGCGCCGCCGGCTCGACCTCGCCGCCGCCCTGGTCGTCAGCCCGCCGGTGATGTTCATGGACGAACCGACCACCGGCCTGGACCCGCGCAACCGCCAGGCGCTGTGGGACGTCATCCAGGAACTCGTCGCCGGCGGCACCACCTTGCTGCTCACCACCCAGTACCTGGAGGAGGCCGACCGGCTCGCGCACGACATCTGCGTCGTCGACCACGGCCGGGTCATCGCCCGCGGCACCTCCGACCAACTCAAGGCGCGCACCGGCGGCGAACGGATCGAGGTCGTGGTGCACGCCCCCGAGCACCTCCCGGTGGCCGAGGGCGTCCTGCGCGCGGTCGCCAAGGGCGAGGGCGCGGTCGAACCCCACACCCGGAGGCTGACGTTCCCGGTGACCGGCGGCGCCAAGCTGCTCGCCGAGGTCATCCGCGAACTGGACTCCCGCGGCGTGGAGATCGACGACATCGGACTGCGCCGCCCGACCCTCGACGACGTCTTCATCGCCCTGACCGGGCACACCGCCGAGGCGGCGGAGGACGGCGGCGACACCCCCGCGGACGGCGACCGGACCGGCGCGGCCACCACCCAGGAGGGCGTGCGATGAGCGCGGTCGACCAGCCGGCCGATACGGCCGCCACCCGCCACCCCCAGCCACGCGGCGGCCTCGTACGGTCCGTGCGCGACGCGCTGGTGGTGGCCCAACGCAACCTGATCCGGATGCTGCGCATCCCCGAGGTCGTGATCTTCGGGCTGATCCAGCCGATCATGTTCGTGGTGCTGTTCACCTACGTCTTCGGCGGGTCCATCGCCGTCCCCGGCGCCCGGGCCGGCGACGCCCAGGCGTACCGCGAGTTCCTGATGGCCGGGATCTTCGCCCAGACCGTCACCTTCGCCACCGCCGGCGCCGGCGCGGGCATCGCGGACGACATGCACAAGGGGCTGATCGACCGGTTCCGCTCGCTGCCGATGTCCCGCGGCGCGGTGCTCACCGGCCGGACCCTCGCCGACCTGGTGCAGACCGCGCTGACCCTGGTGGTGCTGGCCGTGGTCGCGCTGCTCATCGGTTGGCGCAGCCACGAGAACCCGGCGAGCGTGCTGGCCGGCTTCGCGCTGCTGCTCCTGCTCGGCTACGCGTTCTCGTGGATCGGCGCGCTCATCGGCCTCTCGGTCCGCACCCCCGAGGCGGCCACCTCCGGCGGACTGCTCTGGCTCTTCCCGCTGACGTTCATCTCCAACGCCTTCGTCCCGGTCAACGGCATGCCGGCGTTCCTCCAACACGTCGCGGAGTGGAACCCGTTCAGCGCCACCGTCGCCGGCGCCCGGCAGCTGTTCGGCAACAGCATCGAGGGCGTGCCGCAGTCGGTGACCGGGGCCTGGCCGATGGAGCACCCGGTGCTCGCCTCGGTGCTCTGGTCCGTCCTGATCATCGTGGTCTTCCGCACCCTGGCGGTCCGCAAGTACCGCTCGGCGACCGCCTGAGCCGGCCGCGCGCACCCTACGCGCGAAGGCGGCCCGGAGCACTCAGCTCCGGGCCGCCTCCGTCGTGTCTGACGTGGTGCGCGGCTCAGCCGTTGTACGGCTTGGCATCGAGGATCTTCACCGACGCCTTCTTGCCGTTCGGGAGCTCGTACTCCGCGTCGGCGCCGATCCGCTTGCCGTTCACGCCCGACCCCAGCGGCGACTGCGGGGAGTAGGTCTCGACGTCACTGCTCGCGTACTCCCGCGAGGCCAGGAGGAACGACAGCGTGTCGTCCGGGTCCCCGTCGAACGCGATGGTGACGACCATGCCGGGGGCGACCGTGCCGTCGGCCGCGGGGGCTTCGCCCACCTTCGCGGCCTCCAGCAGCTGCTTCAGCTGGCGGACGCGGAGCTCCTGCTTGCCCTGCTCCTCCTTGGCCGCGTGGTACCCGGCGTTCTCCTTCAGGTCACCTTCCTCGCGGGCAGCCTGGATCTTCTCGGTGATCTCGGCGCGTGCGGGACCAGACAGGTACTCCAGCTCGGCCTTGAGCTGGTCATACGCCTCCTGGGTCAGCCAGGTGACGTTCTCGCTGGTCTGGGTCACAGGTGCTCCTCGTCGGTACTGGGGATAAATCAAACGCCCTACCAGGAAGGTTTGCGCCTTCACAGGTGGGCGAAACCACGAGCCTAACAATTCCGGCACAAAAGGGGGAAGAGGAATTTCACAGTGGTCGCACAGGAATGCATCGCCGCAGATCAGAGCGGGTCGGCCGGCGCGCGGACGTCGGCCGAACGGGTCACCGGCCCGTTGCGGTCGGTCAGCGCCGACGGATCCCGTCGGGGCGTCGTGGGGTCAGCCGTTGCCGGCCGGCGCGCCCGTGCAGCCGACCAGGATGGCGTTGGTCGCGCGCTTCGTCGTCCGCACCGTGACCTCGGTGTCGACCTGTCCGGCGCGCTGGTCGATGGTGATGTCCTTGCGGCCGACCTCGGAACCGTCGGTGGCCTGCGAACGCAGCGTGCACACCCCGGTGTCGTCCTTGTCCTTGACGACTTCGAGGTGGACCTTGACCGCGTGGTCGGAGACGGCTTCCCAGGTGATGATCCGGCCGCTGAGGTCCTGCCCGGAGATGTACGAGACGCCGAGCCAGCCCACCACGCCGAGCAGTACCACGCCGAGTACCGCCCCGATGACCTTCAGCTTGCGGTCCGCGCGCTGGTCGGCGGAACGGCCGTAGCGTCCGTCCGGGAGCCCTTCGCGCACCGCGGCCATGATCCATCCTCCTGATAGGGGACCGGGAACCGACAGACCCCCGGGGGGTCCCCGCCCCAGGGAATACAGCGCCCCCTCGCTTCGGTCACTATAGGAGGCATCTTCTCCGGCTTTTCACTGAGGATCGAGTCTTGACCGAGCAGCTGCGATTGATGGCGGTCCACGCCCACCCCGACGACGAGTCGAGCAAGGGTGCGGCCACCATGGCCAAGTACGTGTCCGAGGGGGTGGACGTGCTGGTCGCCACCTGCACAGGCGGCGAGCGAGGCTCCATCCTCAACCCCAAACTCCAGGGCGACCCGTACATCGAGGAACACATCCACGAGGTGCGCAAGAAGGAAATGGACGAGGCCCGGGAGATCCTGGGCGTCAAGCAGGAATGGCTGGGCTACGTCGACTCCGGGCTCCCCGAGGGCGACCCGCTGCCGCCGCTGCCCGAGGGCTGCTTCGCCCTCGAGGACGTCGAGGTCGCGGCCGGGCGCCTGGTCAAGCTGATCCGGGAGTTCAAGCCGCAGGTCATCACGACCTACGACGAGAACGGCGGCTACCCGCACCCGGACCACATCATGACCCACAAGATCACGATGGTGGCCTTCGAGGCGGCCGGCGACCCGGAGAAGTACCCGGAGGCCGGCGAGCCCTGGCAGCCGCAGAAGCTCTACTACAACCAGGGCTTCAACAAGCCCCGCACCATCGCGCTGCACGAGGCGCTGCTGGAGCGCGGCATGGAGTCGCCCTACGGCGAGTGGCTGGAGCGGTGGAAGCAGTTCGAGCGGCGCGAGCGGACGCTGACCACCTACATCCCGTGCGCCGACTTCTTCGAGATCCGCGACAAGGCGTTGATCGCCCACGCCACCCAGATCGACCCCGACGGCGGGTGGTTCCGGGTGCCGATGGACGTCCAGCGCGAGGTCTGGCCGACGGAGGAGTACGAGCTCGCGAAGTCGCTCGTGGACACTTCCCTCCCCGAGGACGACCTCTTCGCGGGCATCCGCAACAATTGAGCCCATGATGAGCGCGACCAGCACCCTCGCCCTGACGCACTTCGTCACCCTTGCCGACAGTTTCGACAAGGACAAGGTGACCCCCGGCGTCCTCGGCTTCATCGTCTTCGCGGTCATCGGCGGCGCCGTGTGGCTGCTGATGAAGTCCATGAACAAGCACATGCGCAAGGTGGACTTCGAGGAGCCCGCGGAGGACGGCCAGGGCCCCGCAGCCCCGGCGACCGCCGCGGCTGCGAAGCCGAAGACCAGCTGACCGCCCGGCGCCGGGCCCCGAGCCCGGCGTGGGGCGTGCGCACCGCGCCACCGGTCCGTGGACCCGGTGCCGGTTCGTGCGCCGGCCGTCTGGCAGCGGCCGGTCGACCGGCCCGGCGGCTCGCTGATCCAAGAGGTCAGCGAGCCGTGCCCGCGACCGGACGCCCCGGCTCCGCCCCGGGCGGCGCACGCCGGCACCGTCACTCGGCGGCGGCCGGCTCCTTCGGCACGCCCATGATCTCCCGGGCGTGCCGGTCCGGCACCATGCCCAGTCGCCACGCCTGCCACCCCGTCTCGGGCTCGACCCCGCGCTCCAGCAGCAGCCCGAAGGTCTGCGCGCAGTCCTCCAGCTTGGCGTCCCGTCCGTCGTGCCGCTCCCGGACCAGCTGCGCCAGCTCCTCCTGCGCCACCGCCGCGCCGACCACCGAACCGCCGGGCGAGGCGAACGGCAGCAGCGTGCACCGCAGGAACCGCGCCCAGTCCGCCCCGCGGCGGTCGCCGTAGCCGGCGAAGAGCCGCCCGGCCTCGTCGGCCAGCTCCAGTGCCTGGGCCGTACGGCCGTTGCCGGCATCGATGACGGCCAGCTCCAGCACCGACCACGCCTCGCCGTGCGCCACCCCGATCCGCTGGAAGTCCTTCCGGGCGTCCTGGAGCAGCTGCCGGGCGAAGCCGCTGTTGCGCAGCGAACCGGTCTGCTCGGCCCGCAGGTCCCGGGTCACCCGCCCCGCGTGGTGCCGGGCGCAGGCCAGGCCGTAGCCGTCCTGCATCCGACTGAACATGTTCCGCGAGCGCTCCAGCTGCCGCAGGGCCTCGTCGCGCTCGCCGCGCTCCTCCAGTGCCTGGCCGAGGTAGTACATCGTCCAGGCCTCGCCGCGGGCGTCCTCGTGCTGACGGTGCAGCGGCTGTGCCTGGCGCAACTGGTCCACCGCCGGGCCGGGGTCGCCGGCCACCAGGCGGGCCCGCGCCAGCTGCGTCATCGCCCAGGCCGTGCCGCGGTCGTCGTGCGTGCGTCCGTACAGCTCCAGGGCGGCGTGCAGGGCGGTCTCGGCGGCCGGGACGTCGCCCCGCCGCAGGTGGACCTGGCCGAGCTGGAAGTGCGCCCACGCCTGGCCGTGCAGGCTCTCGCTCTCCTCGTGGAGCGCCACCGACTCGCTCAGCATCTCCAGCGCCTCGGCGAGCCGCGCCCGGTCCCGCTCGACCGCGGCCAGGGCGTGCAGCGTCCACGCCCGGTCGCCGCGCACGTCGGGGCCGGCCTGGAGGTCCAGCGCCTCCCGCAGCTTGGCCGCCGCCTCGGTGAGACTGCCCTGCTGCTGGAGCGTGATGCCCAGGTCGCGCAGCGCACGGGCCGCACCCACCGGGTGCTGCGCCTCGAAGTAGAGGTCGACCACCGACGACAGCGTCGTCCGGGCGCGGTCCAGCTCGCCCAGCTGGCGGGCCGCGACGCCGGTGCGCCACTGCACCGAGCGGACCAGCATCCCCTGGCCGGCCGCCCGGGTCAGCTCGCTCAGCTCGCCCAGGCGGTAGAGGTCGCCGCGCAGCAGGCAGTAGTCGCACAGCGCACCCAGCAGGTGCGCGACGGTGTCCTGGTCGACCTCCTGATCGGCGTGGCGCAGGGCGGCGGTGATGAAGCTGGTCTCGTCGTCCAACCACTGCAGGGCCGCGTCCAGGGACGCGAACCCGTGCGGGCCGAAGCGGTCGGCGCGGGTGGAGGTGTTGCCGTCGACGAGGCGGATCACCGCGTCGGCCAGCTCCGCGTAGCCGCGGATCAGCCGCTCCTGGGCCGCGGCGCGCTCGGCCGGCTCCTCCTCCTCGGCCAGCCGGGCGTGCGCGAACCGGTGCACCAGGGGGTGCAGGCGGTACCGCTCGCCGCGGACGTGCTCGATCAACCCCGCCCCGGCCAGCGCGGTCAGCCGCTGCTTGGCCTCCGCGTCCGCGACGCCCAGCAGCGCCGCCGCGGCGGCCACCCCCAGGCTCGCCCGGCCCACCAGGGCCAGCCGACGCAGCAACTGCCGGGCCTGCGGCGGCTGGTCGGCGTAGCGCAGCGCCAGGGCCCGCTCCACCGGTGCCGCCCCGCCGGCCGCCGCCAGCTCCTCGGCCAGCGCGGCGGGGGAGCGGTCGCCCAGCGCGGAGCCGACCACCCGCAGCGCCAGCGGCAGGCCGGCGCACAGCTCCGCGATCCGGTCGATCGCCCGCGCGTCGTACGGGGCCGCGCCGTCTGTCGGCTGTGCACCGGCCGCCGAGCGCAGCAGCTCCTCGGTGCCCGCCGCGTCCAGCGCCGCCACCGGCAGTTGGTGCACCCGGGCCGCCAGGTCGGCGGGCAGGTCCAGCGGCGTGCGGGAGGTGACCAGGACCAGGCTTTCGGAGCGGTCCGGTACCAGGGCCCGCACCTGCTCGGCGTCCGAGGCGTCGTCGAGCAGCACCACCGTGGGGAGCCCGGACAGGTGCTGGTGGTAGAGCTCGGTGAGCCGCCTGACGTGCTGCTCCTGCGAGGGGCGCTCGCGGAACAGCAGCTGCTCGCGCGGCGCGCCCAGGCGGTTCAGCAGGTGCAACAGCGCGTCCCGGGTCGGCAGCGGCACCTCGCCGGGGGTGTCGCCGCGCAGGTCCACCAGGCACGCGCCGCGGAACTGATCGCGCAGCTGGTGTGCGGCCCGCACCGCCAGCGCCGTCCGCCCCGCCCCGGAATCGCCGTGCAGTACCACCACGATCGGCCGGGTCTCGGTGCTCGCCCGGCCGGCCTGCACCCACTGGGCGATCTGTGCCAGCTCGGCCCGCCGCCCGGCGAACGTGCCGTCGGGACGGGGGAGTTGAGCGAACGAGCGCTCCAGGACCGACCGCTGGCGGGCCGCCGCGCTGCGGTCCGCGCCGCGCAACTGCGGCCCCCGCGCGCCCTTCGCCTTCCCCGCCGACTGGGTGGCCGACCCGCCGCCGCTGCGGGCCGCCGCGCTCACCATCCGCTGCTGGTCCAGGAACGGGCGGATGCCGCGCACCTCCAGCGCCGTCAACCACTGGAGCCGCAGCTGCTCCGGCCCGCCGGGCTGACCGCGCATCCCGGCCTGGCGGTGCGCCGCCGGGAAGTGACCGGCGGTCAGCTTCACGACCGTGGCCGCCGCGCCGGCCACCAGCGCGGCGGCGCCCGCCCCGAGCGCCGGCCCGCCACCCGTGCCGTACGCCAGGTCCACTCCGAACGCGGCCACCGCGGCGACCGCCGACGCGACGACGGGGGTGCCCAGCTCCTTGCGCGAGAGCCGCCCCGCGAGCGGGCGCCGGCCGGCCGCCGCCTCGTCCAGCGCGCGGACGTACGCCGCGTACTCCTCCGCGGCGGGGGCGGCCAGCTCGTCCAGCGCCGCCCGCGCCCGGCTGAGCAGCGCCGGCCCGTCGAGCCGGCCGCCGGAGCGGCGCACCTCCTCCTCGACGGCCCGCGCCAGCAGCCCGTCCGCTTCCTTCCGATGGCCGTCCCGCAGTCCAGCCAGTTCGCCCGGCATGCCCGTCCCCCCTCCAGCAGTCGCCAGGTGTCCTGGCGGTCAAGCGGTCGTCGACGGAACACCCCTGCCCACCGGCGCGTCCCCGCACCCCTGCGGCCCGCCCGGTGTGATCTCCGCCGTGCGGACAGTCTTCCGTGTCCGGGCGGATTCCGGCAGGGCTGTGGATAACTCCTGCCTCTCCCGGAATCCGGGGCCCCCGTGGGAGAGGATGGCCCCATGCCGAACCGCCTGGCCCATGAGACGTCCCCGTACCTGCTCCAACACGCCGACAATCCGGTCGACTGGTGGCCGTGGTCCCCCGAAGCGTTCGAGGAGGCCCGACGGCGCGGCGTTCCGGTGCTGCTCAGCGTCGGCTACAGCTCGTGCCACTGGTGCCAGTGCACTTGCTGAACCCATAAGTGCCTACCAGGCGTGACGCCATACAGTGATTCCATGAGCGCCGAAAGTGACGACCTTGACGCCCAGATCGACGCCTGGACGCAGGAGCAGTTAGCCGCCTCGCCTGATTGGTCCGTGGAGAAGTGGACGAGCGTTATGGCGATCCTAGAGCCGGGCGACCGAGGTAACCCCACCTCGTGACAGGCCGGCATGAGATGACCTGCCCGCCCGTCAACCCCGTTTCTTTCTGAGCATGGAGTGGTGGGCATGGAACCGTGATCGCAGGTTCACCAAGATCAGCCGCACAAGCCTCTTCGTGCCGGGGGTGGTCTCGCCTGGACACGCTGTCCGTACCTGGGAGTGTTAGTGCGTTGTTGCCTGTCCTAGCCTGGCCCCGGCAGAGCAAAGGGGTGGGAGCAAGATGCCGAAGATGCCTGAGAGTTGGCGCGTTGGGCGCATGGCCGTGAATGCTGGTTTGGGAACGCCAAGGGGTCGGCCGCTGGGCTGACATGGCGGACGTTATGTTCACTCCGAACGACATCGTCAAGCCCTTCGAGAACGAGTACGGCGAACCCATGATCTTCTGGCAGCAGACAGCGCGGGAGCGCACTGGTTCACGGGGTGCTTCAAATCCACAGAGTGGTGGCGCCGACCGGTCGAGTGAACTGATCTTTCCTGACGGTGAGGTTCCTTGGCTCTGCTACATCTGACGTCGCGCCTGTCACTTCAACGTCTCATCAATGTGGGGGAGCGGAGGGGTGATCGCGTCGAACTGCGCGTGGGGTGGCTGCCCACGTCGGCAACTGCTCGGGCGAAGGTACGGAAGGTCAAGACCCGCTCGGGGGCACCAAGGCCGCGTAGCGCGCACAAGAAACCGACCAGAAGGGTCAGGGGGTAGATGGCGCGCTGGAGGGTGAGTGCACTAGCGCAGATCACGGTAGACAGCAGTGCCACGGTCACGATGAGAATCCTTTCGGATCGACGGCGCACCGCCCGGTGCGCTGACCTCATACAAGGCTGCGCGGTGCCTGAACTCCGAGGCGCGTTGCGTGCCAAGGCGCTCAAAGTTCCTGGTCGGGCCGACAATGTCCGGACTTCCGGTCCGGATCGTCTACCAGGAGTTGTCGTCACGCCTCGTGTTCACATCTGGGTCGAAGGGAGAGTGGCGGCTGCCCGCAAAGTCGGTTCCGTTGTCGAGGCTGGGGCGGACGGCCGCCTTTGCTGCCGCGCCGGAGCCGCTTGCGGATTTGGTCAGCCCGCTCGGGAACATGCGCGGGATGCCTCGGTGTCGCAGCCAGGTCCAGATGGCTCCGGAGGGTGCAGCCCTTGGCGCTCCAGCCGCGTCCAAGGGCTCCTCTCGCCTCTATCGCCGCGGGTGAACCGCATGCAGTCGTTGGTGTTCCGGCCCGCGACACCCAGGAGGGCCAACGGCCCAGCGCGCCGCAAGCCAGGTACATCCTGGCGGTCGATTCTCCGGAAAGCGGCCGAGCGCCAAGCCGTGGAGACCCTCTCTCGATGCCTGGCGGCATGCTGGTGAGCGTCTACAAGGGTGGAGTTCACCGGACCCCAGTCAGTCGATGTGGCCGGACCGGATCCCCCTGAAGCAGCTGCTCGGAGGCGCGGTCCTCGGCCTTCTGGCGGAAACAGGTGTGCAGACGGCTTGGGCGCGTCCCGCCAAACCGTACCGGTGGGAACTTTCAGACGATTCCATTCGGCGCGTTCCGGTCGTCAAACCGTTGCCGGCGCCGTAGGCCCCGAGAGGCAGCTGCTGGGAGAACGCTCACTTGATATCGAACGATTCATCTAGCTCATGATGACGTAACGCCCGATCATGATCCATCACTAAAGATCGGCACGTTGTACGCGATTTAGCGGAATCACGTCAATGCGTGAATCCTCGGGATGGATCGCGAGGTGACACGTTCCCGAACTCCTCGAACCATCCTTCTGGCCGCAGATTTCTAATGCCCATATGTTGATTGAGCGGGTTGTCAGGGTGCTCCAGTCCTTGCATCATCGGGTCGTAGAGAAAAAGTACATCGTGGTCTTGGAAAAGCAGATCGGAACAAACGCCCCAGTCATAGTCGCCCTGTTGTTCGGGGAGTCCTTGTGTGAACTCAGCCACGAGATCCGGTTGATCGCGTGTCATTGCCGAAGCGCTCTCTAGAGCAAAGTGGAGCGCCAGCTCCTCCGCCGCGCAGCGTGGTTCGGGAGCGTGGCCGAGAGTGATGTCCTCGTTGAGATCATCCAGGGCTCTTAGTGCCCTGCGCCGCCAGCGCCGTGGCTGGTTCCATGTGGAGGCCGGCAAGAGTGCGAAGAAGATCCCAAAGCTGTTCGGGGAGATCGGCTGGTCACCCAGTTCGTCCAACTCTTCATGAGCCATATCGGCGAGGATCTCCAGGTTGCAGCTGAGGATGCGTGATGTGCGGGCCGTCATCTGCCACGGCTCTTCGTCCTCCTCATCCCATTCGGCATTCGGGTCCCAGGTTTCCGAACCCAGTTCGTGTCCCATTTCGGGCCGGTAGATTCTTGGTTCATTGAAGAATGCGGTTGCAACCGCATCTCCGCCTTCTGTGGCGCGGACGTACCACTCATGAGCTTCGTCGTCTTGACTGTGCCGCTGAGCGATCACGCCCCGGAGTCGCATGGCAAGAGCATCTCCTTGACCGGCGGCCCTCTCGTAGCAGGCCGCTGCTTTGTCCCATCGCCCTTCAATTTCGTGGAGGGCACCAAGGGCGCGGGCCTGCAACGGCGTTCCTGTCTCAGATACGGTCCGGTACCACGCGGACCAGGTGTGTTCCGGCCGTCTTTCGCGCTGTACGAACCCAAGGTCGTGCATAGCGACGTGGTTACCTTGGGCCGCCAGCGGAGAGAAGCAGCGCTCGGAGAGCACCAGTCGACCGAAGCGGAAGGCAGACCGTCCGACAGGTAGCAGCTCGCTACCGCCATTCGCGTGCGTGACCGCAGCTTCCCAAACCTCGTCGGGGATGGCCGTCGCTTCGACGGCACTGGCAACGGCGTCCACGAGGTAGTCGAATGGCCGCCAAGCCTCGGTGGTATCCGTGGCAACCAGCATTCCTGCCACACCGAACTGGATCTCGGTTGCCCATGCTAGAGCCTGCTCGGGGCTCTCAGCTTGGAGGCGTGAGGCATCCCCGGCACAGAGATAGCACGTGGATAATTCCAGCAGGGTCTCGGCGGGCAGAGGGGTGGAGATGCCTGCCCGCGCAAGGTCAATCGCTGCCTGAACCAAGGCAGCGCCACGGGGATGGCCTTTCGGCTGGCGTCGAGTCGTCAGGAATTCCTCGAGCAGCTTCGGTCCGGCTGCGAGGTATTCCGCGATGCCGTGAACGCCGTGGTGGTGGGCTGCGTCAGCCAGACGGCTGTCGGGGTTTGGGTTTGCCAGGTGTGCGCGGAGCCTACCCATTTCCGTCTCGGACCACTGCCGGTCCAGTACGAGGGGCTCGATGAGATTCAGGACCCGGGATCCAAGGCGGCGCACGGATGCCACGTCAGCGTCCATGCCTCGTAATGCGCGCTCACTGTAATTGCCGTACACCTCAGAACGCATGGTGGCCATGACCACAACCCGTTGCTCTAGAATCGCGGACAACATGCCTTGATCGAGGCCGCCGGGAAGGAGGAAGCGGTCGAGGTCGTCCAGCCAGAGCACCCACCTCCGGCGGCCGGACCTCGGTAGGGATACATGCGCTAGCACGGGGCTCAGGTCGCTGGCTGCAGGCGGGGCGATGATCCAGTGTTCGGGCAGTTCGCGTCGTACAGCCTCGAAGGCGCACCGAGATTTTCCGGCTGTGGACTCGCCGACTAACAAGACGAGGCCTCCGGTCTCCCTGGCTTCCACCAGCTGAGCCGAGACTGCGCTGTCCGCGTCCCGTGGCACATAGGTCGGTAGTGGAGGAGCGCCCTCAAGGCGACTTGTTCGGTGTACGCCCAGTTCCAGAGGATCAGACTCAGCCACAGGGCGGATCGGGATCCGGACTGCGCCCACCGTGATCTGGCGCGATTCCTCTGGCGCCGGACTGGGAGTCTTTGCTCGCGCCGCGCGCAGTAGGCGATCCCAAACTGCCGGGTCGGCCAGTGCGACAGGGAGGGCGATGTTTCGCTGCCGAGCCAAGCTGTCGACCGCCCGGAGAAACTCTCGGAAGAGCTTATTGGTCGGTGTGTGCTTCCCGCTTCGCCAATCGCTGATGCGCTGCACGGACAGGGAACTTCGCCCCAGGCGGTCCCTGCTCGCAGAGCAGATGGCGGCTGGCTTAGGGGAGCCAGCGGCAGCGAAAAGAGCCTCCAGGTGCTCCCGGAATTTGCGCTTTCCCTTGTGCTCAGTCATGAGGAATCTTCCAGCGCTGTCAGACAGCTCCCAGGTCGACAGCGACGAAGAAGGGTGCAGCAGTCTTGATCGAGCCGGTGAACATCTCGCCGTCCCTGTACGCCTCGGTAGCGGGGTCGAGAACGTAGGTGTAGACGAGCGGGACCCCGGTGGCGGCCTGTTCGACCCGCCAGTAGAAGGGGATACCGGCCTTGGCGTACTGATCCACCTTCACGATCCGGTCAGTGGTCTCCGAACCGGGCGATACGACCTCGACCACCAGCAGCACGTGCTCGGGGCGGGTGGGAGTGAGGTCGATGGTTTCCGCCCGGTAGACGATGACGTCCGGACGGCGGTTGGTGAGGGGAACGTCCTGCAAGCGGACGTCGAAATCCGTGTCTGCGTTCCAGTCCGGGCCCGCGGCGGCGTCCAGGGCGTTGGCCAGGATGCGGGCCGGCCGGTTGTAGCGCTTGGAGGCGCTCGGGCTCACGACGACCATCCCGTCCACGATCTCGATGCCGGCGCACTGCTCCTCGGACCAGGAGTCGTACTGTTCCGCGCTGATCTGCGTATGCATCCACGCGGGCGCCACCATCTCGGCGGTCATGGTGTACCTCCTTCGAGAGGCCTCGGCAGGTCCGGCGCTGCTGCGCTCAGCCTACTGTTCCGAGGTGCCGGGCTGCCCGGCTCGGAAGGGAAGGGGGCCGCCCACCACGTCATGGCGCGTAAGTCCAATTCGGCCAAGTGAGGCGGGCTCGTCAGTGTTTCACCGGTCGCGGCAGACGCTGTGAGAGGCTGGGGCATATGAACCGGTTGGCTGGTGTGACCTCGCCTTATCTGCTGCAGCATGCCGACAATCCGGTCGACTGGTGGCCGTGGGGACCTGAGGCGTTCGAGGAAGCGAAACGGCGCGATGTGCCCGTTCTGCTGTCGGTCGGTTACTCCGCGTGCCACTGGTGCCACGTCATGGCGCACGAGAGCTTCGAGGACCCGGACGTGGCCGCGCTGCTCAACGAGCACTTCGTGGCGGTCAAGGTCGACCGCGAGGAGCGCCCGGACGTGGACGCCGTCTACATGGAGGCGGTCCAGGCGGCCACCGGGCAGGGCGGTTGGCCGATGACCGTCTTTCTCACGCCCGACGCCGAGCCCTTCTACTTCGGGACGTACTTCCCGCCCGAGCCGCGCCACGGCATGCCGTCGTTCGGGCAGGTCGTCGAAGGGGTCCGCGGGGCGTGGACGGACAGGCGCGAGGAGGTCGGCGAGGTGGCCGGCCGGATCGTCGCCGACCTCGCGGGCCGTTCGCTGGCCGAGTCGCTGCCCGCGGGGGAGCAGCGGCCCCCGCGGCCCGAGGAGCTGGCGGGCGCCCTGATGGGGCTGACCCGTGAATTCGACGCGGTGCACGGCGGGTTCGGCGGTGCGCCGAAGTTCCCGCCGTCCATGGTCGTGGAGTTCCTGCTGCGCCACCACGCCCGGACGGGGTCCGCGGGCGCCCTGGAGATGGTCGAGGCGACCTGCGCCGCGATGGCCCGCGGCGGCATCTACGACCAGCTCGGCGGCGGCTTCGCCCGCTACTCCGTCGACCGGGAATGGGTCGTTCCGCACTTCGAGAAGATGCTGTACGACAACGCCCTGCTGTGTCGCGCCTACGCCCACCTGTGGCGCGCCACCGGCTCCGACCTGGCCCGTCGGATCGCCCTGGAGACCGCCGACTTCATGGTCCGCGAACTCCGCACCGAACAGGGCGGCTTCGCCTCCGCACTGGACGCGGACAGCGACGACGGGACGGGCCGGCACACCGAGGGCGCGTACTACGTCTGGACGCCGGAGCAGCTGCGCGCCGTCCTGGGCGAGAAGGACGCCGAGTTCGCCGCCACGTACTTCGGCGTCACCGAGGACGGCACCTTCGAGGAGGGCGCCTCCGTCCTGCAACTCCCGGACACCGGTGACCTGGTGGACGCGGGGCGGGTGGCGTCGGTGAAGGAACGGCTGCTCGCGGCCCGCGCCGAGCGCCCCCGCCCCGGGCGCGACGACAAGGTCGTCGCCTCCTGGAACGGGCTGGCCGTCGCCGCGCTCGCCGAGACCGGTGCCTTCTTCGACCGGCCCGACCTGGTGCAGGCCGCCACCGACGCCGCCGACCTGTTGGTCCGCGTCCACATGGACTGGCAGGCGCGGCTGCACCGCACCTCCCGCGACGGCACGGCCGGTACCCACACCGGTGTCCTGGAGGACTACGCGGACGTCGCGGAGGGGTTCCTCGCGCTGGCGTCGGTCACCGGGGAGGGCGTCTGGGTGGAGTTCGCCGGCTTCTTCCTGGACACCGTGCTGGTCCAGTTCACCGCCCCGGACGGCACGCTCTACGACACCGCCGCCGACGCCGAGCGACTGATCCGCCGCCCCCAGGACCCGACCGACAACGCCACGCCCTCCGGGTGGACGGCCGCGGCCGGGGCGCTGCTGTCGTACGCGGCGCTGACCGGCAGCGCGCTGCACCGGGAGGCCGCCGAGCGCGCCCTGGGCGTCGTCACGGCCCTGGGCGGCCGGGCGCCGCGCTTCATCGGCTGGGGGCTGGCGGTCGCCGAGGCCGCGTTGGACGGGCCGCGCGAGGTCGCGGTGGTCGGCCCGCCGGACGCCCCGGCCACCCGGGCGCTGCACCGGGCCGCGCTGCTGGGTACTGCCCCCGGGGCGGTGGTGGCGCTGGGCGCGCCGGGGGAGGACACCACCCAGGTGCCGCTGCTGACGGCGCGCCCCCTGGTCGACGGTGAGCCGGCCGCCTACGTGTGCCGGCACTTCACCTGCGAGCGGCCGACGACGGACCCGGAGGAGCTGGCGGAGCGGCTGCGCCCCTAAGGCGGTGCGGCGGGTCGGCCGACGGTGGCCCGTAGGCGGCCCGCCCCGCCGGTTCCCTCGGGGGCCGGTGGGCCCGTACCCGTCCCAAGTCCTAGGACCAGCGACCGGATTGAACTTGACGCGGGCGTCAAGTTCTAGCCTCGGTGCATGACGAACCGCACGCACCGCGAAGTCCGCCTGGTCGCTCGCCCCACCGGCCCGGTCACCGACGACCTCTTCGAGATCGTGGAGGTCCCCGTCCCGGAGCCGACGGCCGGGCAGGTACTGGTACGCAACACCCTGATGAGCGTCGCCGCCGTGATGCGCACCCTGATGGACGAGGTCACCACCGTCCCGATGCCGTCCTTCGTGGTCGGCGAGGCGCTCAACGGGCCGGCCGTCGGCGAGGTGGTCGCCGCCCCCGGGACCGACCTCAACCCCGGTGACCTGGTCACGCACCGCCTCGGCTGGCGTGAGTACGCCCTGTTGGACGCCGGGGACGTCCAGCGCCTCGACGCCGGGCTGCTGCCCGACCCGGCCGGCCACCTCTCCCAGGGGCCCACCGCCCTGATGGGCATCGACCGTGGTGCCGAAGTCCGCCCCGGGGACACGGTGTTCGTCACCGGCGCGGCCGGCGGCGTCGGTTCGCTGGCCGGGCAGATCGCCAAGCTGCGCGGCGCCGCCCGGGTCATCGGCAGCACCGGCTCGCCGGCGAAGGGCGACCGGCTGCGCAAGGAGTTCGGCTACGACGCGGTGGTCGTCCGCGGCGCCGGGCCCATCGAGGAGCAGTTGCGGGCGGCCGCCCCGGAGGGCATCGACGCGGTCTTCGACAACGTGGGCGGCGAGCAGCTCCAGGCCGCGATCGCCCTCGCCAACCGCGGCGCCCGGATCGCCGTGGTGGGCGCGCTCTCCACCCAGCTGGCCGAGGGGGCGGCGGTCCTTACACCGATCGACACCCTGTTGCTGCTGGCCCGCAGCATCACCCTGCGCGGCGTCGCGCTCTACGACCACCTGGACCTGATCCCCGAGTGGAACCGGCTGTTCGGGCAGGGGCTGCGCGAGGGCACCCTCACCTTCCCGCACGCCCGCCTCCACGGCATCGAGCAGGCCCCGCAGGCGCTGCAGGAGCTGATCGCGGGACGCCATCTGGGCGCCGTACTGGTGGAGTTGTAAGGCGCGGTCCCCGGGTGGGACGGTTGCGCGAAGCGGCCCCGGAGGTGGCCCGTGCGGTCGTCCCACCGGGGCCCGCCCCGTCCCGGAGGTAGCCTGCAAGGGTGACGACCTTGCTCGGGTACCGCTCGCTCGTCCAGGAGGCCGCGGCGCTGCGGTCCGGTGCGGACGATCCCCTCGACGCGGCGCGCCGCACCTGCGACCGCATCGACGCCGTAGACCCCCGGATCCGGGCCTTCGTGCCCGAACCAGGGCGCCGCGACCGGCTGTCGACCGCCGCCCGGGAGCTGGCCTCGGCCGGCCCACCGGGCCCCGCCGGGCGCCCCGCCCTGTACGGCGTCCCGGTCGGCGTCAAGGACATCGTGCACGTCGACGGGTTGCCCACCCGGGCGGGTTCGGCGCTGCCGCCCGAGGAGCTGACCGGCCCGCAGGCGGCCGTCGTGGACCGGCTGCGGGTCGCCGGGGCGCTGATCGCGGGCAAGACGGTGACCGCGGAGTTCGCGGTCACCGCCCCGGGGCCGACCCGCAACCCGCACAACCCGGCGCACACGCCCGGCGGTTCGAGCAGCGGCTCGGCCGCGGCGGTCGCCGCCGGGATGGTCCCGCTGGCCATCGGGACGCAGACCGTGGGCTCGATGATCCGGCCCGCCGCCTACTGCGGAGTGGTCGGGTTCAAGCCGACCTACGGGCGGATCCCGCTCGACGGAGTGATCCCGAACGCGCTCAGCTTCGACACCCTCGGGTGCTACGCGACGGAACTCGCGGGGATCGCGCTGGCGGCGCCGGTGCTCTGCGACGACTGGCGGACCGCGGACGCCGAAGCGCCGGACCGGCGACCGGTGTTGGGCGTACCGGCCGGCCCCTATCTGGAGCGGGCCGACACCGAGGCGCTGACCGCCTTCGCGGCCCAGCGGGAGCTGCTGACGGCGGCCGGCTACGAGGTCCGCGAGGTGCCCGTGATGGCCGACTACGCGCAGGTCGTGGCGGAACTCTTCACCATGAACCGCTACGAGGTCGCCCGCGCCCACACCGAGCGGTTCGCCCGCCACGCCGACCTCTACCGGCAGCAGACCACGGCCGCCATCCAGGAGGGGCGCTCGATCGGGGACGCCGCCTACCGGGCGGCCGCGGAGCGCCGCACCGCCTTCCGCGAACGGCTCGCGGCGGACGGCGCCGCCGCCGGGATCGACCTGTGGATCGCCCCGGCGGCCACCGGGCCGGCGGCCGCCGACCTCACCACCACGGGCAGCGCGATCATGTGCCTCCCGTGGAGCAACGCCGGGCTGCCCTCGCTGAGCCTGCCCGCCGGCCGGGCCGCAAACGGGCTGCCGCTGGGGCTCCAGTTGGTGGGCCGGTCCGGGGCCGACGAGTCCCTGCTCACCTGGGCGGTCGACGTCGAACGGGTCCTGAACGAGACCTTCGGGGAACCGGCGGCCGGGCGCTAGGCCGTAGCGCGACCACGGGGGACGAGGGGGAGGCGGATGCGGATCGGGGACGCGGCGGCGGCAGCGGGGCTGACGCCGCGGGCGCTGCGCTACTACGAGCAACAGGGGCTGGTGACGGCCCGGCGGATGCCGTCGGGGCACCGGGAGTACGACGCGGAGGACGTCCGCCGGCTGCGGGCCGTCCGCGAACTGCGCGAGGCGGGGCTGACCGTCGGCGACGTCCGGGCCTTCGCGCACCTGCTGGAATCCCTGCCGCCGGAGGGCGTACCGGACCTGTTCGTGCAGGACGCGGGCTCCGGGCGCTGCGCGGCCGCCGAGGCGGTGGCCCGCCGCCGGTTGGCCGAGTTGGACGGCCACATCGCGCGGTTGTCCCGGTTGCGCTCGCGCCTGGCGGCCCGCCTGGGGGAGCCGGGCGATCCGGGGAACGGCGCTGCGAGCGC
Source organism: Streptomyces lunalinharesii (assembly GCF_039532155.1). Classification (NCBI taxonomy): domain Bacteria; kingdom Bacillati; phylum Actinomycetota; class Actinomycetes; order Kitasatosporales; family Streptomycetaceae; genus Streptomyces; species Streptomyces lunalinharesii. Next base: position 269,765 of record NZ_BAAARK010000010.1, read on the forward strand.
GGAGGGCCGCGCGGTCAGAGGGTGAGGCCGCGGGCCAGGACGTCCATCGACCGGTGGATGAGCTCCTGCGGGCTCGTCGCCTCGTGGTCCCCGGCCCAGCGCAGCATCGCCTCCTGGAGAGCGGCGAGGCCGGCCGCGCTGACGACGCGGATCCCCAGGTCGTCCGCCGGGCGCCCGGCGCGCTCGGCCAGTGCGGCGCTGACGGTCTCGATGTGTCGGGCGGTGAGTTCCGCGGTGCGGCCCCGCACGGCCGGCACGTCGCGGATCAGCCGGATGCGCTGGACGAGTTCTCCGCGGTCGGTCGCGCCGATGTCGCGCATGATCCCGACCGTGACGTGCCGCAGGGTCTCGACGAACGGTTCGCCGGTCGGGCGGGCGCGGATCCCGGCCGCCAGCAGGGCGTCGTACTCGTCGGTGAGCACGATGTCCTCCTTGGCGGGGAAGTAGCGCAGGACCGTGCTGGGGGAGACCTCCGCGGCCGCGGCGATCCGGTCGACGGGGGTCGCGTCGTAGCCCCGCTCCGCGAAGAGCCGGAAGGCGGCCCGACGGATCGCCTGCCGGGTCTTGAGCTTCTTCCGCTCACGCAGCCCGGGCTTCGACGTGCCGGGGGCGGCGGCGGAAACGCGTGCGCAGACCATGCGGCTCATTGTCCCCGCCCGTTGCGTGGCCGATGCACGGTGCCCTGACGGCGCTCTGATTGTCAGTGGGGTGTGTCACGCTGCGAAGCGGGCATGATTACTGTCAGTGACGATCGGCTGAGGGGACGGGGAGGTTCGCGATGCGACCCGCGATGCACGTGTACGCCGCGCTCGCCGCCGCGCTGTGCGTGGGCGGCTTCCTGGTGGGGGGTGGCCTGTTGGTGACGGCTCTGGTGCTGGCCGGACTGGCGGTCTTGACGTGGCGCGTGGCCGCCGCCTCCCGGCCGCGGCCGGGGTGGGGCGCTGCGGGGGTCGGGAGACCGGGCAGGAGACCGGGTGGCAGACGCGACGGGTCGACCACCCGGATCCGCTCCGACTCAGCGGTGCGAATACGCGACGAGCGAGATGCCCACGTAGTGCACGACGAAGGCCGCGAGGGTGAAGGAGTGGAAGACCTCATGGAAGCCGAACCACCGCGGTGACGGGTTGGGGCGCTTGATGCCGTAGATCACGCCGCCGGCGCTGTAGAGCAGCCCGCCGACGACCACGAGGACGAGGACGGCGATGCCGCCGGTGCGCAGGAAGTCGGGCAGGAAGAAGACGGCGGCCCAGCCCATGGCGATGTAGCAGGGGGTGTAGAGCCAGCGCGGCGCGCCGACCCAGAAGACCCGGAAGGCGATGCCCGCCAGTGCGGCCGCCCAGACCGCCCAGAGCAGTACCTGGCCGCGGGTGCCCGTCACCAGGAGCAGCGTCAGGGGGGTGTAGGTGCCGGCGATGATCAGGAAGATGTTGGCGTGGTCGAGCCGGCGCAACACCCCGTCCATCCGGGGGCTCCAATTGCCGCGGTGGTAAAGGGCGCTGACGCCGAACAGCAGGCACGCGCTGATCGTGTAGATCGCGCAGGCCAGGCGGCCGCGGGGGCTGTCGGCGAGCGCGGTCAGCACGATGCCGGAGAGCAGGACGGCCGGAAACATCCCGGCGTGCAGCCAGCCCCGCAGCTTCGGCTTGAGCGGCCCGGCCGCGGCGTCGGCCGTCGTGGCCGGGGAGCCGGTATCGGTCCTGGACGGCGCGGCAGGGGGGCGGCTTTCGGCGGCGTCAGGCGCGGAAGTCATGGCGCAATGCTACCTACGCAACCGTAAGTTACGGATTCGTCCTGAAGTGGTGACGGTCACCACGGTGCCCCCTGGACAGAACCCATTCAGGGTCGGATGATCAAATGAGTGCGGTCGGCACCGGATGAGCGGTCACGAAGCATCCGGGTCGCAGCCCCCAAGGGGCAGACAAGTAAAAGCAGCGGTTTCCTTGCCTTATGAGCAGGAAGCCGGCCAAAACCCCTCATCTAGGAGCGATCGTGGCGCGCGACAACGCGGCTCCCACCCCGACCCGGCACCAGGCCCTGCTCGACTGGGTCGACGAAATAGCGGCGATCACCCAGCCCGACCGGGTCGTCTGGTGCGACGGCTCGGAAGCGGAGTACGAGCGGCTGTCCGAGGAGCTCGTCGAGAAGGGCACGTTCCGCAAGCTCGACCCGATCAAGCGCCCCAACTCGTACTACGCCGCGTCCGACCCGACGGACGTCGCGCGTGTCGAGGACCGCACCTTCATCTGTTCGGAGAAGGAAGAGGACGCCGGCCCGACCAACCACTGGAAGGCCCCCGCCGAGATGCGGGAGATCTTCGCAGGTGAGAAGGGCGTCTTCCGCGGCGCGATGAAGGGCCGGACGATGTACGTCGTCCCGTTCTGCATGGGCCCGCTCGGCTCCTCGCTCTCCGCCATCGGGGTGGAGATCACCGACTCCGCCTACGTCGCCGTGTCGATGCGCACCATGACGCGGATGGGCCAGGCGGTCCTCGACGAGCTCGGCACGGACGGCTTCTTCGTCAAGGCCGTGCACACCCTCGGCGCCCCGCTCGCCGAGGGCGAGCAGGACGTGCCGTGGCCGTGCAACCCCACCAAGTACATCTCGCACTTCCCCGAGGCCCGCGAGATCTGGTCGTACGGCTCGGGCTACGGCGGCAACGCCCTGCTCGGCAAGAAGTGCTACGCGCTGCGGATCGCCTCCGTCATGGCCCGCGACGAGGGCTGGCTGGCCGAGCACATGCTCGTCCTCAAGCTGACCCCGCCGCAGGGCGAGGCCAAGTACGTCGCCGCGGCGTTCCCGAGCGCCTGCGGCAAGACCAACCTGGCCATGCTGGAGCCGACGATCCCCGGCTGGACGGTCGAGACCATCGGCGACGACATCGCCTGGATGCGGTTCGGCGCGGACGGCCAGCTCTACGCGATCAACCCCGAAGCCGGCTTCTTCGGCGTCGCGCCCGGCACCGGCGAGCACACCAACGCCAACGCCATGAAGACCCTCTGGGGCAACTCCGTCTTCACCAACGTCGCCCTCACCGACGACGGTGACGTGTGGTGGGAGGGCATGACCGAGGAGACCCCGGCCCACCTGACGGACTGGAAGGGCAACGACTGGACGCCCGCCTCCGGCGTGCCGGCCGCGCACCCCAACGCGCGCTTCACCGTGCCCGCCGCCCAGTGCCCGACCATCGCGCCCGAGTGGGAGGACCCCAAGGGCGTGCCGATCTCGGCCATCCTGTTCGGCGGTCGCCGGGCCAGCGCGGTGCCGCTGGTGACCGAGTCGCTGAGCTGGCAGCACGGCGTGTTCCTCGGTGCCAACGTGGCGTCCGAGAAGACCGCCGCCGCCGAGGGCAAGGTCGGGGAGCTGCGCCGCGACCCGTTCGCCATGCTGCCGTTCTGCGGCTACAACATGGGCGACTACATGGCGCACTGGATCAAGGTCGGGGCCGACAAGGACCAGGCGAAGCTGCCGAAGATCTACTACGTCAACTGGTTCCGCAAGGACGACGCGGGCCGCTTCGTGTGGCCGGGCTTCGGCGAGAACAGCCGGGTGCTCAAGTGGATCGTCGAGCGGCTGGCGGGCACGGCCGAGGGCGTCGAGACGCCGATCGGCGTGCTGCCCACCAAGGACGCGCTGGACACCGAGGGCCTGGAACTCTCCGAGAAGGACCTGGAGTTCCTGCTCACCGTCGACAAGGAGGTCTGGCGCGAGGAGGCGGCGCTGATCCCCGAGCACCTCAACACCTTCGGTGACCACACGCCGAAGGAGCTGTGGGACGAGTACCGGGCGCTGGTGCAGCGGCTGGGCTGACGCCGTTCCGCTGCGCTGGGCTTCGTCGTACGTGGGCGGCTTTCCCGCCGCGGGTTGCTGTTGCGCCTGCGGCGGGCGTTGCCGTTGCGGGGGCTCGCCCCACGTTGTCGGCTTTCCCGCCGTGGTGGTTTCGCTTTTGCGCCTGCGGCGCGGGCCTGGTCCCACGTTGTGGGGTTTTCCGCCGTTGCGCCTGCGGCGGGCGGTGCCGCTGCGCGGGGCTGTTGGGTGCGGTGACGGGCCGGAGGGGGTGGTGTTGCAGGACTGCTGCGCTTTACGTCCTGCAACACCACCCCCTCCGGCCCGTCACCGCCCGTTGGGGGTGGGTTGAAAGGCGGGTG
>NZ_BAAARK010000011.1:0-225001 GCF_039532155.1 Streptomyces lunalinharesii
TCAACCCACCCTCAACGGGAGGGGGCGGGCCGGAGGGGGTGGTGTGCAGGACGTAAAGCGCAGCAGTCCTGCACACCACCCCCGCAGGCCCGACACCGCCACCCAAACGCCCCGCGCAGCGGACAACCAGCCCGCGCCGCAGGCGCAACAGCGAGACGCCCCACGGCGGCAAACCCCACAACGTGGGAAGAGGCCCGCGCCGCCAGGCGCAAACCGCAACCACCACGGCGGAAAAGACAAAAACGTGGGAAGAAAACCGAACGTCAGCGGCGGATTTCGTCGGCGATCGCGTTCAGGAAGCCGTCGATGTCGTTCTCGGTCGTGTCGAAGGCGCACATCCAGCGGACGACGCCGGCCGGTTCGTCCCAGAAGTAGAAGCGGAAGCGCTTCTGGAGGCGTTCGCTGACGTCGTGCGGGAGGCGGGCGAAGACGGCGTTGGACTGGACGGGGTGGAGGATCTCCACGCCGGGGATCTCGCGGACGCCGGTGGCCAGGCGTTGGGCCATGGCGTTGGCGTGGCGGGCGTTGCGGAGCCAGAGGTCCTTGGCGAGGAGCGCCTCCAGTTGGACGGAGACGAAGCGCATCTTGGACGCCAGTTGCATGGAGAGCTTGCGCAGGTGCTTCATGGCGCGGACCGCGTCGGGGTTGAGGACGACCACGGCCTCGCCGAAGACCGCGCCGTTCTTGGTGCCGCCGTACGAGAGGATGTCGACGCCCACGGCGTTGGTGAAGGCCCGCATGGGGACGTCGAGGGTGGCGGCGGCGTTGGCTATCCGGGAGCCGTCGAGGTGGACGAGCATGTTGCGCTCGTGGGCGTGGTCGCAGATGGCGCGGACCTCGTCCGGGGTGTAGACGGTGCCGAGTTCGGTGCTCTGGGTGATCGAGACGACCTGCGGCATGGCGCGGTGCTCGTCGTCCCAGCCCCACGCCTGACGGTCGATCAGCTCGGGGGTGAGCTTGCCGTCCGGGGTGGCGACGGTGAGCAGCTTGAGGCCGCCGATCCGCTCCGGGGCGCCGCATTCGTCGACGTTGATGTGGGCGGTGTCGGCGGAGATCACCGCGCCCCAGCGGTCGGTGACGGCCTGCAGCGCGACGACGTTGGCGCCGGTGCCGTTGAACACCGGGAACGCCTGGGCCCGCTGCCCGAAGTGGCTGCGGAAGACGCGTTGGAGGTGCTCGGTGTAGTCGTCCTCGCCGTAGGCGACCTGGTGGCCGCCGTTGGCGAGGGCGAGTGCGGCGAGCACTTCCGGGTGGGCCCCGGCGTAGTTGTCGCTGGCGAAGCCGCGGAGCTGCGGGTCGTGGTGCTGACGGGCGTCGGTCTTCGCCCGGTTCACGGCTTGGGGGTCAGCCACAGACGCTGTCCATTCACTTCCTGGGCGGGCCGGTTCCAGACCCCGGCGATGGCTTCGGCCAGCTCCGTGACGTCGGTGAAGCCCGCGAACTTGGCGTTCGGTCGCTCGGCGCGCATCTGGTCGTTGACGAGCGCCTTGACGACCAGGATGGCAGCCGCGGCGCGCGGTCCGTCCTCGCCCCCGGCCTTGCGGAAACCGTCGGCCATGGCGAGGGTCCACGCCTCGGCGGCCGCCTTGGACGCGGCGTAGGCGGCGTTGCCGGCGGTGGGGTTGCTGGCGCCGGCCGCGCTGATCAGCAGGTAGCGACCGTTGCCGCTGCGGTCGAGCGCGTCGTAGAAGGCGAGCGAGGTGTGCTGGACGGTGCGGACCAGGAGCCGGTGGAGGGTGTCCCAGTCGGCGAGGTCGGTCTCGGTGAACGTGGAGCAGCCGCGCCAGCCGCCGACGAGGTGGACGACGCCGTCGACGCGCCCGAACTCCTTCTCCGTGCGGGCGGCCCATTCGCGGGTCTGGTCGAGGTCGAGGAGGTCGACGGTCTCGCCGATGACGGTGGCGCCGCCGTGGGCGTACCGGGCCGCGTCGACGGCCTCCGCCAGGCGTTCGGGGTTCGAGTCCGAGCCGACCACCACCGCGCCGGCCTCGGCCAGCCGCAGCAGGGTGGCCCGACCGGCCGGGCCGGCCGCTCCGGCCACCGCGATGACCGCACCGTCCAGCGGCCCCTGGCCGCCCGTCGAAGTAACCATCTCCGTCGCCTCCTCGTCCTGCCCCTGGACGGCCGTTGCCCGGGTGTTCTCGTCGTTCCGCACGCTGCGCTGTCCGTTCTGGTCCTGTTCGGTCCGTACGCGGGTCACGCCGCCGCCGGCGTGTCGCTGTGGGCGGTGATGCCCTTGGTCGAGGCGATCACGGAACGGAGCTTCTTGGCGAGCGCCTCGTAGAACATGCTCAGCGGGAACTCGTCGGGAAGCACGTCGTCCACGAGCTTGCGCGGCGGCTGGTCGAGGTCGAGGGCGTCCGGGCCCTTGGCCCAAGCCGAGCCGGGGTGCGGGGCGAGGTAGGTCGAGACGAGGTCGTAGGCGGCGAACCAGTGGACCAGTTTCGGTCGGTCGATGCCGTCGCGGTAGAGCCGTTCGATCTCGCCGCAGAGCTGCTGGGTGACCTTGGGTGCCCGCTCCCAGTCGATGTGCAGTGTGTTGTCCGTCCAGCGTACGACGTCGTGCTTGTGGAGGTACGCGAAGAGGAGCTGGCCGCCGAGGCCGTCATAGTTGCGGACCCGGTCGCCGGTGACCGGGAACCGGAACATCCGGTCGAAGATCACCGCGAACTGCACGTCGCGGGCCTGCGGGTACCCCTCGGCCTCCAGCTTCACGGCCTCCTTGAAGGCGGTGAGGTCGCAGCGCAGCTCCTCCAGGCCGTACATCCAGAACGGCTGGCGCTGCTTGATCATGAACGGGTCGAACGGCAGGTCGCCGTGGCTGTGGGTGCGGTCGTGGATCATGTCCCAGAGGACGAACGCCTGCTGGCAGCGCTGCTGGTCGTCGAGCATGGCCGCGACGTCCGCGGGGAGTTCGACGCCGAGGATGTCCACGGCGGCCTCGCTGACCCGACGGAAGCGGGCGGCCTCGCGGTCGCAGAAGATGCCGCCCCAGCTGAACCGCTCGGGGGCCTGGCGGACCGCGATGGTCTCGGGGAAGAGGACGGCCGAGTTGGTGTCGTAGCCGGCGGTGAAGTCCTCGAAGGTGATGCCGCAGAAGAGCGGGTTGTCGTAGCGGGTGCGCTCCAGGTCGGCGAGCCACTCGGGCCAGACCATGCGCAGGACGACGGCCTCGAAGTTGCGGTTCGGGTTGCCGTTCTGGGTGTACATGGGGAACACGACGAGGTGCTGGAGGCCGTCGGCGCGCTGTTGGGCGGGCTGGAAGGCGAGCAGCGAGTCGAGGAAGTCGGGGACGCCGAAGCCCTGGTCGGCCCAGCGCTGCAGGTCGGCGACGAGGGCCTGGTGGTAGGCGGCGTTGTGCGGGAGCAGCGGGGCGAGTTCCCGGATGGCGGCCACGGCGCGGTCGGCCTCGTGGCGGACGGCCGTGGTGCTGGGCGCGCCGTCCGCGGCGAGGTCGATCGAACCGTCCTTGGACTGCCACGGGCGGATGGTCTCGATGGCGTCCTTCAGCACGGGCCAGGCGGGGTGCGCGACCACGGACTCGTCGGACGGGGTGCCGCTCCGGACACCCACAGGCGAAAGAATTTCCGTCATGACTGCCCTCCGGCGGTAGATCGTCCTGTGAGACCACCGTAACCAGCCAAGGATCGCCCATTCAAGTGGGGTCACTGAAAATTATTCTGCGGACACCCCATGGTCACGACTATTTTTCCTGTGAGGTACGGATTCGATCTCACTTCCTGGCGTAGGAGACAGTTGATTCCGCGTTTTCTCCGTCGGATGCCGGGGTAGACGAGGGAATCACGGCCGGTCCGGGCGGGTGACGGGAACGGGACGGGAACGCCCCCCGGTGAAGTGCGGAATGACCTTTTCACCCCATTGGCGGATGGTCTCCAGACAGGCTTCCTGCGGCACCGTGCCCATCTGGATCAGGCACATCACCTCGTCGGCGCCGGCCGCCCGGAGCCGCTCCACGTAGGCGATGGCGTCCTCGGCCGTCCCGTAGGCGTGGTCGTCCCGGAAGGTTGCGGTGGCGTTCGGGCGGACCGGGATGCGTTGCTCGTGGAGGTGGGCGACGACCGTCTCGGCGGCCCGGCGCAGCTCGTCGGCCTCGTCCGTGCCGTCCACCACGGCCTCGTCGGGGACCCCGGCGCCGCCGTACCAGTGCGCGATGGCCTGGGCGAAGAAGCGCTGACCGCGCAGGCCGACGGCGCGGGCCCGCTCGCGATCGGCGAGCACGATGGTGGGGCAGAGCACCGCGAAGTGGTCGTTGAGCTGCGAGGACACCAGCCGGTCGCCGGTGCGGGCGGCCCGCGCGGCGTCGTACGCGGTGCGCAGTTCGGCGACCGCGTCCGGGCCGGCGAAGCCCATGACGAGGGCGCCCACACCCAGTTCGGCGGCCTGCCGCAGGGTCTCGGTGCGGCTGCACGCCAGGAAGAGCGGCGGGTGCGGCGTCTGGTGGGGGCGGGGCAGGATCGGATGCGGCGGGATGTCTATCAACTCGCCGTGATAGGAGAGCTGTTCGCCCTGCCAGGCACGGCCGAGGATGCGCAGCGCCTCCTCCACCTCCCGGGTCGTGCGGTCGCGGTCGACGCCGCACAGCGAGGTCTCCTGCGCGGTGCCGCCACGGCCGGCGCCGAGGTCGAGGCGGCCGCCGGAGAGCAGGTCGAGGGTGGCGGCGCGCTCGGCGACCCGGGCCGGGTGGTTGAAGGCAAACGGCATGCAGACCACGCCGTGGCCGACGCGAATGGTCCGGGTGCGGGCGGCGACCCAGGTCAGGAAGACCTCCGGGGCGCTCATGTGCGCGTACCACTTCAGGGAGTGGTGCTCGACGGCCCAGATCCGGTCGAATCCCATCTGCTCGGCGAGGACGGCCTGTTCGACGCAGTCGTGGAACAGGCGGTGCTCGCGGGCGACGGTCGGATCGGCGAGCTGGGCCTCGAAGATGATCGAGAACTGCACGGTGCCTCCCGGCTTGTCCTGCGGGCAACTCGCTATGCCAATCAGTCATATGACTAATCGTCAGAAGTGGGAAGAGGCGGGTCCGCCGGACCTGCCGGCGACCTCGTGGGCGGCGCTCGGACCGCTCGCGTGCCGCGGCGCGCGCACCGGCCACGGGCTGAAGAGGTGGGCCGACGCCTCGTTGCGGTTCTTCTCCTGGCGGCGCGCCACGCGGGTCCCTGGGCGGGCGTTGCCGCGCGCCCGCGCCGGCCTGGAGCCAGCGCCGGCACCTCGCCGAGTCGGCGCTGACCGGCGAGCCGCCGGCGGATCTGGCGCGGTGGCTGTGCGCGAACCGGCCACCGGTGCGTAGACGGCGGAACGCGGGGGCACTCGTACGGGCTAGAGGGCACTTGTCCCTACGGCGCTGCCGCTGTCGGGCGGATTAGGCTGTGGGCCATTTCGGGCAGCAGTGCGCCGGCGGCCGACACGTGTGCGGAGCCGACAGCAACCGAGCCGACAGAAGCGAGGCAGCCTTGTCCTTTCTCACCATCGGGCACCGCGGATTGATGGGTGTGGAGCCGGAGAACACCCTGCGCTCCTTCGAACGGGCCGAACGCGAGGGCGTCGACGTCATCGAACTCGACCTGCACCTGAGCAAGGACGGTGCGCTGGTGGTGATGCACGACCCGGACGTGGACCGGACCACCGACGGCACCGGCCCGATCACCGAACGCACCCTCGCCGAACTGCGGGAACTGGAAGCCGGCCAGGGCGAGCGGATCCCGGTGTTCGAGGACGTGGTGGACGCGGTGCGGCTGCCGCTCCAGGCGGAGATCAAGGACGTCGCGGCGGCCCGGGCGCTGGCCGAGGTGGTGCGCGCGCGGGACCTGATCGGCCGGGTGGAGGTCATCTCGTTCCACGACGAGGCGCTCGCGGCGGTCCGTTCGCTGCTGCCGGGCGTGCGGACCGGATTGGTGGGCGAGCACTACGGTGCCGACGTCGTCGACCGCGCCACGGCGGTGGGTGCGGGGCTGGTGTCGCTCTACCTCCCGCGGCTCACCCTGGAACTCGTCGAGCGGGCGCACGCCGCCCGGTTGACGGTGCTGGGGTGGACGGTGAACACCCACGACGAACTGCGGCTGGCGCGCGGGCTGGGACTGGACGGCGTGGTCACCGACCAGCCGGAGATCCGGCGGGCGGTGCGCTTCACCGCGTAGCCGGCGGGCGGCGGGCGGGCCGGCCGGGCCCGGCACACGGGGGCCGCCCGACGGGAAACGTGAAGTTCACAGCGGCGCAACGGATTTCCAGCATGCGGACGTTCGGCCCGGTGACCTCGACAGGGCGGCCGGTGCACTGCCACTCTCCCGGCATGTACCCGTCCCCACGCCCCGTGCGTCTCGCCGTCTGCGCCACCGCCGTGCTGCTCGTCGCCGCGGTCGGCTGCGCCCCGCAGGACGCCTCCCCCGGCGCCTCGCAGGCCGCCGGCGGGGGCAAGCAGAGCTGTACGCCGGGCAAGTTGGCCACCGTGGCGCCCGGGAAGCTCACCGTCGGCACCGACAAGCCCGCCTACGCGCCCTGGTTCGTCGACGACGACCCGGCCAACGGCAAGGGCTACGAGGCGGCGGTGACCTACGCCGTGGCCGAGGAACTGGGCTACCGCAAGGACGCGGTGCACTGGCGGACCGTGCCGTTCAACAGCGCCTTCGCGCCCGGTGCGAAGAGCTTCGACTTCGACGTGAACCAGGTGTCGATCAGCGACTCCCGCAAACAGGCCGTGGCGTTCTCCGCCGGCTACTACGACGTGCGGCAGGCCGTGGTCGCGCTCAAGGGCTCCAAGGCGGCCGGCGCCAAGAGCATCGCCGACCTCGCGGGCGTCAAGCTCGGCGCCCAGGTCGGCAGCACCAGCCTCGACGTGGTCAACGACACCGTCCGTCCCCACCGGCCCGCCGCGGTCTTCCAGAAGAACGACCTGGCCAAGTCGGCCCTGAGGAACGGCCAGGTGGACGCGGTGGTGGTCGACCTGCCGACCGCCTTCTACATGACGTCCGTCGAGCTCAAGGACGCCGTGGTGGTCGGCCAGTTCCGCGAACAGGGGCCGTCCGCCGGGCAGTTCGGGCTGGTGCTGGACAAGGAGAGCAAACTCACCGGCTGCGTCACGGCGGCGGTGGACGCGCTGCGCCGCAAGGGCACCCTGGCCGCGTTGGAGAAGCGGTGGCTGGCCGACGCGGTCAACGTTCCGGTGCTGAAGTGACCTCCGGGACGGCGAAGATGAAGGGGACGGGGCAGGGGGCCGCGCGGGACGCCGCGGCCGGGGCCGCCGACGACGGGTACGTGCCGTCCGCGCGGCGGCTCGAACGGGAGCGGTACAAGCGGGCCCGGGCCCGCCGGGCGACCGCCCTCGCCGCGACGAGCACCCTGGTCACCGGCGCGGTGCTGTACTTCGTGATCACGGCGGCGCCCGGCTGGCCGCGCACCCGGGAGACGTTCTTCAGCGCCGCCTACGCGCGCCTCGCGTTGCCGAAGGTGCTGGAGGGGCTGCTGCTCAACCTGCGGTTGTTGGTGATCTGCGGGGCCGCGGTGCTGGTGTTGGGGCTGCTGCTGGCGGTGGCCCGGACGCTGCGGGGGCCGGTGTTCTTCCCGGTGCGGGCGCTGGCCACCGCCTACACCGACTTCTTCCGCGGGATGCCGCTGATCATCTGTCTGTTGATGGTGGTCTTCGGGGTGCCGGCGCTGCGGCTCCAGGGCGTCACCACCGATCCGGTGGTGCTCGGGGGCGCGGCGCTGGTGCTGACGTACTCGGCGTACGTGGCGGAGGTCTTCCGGGCCGGCATCGAGTCGGTGCACCCCTCGCAGCGGGCCGCGGCCCGTTCGCTGGGGCTCTCCAGCGGACAGACGCTGCGCTTCGTGGTGCTGCCGCAGGCGGTGCGCCGGGTGGTGCCGCCCCTGCTCAACGACCTGGTGTCGCTCCAGAAGGACACCGGACTGGTGTCGATCGCCGGCGCGGTGGACGCCGTCTACGCGGCGCAGATCATCGCCAGCAAGGACTTCAACTACACCCCGTACGTGGTGGCCGGGCTGGTCTTCGTGGCGCTGACGATCCCGATGACCCGCCTCACGGACTGGGTCACGGCCCGGATGGACCGCCGGCGCGCCCAGGGAGGGACGGTATGAGCAGGACGGACGACGGGCCGGTGGCGTCGCAGGCACAGACACCGGCTCAGGCCCAGGCACCGGCCGGCGGGCCGGTGCTGCGGATGGAGTCGGTGCGCAAGACCTACGGGCGCGGCGGCACCGTCGTGCTGCGGGACGTGGACCTGGAGGTGGCCCCGCACACCGTGACCGCGCTGATCGGGGCCTCCGGGTCCGGCAAGTCCACGCTGTTGCGCTGCGCCAACCTGCTGGAGGAGATCGACGACGGGGCGATCTTCCTGGACGGCGAGGAGATCACCGATCCGCGGGTCGACCCGGACGCGGTGCGCCGCCGGATCGGGGTGGTCTTCCAGGCGTACAACCTCTTTCCGCACATGAGCGTGCTGGACAACGTCACGTTGGCGCCGCGCCGGGTGCACGGGGTGGCGCGCGCCGAGGCGGCGGAGCGCGCCCGCGAGCTGCTGGCGCGGCTGGGGCTGGACGGGCGGGCCGACGAGTATCCGGACCGGCTCAGCGGGGGCCAGCAGCAGCGGGTGGCGATCGCCCGGGCGCTGGCCGGGCGGCCGCGGCTGTTGTTGCTCGACGAGATCACCGCGGCGCTCGACCCGGAGCTGGTCGGCGAGGTGCTGCGGGTCGTCCGGGACCTCAAGGAGGACGGCATGACGATGGTCATCGCCACCCACGAGATGGGCTTCGCCCGGGAGGTCGCCGACCAGGTGTGCTTCCTGGAGGGCGGGGTGGTCCTGGAGCGCGGCGCGCCCGGCCGGGTCTTCGGCGAGCCCGAGCACCCCCGGACCCGGCAGTTCCTCCAGCGGATCATCGAGGCCGGGCGGCTCTGAGGGGCCGGGCGGGTCCGCGGGCCGAGGCGGGTCCGCGGACCGGCCGGCACGGCCGGCCCGGTGTCAGCCCAGCGGCTTGACCAGCAGCTCGAACTCCAGGTCGGCGCGCTGCGGGATGCCGAACCGCTCGTCGCCGTAGGGGAACGGGCTGAGCTGGCCGGTGCGCCGGTAGCCCCGGCGCTCGTACCAGGCGATCAGTTCCTCGCGCTGGCGTATGACGGTCATCCGCATCTCGCGGCTGCCCCAGGTGGCCAGCGCGGTCCGCTCGGCCTCGGCGATGATCACCTTGCCCAGGCCGCCGCCCTGGAGGTCCGGACGGACCGCGAACATCCCGAAGTAGGCGTGGTCCCCGCGGTGCTCCAGCTGGCAGCAGGCGATCAGCTCGCCGTCCCGCTCGGCGACCAGCAGCCGGCCCCGTTCGTTGCGCACCACGTCGGCGACGCCGTCCGGGTCGGTCCGCTGGCCCGCCAGGAGGTCCGCCTCCGTCGTCCACCCGGCGCGGCTGGCGTCCCCTCGGTAGGCCGATTCCACCAGGCCGACGAGCCCGGGAACGTCGGCATCGGTGGCGGAGCGGAAGGTCAGCGCGGTGGTGGTCATGGTGGGCGGGGTCCTCTCGGCCGTACAGGTAGCTGTCAGCGAGGCTAACAAGCGGCGGCGCCGGGCGGCAGGGCCCGTCGTCCCGACGACCCGCCGCCGGCCGGGCCGCCCCGGTGGCCGAGCTGCCCCGGTGGCCGAGCTGTGCCGTGTCCCCCCGGGCGGGGCGGTCCGGCGGCGTAGGGTCCGTGCCATGGTGCAGGTACTGAGCAGCAGGGTGCTGGTGCGGCCGGCCGATCCGGAGCGGTCGCGGACGTTCTACGGCGAGGCGCTGGGTCTGGCGGTCTACCGGGAGTTCGGCACGGGGCCGGAGCGCGGCACCGTGTACTTCCTCGGCGGCGGGTTCCTGGAGGTGTCCGGGCGGGCCACCGACGCCCCGACGCCCACCGTCCAGCTGTGGCTCCAGGTGGCCGACGCGGCGCGGGCGCACGAGGAGCTGGTGGAGCGCGGGGTGACCGTGCTGCGCCCGCCGGTGCGGGAGCCCTGGGGGCTGATCGAGATGTGGATCGCGGACCCGGACGGCCACCAGATCGTGGTGACCGAGGTCCCCGCCGACCATCCGCTGCGCTACCGGCCCTGAGCCCACCGGCCCGCCCACGGCCCGTCCGCGGGCGGCGCCGGGACCGGGCGGCGAGGCGTGCGTGCGTGCGTGCGGTGCAACTCTGGCCTGCGCGACGGTAACTGGTGGTGGGTTCCCGCGGTCGCTAGCGTCGCGTGCATGACCACTACGGAATTCCCCTCCGTCGGGGAGCACTTCGACGTCGTCATCGCGGGCGGCGGACCGGTCGGCCTGGCGCTCGCCGCGGAGTTGCGGCTGCACGGCGTCACGACACTCGTCCTGGAGCGGGGGCCGCGCGGGGTGGGCGAACCGCGCGTGCTGGCGCTGCACGCCCGGACCCTGGAGACGCTGGACCGGCGCGGCCTGCTGGCCGAGTTCACCCGCGCCGAGGAGTCCCTGCCGGACCTGGACGCGTGGCGGGGGCAGCTCGACGACCACGGCGCCCGCGGCCACTTCGCCGGGCTGCACCAGTTGGGCCGGCACACGGCGGAGCCGGCCGAGCAGCCGCGCGGCCTGACCCTGCCGCACCAGGTCCTCAAGGACCTCCTCGCGGGGCGGGCCGAGGACCTCGGCGCGGTGGTCCGCCACGAGCACGAGGTGACCGGCCTGGAGCAGGACGCGGACGGCGTCACCGTCCGCGTGCGGACCGCGGACGGCGATGCCGCGGTCCGCGCGGACTTCCTGGTCGGCTGCGACGGCGGGCGCAGCGCGGTCCGCAAGGACGCCGGGATCGACTTCCCGGGCACCGGGCCGTCGCTGGTGTCCCGGATGGGGCGCGGCACCGTCGAGGTCCACGGGGACGGGGAGCTGCCGGGCGGCTGGCGGCGCAGCGACGGGGGCTGGTTCATGCGGATGGCCGACGGTCGAATAGCGGTCATCGAGTGGCACGAACCGGCGGACGTGGAGGACGCGGCGACCGGGGACGAACTGGCGGCGGCCATCGAGCGGGTGACCGGGCAGCGCGTCACCTTGACCGACGTGGACTTCGTGAACCGCTTCACCGACAGCGCCCGCCAGGCGGGCCGGTACCGGGCGGGCCGGGTGCTGCTGGCCGGGGACGCCGCGCACATCCACTTCCCGGCCGGTGGGCAGGGCGTCAACCTCGGCCTCCAGGACGCCTTCAACCTGGGCTGGAAGCTGGCCGCCCAGTGCCGGGGCTGGGCTCCGGACGGGCTGTTGGACAGCTACCACGCGGAGCGGCATCCGGTCGCCGCGGAGGTGCTGGACAACACCCGGGCCCAGGTCGCCCTGATGCGGCCGGGGCCGCAAGTGGACGCGCTGCGGGCGCTGTTCAGCCGGCTGCTGGGGATGGAGGAGGTCAACAAGCACCTCAGCGACGTCATCTACGGCACCGGCATCCGCTACGACGCCCTCCCCGCGGCCGCCGGCGGTCCGCCGGGACCGGGCGGGCACCCGCGGGTCGGTACGTTCGCCCGCGACCTGCCGGTGACGACGGCAAACGGGCCGACCCGCCTGGCGGAACTGCTGCGCCCGGGGCGGCCGTTGCTGCTGTGCTTCGACGGTTCCGGTGCGGACGGCGCGCTCAAGGCCGCGGCGGGCTGGGCCGACCGCGTCACGATCGTCGCGGCCACCGCCCCGGACCCCCTGGCGGCGGCGCTGCTGGTGCGCCCCGACGGCTATCTGGCCTGGGCGAGCGACGGGCCGGTGACCGAGGAGGGGCTGCGCGCGGCGCTGCGCGCGTGGTGCGGGGCGGAGGGGGCGGCCAGCTGACGGGGTCCGCCACCGGCCGGCCGACCCGCCGCCGGCGCCCTGCGCTCCCGGATTGCGCCCGTGCGCTCCCGTGTGCCACGCCGTGGCCGGGCATCCTGCCGGTGCTCACGGTCCCCGGTCCGGGAGGTGTCCCGTGCACACACCGTCGCTGGTCGGCTGGTTGCTGGTGCTGCTGTGCGCCGCCACCGGCGGCTACTGCCTGACGCGGAGCCGCGGCGGCCCCCCGGCGCAGCGGGTGACGGCCCGCTGCGAGGCCCTGATGGCGGTGGGCATGGCGGTAATGGCGCTGCCGGCGTCGGTGGTGCCGCCGCCCGCCTGGTCGCCCTGGGTCTTCACCGCGGTGTTCGGCGCGACGGCGCTGTGGGCGCTGGTGCGGCGTCATCCGCACCATGCGGTGGGCGCGTTGGCGATGGTCTACATGGCGCTCGCCATGGTCGGCATGCCGGCCATGGCGGGGCACCCTGCGGCCGGAATGGACGGGATGGCGGGGATGGGCGGGACGGGCGGAACGGCCGGGATGACGCACACCGCTCCGGCCGGTGTCCCGCTGCTGACCGGGTTGCTGCTCGCCTACTACGCGGTCTACGTGCTCGCCGCCGGCGTCCGGTTGGTGCCGGGGGACGCCGGGGCCGGGCCGCGTACGGCGGGCGGCGCGGAGCGGGGCACGTGCGCCGGGCCGCCCGTCGTCCTGCGGGCCTGTCAGGTGGCCATGGGGTTGGGGATGCTCGCCATGCTGCTGGCGCTGTGACGCGGGGGCGCCGGCCGCACCGTCCCGGCGCCGCACACCCGGGGCGGACGTGGTGTACGTCACTTCCGTCGCAGGACCGTACCAACCGGTAGTCGGCCGCTCATAGGCTGACGCCATGATGGTCCCCCTCACGCTGATGGTTCTCGGCGTGCTGGCCGCGGCGATGGCGCCGCGCCTGATGGCCCGTTCGGACTGGCCCGACCGTGAGCCGGTGCTGGCCCTGTGGGTGTGGCAGTGCGTGGTGGCCGCCGTCCTGCTGTGCTGCGGACTGGCCATGTCGCTGAGCGCGGCCGCCGCCTGGGACGCGATCCGCAGTCCGGTGTTCGGCTTCGCCCCGCGGGTGGTCGTCGAGGCGTACGCGCTCAACACCTACGGTCCGTGGGCCGGTGTGCTGGCGATGCTGCTGGCCGGCGGCGGCGCGTGGACGGTGGTGGCGCTGACCCGGGAGGTGCGGGCGGCGCGGGCCCGCCGCCGGCGGCGCCGGGCCGAACTGCGCCGGCGCTCCCCCCTGATGCCGGGCGAGGACCCGCGCGAGGGCCGCCTGGTGGTCCTGGAGGACGACCGGCCGGAGGCGTTCTGGCAGCACCACCCCGCGCCGCAACTGGTCGTCACCACCGCGGCGTTGCAGCGCCTGAAGGGGCGCCAGCTCGATGCGTTGGTCGCGCACGAGCAGGGCCACCTGCGGGCCCGGCACGACGTTCTGCTGCACTGCGCGTCGGCGCTGGCCGCCGGCTTCCCGCAGATCCCGGTCTTCGCGGCGTTCCGCGACCAGGTCCACCGGCTGGTCGAGATGGCTGCCGACGACGTCGCCTCGCGCCGCTTCGGCCGGCTGACCATCGCCCTGGCGCTGGTCGGACTCAACGAGGACCGCGGGGTGTTCGGGCCCTGTCCGCCCCAGCTCGCGCAGGTCCCGCAGCGGGTGGACCGGCTGCTCGCCCCGGCGGCCCGGTTCACCGTCGGGCGCCGACTGCGGATGACCGCCTACGCGCTGCTGCTCCCGGCCGTCCCGCTGCTGGTGGCCTTCGGGCCCGGACTCTCCGCGCTCACCTGACCGTCCGCCGTCCGACCGGCACCATGGTCACCATGACCACCACCAACGGCGCACCCCACAGCGCACCCCACGGCACGGCCGGCGGCGGGATCGACGGCGTCCTGTTCGACTTCTCCGGGACGCTCCTGCGCATCGAGCCGGCCGAACGCTGGCTGCGCGCGGCCCTCGCCGCCTTCCACGCCGTCCCCGGTACCGCGCCCTGTCCACTCACCGACGACGAGATCGCCCGACTGGCCGGCGACCTGGAACGGGCCGGCGCCCTCCCCGGCGGCGGGTCACCGGCCGCGGTGCCCGACGCGCTGCGGCCGCTTTGGGACGTCCGGGACCGCGACGCCCGCAGCCACCGCGCCCTCTACACCGGCCTGGCCCGCCAAGTACCGCTCCCGCACGCCGAGTTGTACGTTCCGTCGGGCGCCGCCCCGTCCCTCTACGACGCCCTCTACGAGCGCCACCGGCTTCCGGACGCCTGGCTGCCCTACCCTGACGCGGCCGAGGTGCTGGCCGCGCTGCACGACCGCGGCATCCGCGTCGGCCTGCTCAGCAACATCGGCTGGGACCTCCGCCCGGTCCTGCGCGCCCACGGCCTCGACCACCACCTCGACGCCTGCGTGCTGTCCTATGAGCACGGCCGGCAGAAGCCGGACCCGCGTCTCTTCGCGTTCGCCTGCGAGGAGTTGGGAGTGGCTCCGGCGCGGGTCCTGATGGTCGGCGACGACCGGACGGCCGACGGCGGCGCCACCGCGATCGGCTGCGGCTACTTCCCGGTCGACCACGTCCCCGTCCACCGCCGTCCCGGCGGG
The DNA here is from genome assembly GCF_039532155.1 of Streptomyces lunalinharesii. Taxonomy (NCBI): domain Bacteria; kingdom Bacillati; phylum Actinomycetota; class Actinomycetes; order Kitasatosporales; family Streptomycetaceae; genus Streptomyces; species Streptomyces lunalinharesii. The sequence continues at coordinate 14,414 of NZ_BAAARK010000011.1, forward strand.
TTGCGGCCGGTCCTGGAGCTGGTCGGCTGACCGGCGGGGCCGGCGGCGGCCGGGCAGCAGGCGGCGGGCCGGCCGCCGGGAAGGGGGTGGCGCGGACCGGGTCGGTGTGTGATCGTCGGGGAGCCCCACGACCCGCCGCGCCGCACGGCGCGGACCCCGTCCGCCCAGGAGGCCGACCCGTGTCCACCCCGTACCTCGACGCGTTGTTCTCGCTCTCCGGCCGTCGGGCCCTGGTGACCGGGGGCAGTTCCGGGATCGGGCGGGCGATCGCCGAGGCGCTGGGGCGCGCCGGGGCCGACGTCGTCCTGATGGCGCGCCGCCCGGACCCGTTGCGGGCGGCCGCCGAGGAGCTGCGGGCGGCGGGGTGCGCGGCGGACTGGGTGGCCGCCGACCTGGGCGACCGGGCGGCGGTCCGGGCCGGCGCCGACGAGGTGGCGCGCCGGTTCGGCGCGCCGGACGTCCTGGTCAACGCCGCCGGGGTCAATCCCCGCCCGCCGCTCGACGCGTTGGGCACCGAGGAGTGGGACCGCACGATGGCGGTCAACCTGAACGCCCCGTTCCTGTTGGGCCAGCGCTTCGGTCCCACGATGGCGGAGCGGGGCTGGGGGCGGATCGTGCACGTCGTGTCCCAGCAGGCGATCCGGGCGTTCGGCAACAGCGGCGCCTACGGGGTGTCCAAGGCGGGCCTGGCGGCGCTGACCCGTTCCCAGGCCGAGGCGTGGTCCCGGCACGGCGTGACCGTCAACGCCCTCGCCCCCGGTTTCGTGCGTACGCCGCTCAACGCGGCGGTCTTCGCCGATCCGGTGCGCACCGAGGCGATGGCGCGCCGGACGATGGCCGGTCGCAACGGCGAACTGGCCGACTTCGCGGGCGCCGCGGTCTTCCTGGCCGGCCCCGGCTCGGCGTACGTGACCGGCCAGACGCTGTTCGTGGACGGTGGCTTCTCGGTGACCTGAGGCCGGGGCACCGCCCGCCCGGGGGCCGGCCCTCCGGGCGGCCTGCCCTAACTCCCCTCCCCCACCAGGGAGTCGAGGATGCCGCCGACCGTCTCCTCGCTGATGTCCGGGTGCAGGAACGCCAGCCGGGCGACGGTCTCGCCCTCCCAGACACTGGGGGTCACGAAGGCCGTGCCGGCCGCCAACAGCCGCTTGGACCAGGCGTAGTAGTCCTCGGGACGCCATCCCGTGCGGCGCACCAGGACCACGGTCAGTTCCGGTTCCCGCAGCAGTTCCAGGCCGTCCCTCGCCCGCACCCGCTCGGCGGTCCAGCGGGCGATGCGGGCGCCGCGGGCGACGGCGTCGCGGTAGGCGTCGGTGCCGTGGACGGCCAGCGAGAACCACAGCGGCAGTCCGCGCGGGCGGCGGGTGAGGTGGTAGGCGTAGTCGCTGGGGTTCCACTCGCCGGGGGTGTCGCCGTCGGCGCCGTGGATGGCGTCGAGGTAGGAGGCGTCCTGGGTGTGCACCGCGCGGGCCAGGTGCGGCTCCCGGTAGAGCAGGGCGCCGCAGTCGAAGGGCGCGAACATCCACTTGTGCGGGTCCATGACCAGCGAGTCGGCGTGCTCGATGCCGCGGAGTCGGTCGCGGAGTTCGGGGACGAAGAGCGCGGCGCCGCCGTAGGCCGCGTCGACGTGCAGCCACAGCCCGCGGGTCCGGGCCTGCTCGGCGACGCCGGCCAGGTCGTCGACGATCCCGGCGTTGGTGGTGCCGGCGGTGGCGACCACCGCGACCACCGGCGCGCCGCCGTCCCGCTCGGCCGCGTCCAGGGCCGTGCGCAGCGCGTCCCCGGTCAGCCGGTGGTCCGCGGTCGGCACCACCAGCGGCTCCACGCCGATGATCCGCAGCGTGTTGCCGACGGAGGAGTGGACCTGGTCGCTGACGGCGATCCGCACCGGGGCGGCGTCGCCGAGGCCGCGGGTGCGGCGGCCGGTGTCCCGGGCGACGACGAGGGCGGAGAGGTTGCCGGCCGAGCCGCCGCTGACGAAGCAGCCGCCGGCGGCCGGGGGCAGTCCGGCGAGGTCGGCGAGGAGGCGCAGCACCTGGTTCTCGGCGGCCACCGCGCCGGACGCCTCCAGCCAGGACACCCCGTGCAGCGACGACGCGGAGAGCACCATGTCGAAGAGGGCTGCGGCCTTGGTGGGCGCACCGGGGATGAACGCCAGGAAGGCGGGGTGGTCGCAGGAGACGACGGTGGGTTCGAGGTCGTCGGTGTAGGTGCGCAGCACGTCGGCCACCGGGCGCGGGCCGGTGCCTATCGCGTCCTTGAGTGCGGTGGAGAGTTCGCCGACCTCGCCGAGGCGGCCCAGCGGCGGCGGGTCGAGCCGCAGCCGGTGGAGCAGGTGGTCCATGACCTGCTGGGCGAGTTCCTCGTCGTAAGCGTGCACGGGCGTCTCTCCTGTCGCGTAGCGGGATCCCACACTCCGGATCCAATGGGTCTCGATCAGATCCATTTACGGGAGCGTAAGTGTCCGCGGCAGGAAGCGTCAATCGGCGACTGCGACGACCGCACGCGGGCGGTGCCCTGGGGCCTCGCCCCCGGAAGCGCCCTAGTCGTGCGCCGCGAACTGGTCCAGGACGGTGAGGAACTGCCGGTGCGCGTCCCGCAGATGCTCCCGCATGGCCGCCTCCGCGGCCGCGCCATCGCCGGCCAACACCGCGAACGCGATCGCCTCGTGCTCCTCGCGGATGGCCAGCCCGAAGTCCCGGTCCGTGGGGTAGACCCGGCTCCAGTCCGAGCCCAGCCAGAGCGCGTTGCCGGCGACGAACATCTCGGCCCGCGCCCGGGTCACCGCCTCCGCCAGCACCTCGTTGCCGCCCGCGGAGGCCAGCCCGAGGTGGAAGCGGGTGTCGATCCGGTGGTACTCGCCCAGGTCCGTGACCTTGGCGTCGAGCAGCGCCACCAGCTCCCGGCGCGCCGCGCCGCCCCCGCGCTCGGCCGCCAGCCGGGCCGCGTACGGCTCGATGGCCTGCCGGTATTCCATGTAGTCGCGCAGCGACGCGCGGATCCCGGCGGTGACCGCGGCGCGCGCGCTGTCGCCGCCGGGCCGGGCCGGGGCGATCCGGGTGCCGCCCGCGCGCCCGAGGGTGGTGTGCACCAGCCCCTCGTCGGCCAGCTCGCGCAGCGCCTGTCGCACGGTGTTGCGCCCCACGCCGAACGCCGCGGCCAACTCCCGCTCCGGCGGCAGCCGGTCGCCCGGGCCGAAGCCGCCGAGCGCGATCCGCTGCCGCAGCGCCTCGGCCACCACCGCCCGCGAGGACTGCTGCCCCGCGCCGTTCAGCCGCTCGCCGTCGCCACTACGGGCCGACCCGCCGGAACCCTCGTCATGCACGCCGTCGCTCACGCTCCCAGCCTATTGGACTTCCCGCGGAACCTATTGACAGGCATCCGCCCCCCTCCTACGGTCACCTCATCATTTTTGGATCCCAGGCAAACCCATTGATTGGACGGCCGGACCGGGTGCACGCCCCGCCGCACCCCGCCGCGGTCCGCCGCTCCGTGGGACCGCCGTGAGGAGCGTCTTCATGAGCACAACCGCAGGTGCCCCAGCGAGCTCCGCCCCGGAGCCGAGCACCAGCGCCCCCGGCGCCGCCCCGGGCCCGGGCCCCGCGCGCCCGTCGAGCCCGTCGAGCCCGTCGAGCCCGTCGAGCCCGTCGAGCCCGTCGAGCCCGTCGAGCCCCTGGAAGATTGCCACCGCCTCGCTGATCGGCACCAGCGTCGAGTGGTACGACTTCGGCATCTACGCCACGGCGGCCGCGCTGGTCTTCCCCGAGCTGTTCTTCCCCGAGATGAACCGCGCCCTGGGCACCCTGATGTCCTTCGCCACGCTGTTCGTCGGCGCGCTGGGCCGCCCGCTCGGCGCGATCGTCTTCGGGCACGTCGGCGACCGGTACGGCCGCAAGAAGGCCCTCATCTGGTCACTGACCCTGATGGGCGCCGGCACCGTCGGCATCGGCCTGCTCCCCAGCTACCACACCATCGGAGTGGTGGCCCCGGTCCTGCTGGTACTGGTGCGGATGACCCAGTCGCTGGCCGTCGGCGGCGAGTGGGGCGGCGCGGTCCTCTTCGCCGTCGAGCACGCGCCGCCCCGCCGCAAGGCGTTCTTCGGCTCCTTCCCGCAAGTCGGCGACGGCGTCGGCTACTTCCTCTCCACCGGCGCGTTCGCCGCCGTCGGCCTGCTGGGCCACCGCGCCCTGCTCGACTGGGCCTGGCGGATCCCGTTCCTGCTCTCCGCCGTGCTGGTCATGGTCGGGCTGCTGATCCGGCGCACGATGGCGGAGTCCCCGGAGTTCGAGGCCGCGCAGCAGGCCGCCGAGGCCGAAAGCGACCGGGCCGGCGCCGGCGCGGCCCCCGCCGCCAAGCGCGACACCCCGTTCCTGTCCGTCCTGCGCCACGCCTGGCGGACCTGGCTGCTGGCCTCCGGCGCCTTCCTGATCACCGTCGGCGGCTACTACATCGTGGTCACCTTCATGTCCACCTACGCCGTCGACGACCTGGGCTTCTCCGATTCGCAGACGGCCGGCGCCGGGACCGCCGCCTCGCTCGTCGTGATCGTCTGCACGCCGCTCGCCGCCCTGGCCGCCGACCGCTTCGGGCTGCGTCGGATCACCCTCATCGGGATCCTGCTCCACGTCGCGGTCGCCTTCCCGATGTTCTGGCTCGCCGAGACCCGTTCGGTCCCCGGACTCTGGCTGGCCATGTGCCTGCCCATGCTGGCCAGCACCGTCGCCTACGCCGCGATCGGCACGTTGGTGTCCGGCTGGTTCGCCCCCCGCACCCGGTACACCGGCCTGTCGATGAGCTTCCAGACCGCCGGGCTCGTCGGCACCCTGGCCCCGGCCGCCACCACCTGGCTGTTCACCGCGTCCGGCAACTCCTGGACCCCGGTCGCCCTCGCGTTCGCCGCGATGGCCCTGCTCAGCGCGGTCTGCCTGGTCGCCCAGGGACGGCGGGGCACCCGCGACGGGTCGGACTGACACCGGTCGGAACGCGACTCAACGGGGCGCAACGGGCGGCCGGGAGGCGTCCGCGGAGGCGAAGCGCCGTGGCCGGAACCGGGCGGTCCGCGGGGTGCCGCCCACGGACCGTCGTCCGGCCGTCGCTCGCCCGGCGCCCCGCGGGGCGTCGCCGCGTCGGCCCGCCCCGCCCGCACTCATCGAGCGGCGCCGCTCCCCGGCCGGCCCTTCGCCGCGGACCCCATCGACGGCAGGTAGCGCGGCGCCCGCCAGGCGTCCAGGCGGTGTTCCACCGCGGCCCCCAACGACAGGAGCGCGCCGTCCTGGCGGGCACCGGCCATCAGGAGCAGGCCCACGGGGAGTTCGTGCACGAATCCGGCCGGCACCGACAGCGACGGGTATCCGGCCACGGCCGCGGGCGTGGACGACGGGATGACGTCGTTGTCGCCGCGTGCGCAGTCGGTCGTCCAGGCGGGCGGGTTGGTCGGCGCGGCGATGGCGTCCAGCCGGTGCGCGGCCATCGTCTCGTCGATGGAGCGCCGCGCCAGGTCCGTCAACTCCGCCCGGTCGGCGCGGTATCGGGGGTCGCTGGTGGACGGGGCGGCGAGCGCCCGTTCGAAGAGTTCCTGGCCGGCGAAGCAGGTGCGTTCGGCCGGGTGCGCGCGGTTGAACGCGATGAGCCCGGCGAGGTCCTGCGGGCCGTCGCGGGTGGGGAGGTAGGCGTCGATGTCCCGGTGGAACTCGCTCAGCAGCACCGGGAACTCAAGTTCCGCCAGGCGCTTCTGGTACGGCGGCGTCACCTCGACGACCTCGGCGCCCGCGGTGCGCAGCCGCTCGGCGGTCCGGGTCAGCACGGCGTCCACCTCCGGCCCGAGCGAGGGCAGCCGCCACAGGCCGATCCGCTTGCCGCGCAGACCGTCCGGGCGCAGCAGCCCCGCCGGCAGGCCGGCGGAGCCGTCGGCGGGCAGTCCCTGCCCGCCGCTGAGCACCGAGAAGGCGAGCGCGGTGTCGATCACGTTGCGCGCCATGGGCCCGGCGGTGTCCTGCTCGGCGGAGATCGGGACCACGCCGGACTGGCTGACCAGGCCGAGAGTGGGCTTGTGGCCGACCACCCCGTTCATCCCGGCCGGGCACACGATGGAACCGTCCGTCTCGGTCCCGACGGCCACCTGCGCCAACGACGCGGCGAGCGCGGCGGCCGAACCGGCGGAGGAACCGCACGGATTCCGGTCCAGGACGTAGGGGTTGTGGGTCTGTCCGCCCACCGCCGACCACCCCGACGTCGGCTTCTCGGCACGGAAGTTCGCCCACTCGGAGAGGTTGGTCTTGCCGAGGATCACCGCTCCCGCCGCGCGCAGCCGGGTCACCAGGGCGGCGTCGCGGTGCGGCGGACTCCCGGCCAGCGCCAGTGACCCGGCCGTGGTGGGCAGGCCGCGGGTGTCCACGTTGTCCTTGAGCAGGACGGGGATGCCGTCGAGCGGGCCGCGGAGGTCGCCGCGCCGCTGCCGGGCGTCGCTGGCGGCCGCCTGTCGCGGCGCTGTCGGATCGAGCCGCAGCACGGCGTGGATCGTGGGGTCGATGGCCGCGATCCGCCGCAGGTAGGCGGCGGTCAGCGCCGACGAGGTCAGGGAACCGTGCGCCCTGCGCGCCTGGAGTTCCGGGATGGTCACGGTGTCGAGGTCGACGCCGATGCGCGGGTCGTGGGCGTCGTGGCGGTCGGTGTCGGTGCGCGGCGCCGCCGCCCCACCGGCTTCCGCGGCGCCCGGGCGCGGGTTCGCCGCACCCGCGCACAGGGACCCCACCACCAGGGCACCGATCAACGTGGCGACGCTCCGCTTCCTCCTGCTCCTCATGAAGCCCAGCCGACTACACGCCCGCCCGCCCGCGCAAGGGCCTTTCGCGCCGCGCCCGGCGGGCGGGCCCGCGGGTGGCCGGACCGCCCGACGACGGTGCGGACAACCACCCGGCCGGCCGGCAGCGCGGCACCGGGTGCGCGGTACAGCGGCTGCGGTGGGTCACGCGTAACCACCGGCGAACGCAGGCCAACGGAGGCGCCACTGCGCCCCGTTGGGACGGAACGGGCCTCACGCCGCCCCCTCGGCCCCCTTCGCCTCTTCGGACCCCTTCGCCTCCTCGGCTTCCCGCGTGCCCTTCGTCGCCTTGCGGGCGACCGCGGTCTGGGCCATGCCGGGCAGGAAGTCGGTGAACAGCTCGTGCACCTCGTGCACCAGGGGGCGCAGTACCCGGAAGCGGGCCAGTGCCACGCCGCGCGCCGTCAGCCGGGCGCCGCGGCCGGCCAGCCGGCGGCTGCGCTCGCGCTCCGGGGAGCGGTCGAAGACCCAGTACAGCACCAGCCCCATCTGGGAGAGCCACATCAGCTCGGGCAGCGCCTCGGCGAGTTCCGCCGGCACCTTCGCCTTCGACCCGGCCAGCACCTCGCGGTGGACGTCGATGGCCGCCTGGCGGGCGTGCTCGGACTCGGCGGAGAAGGGGCTGAGCGGGCTCTCCGGGTCCGCCGCGTTCTTGAAGAACTGGGCCGCGAACTCGTGGTAGGGCGTGGCGATGTCCAGCCACGCCCGCAACACCCCGGCCAGCCGCTCCTCCAGGCCCGTCTCCCGGTCCAGCACCTCGCGGACCGCCGCCTGGTGCTCCTGGGCGATCCGGTCGTAGAAGCCCTGGATCAGGTGCTCCTTGCTCGCGAAGTAGTAGTACGCGTTCCCGACGGAGACCCCGGCCTCCGCGGCGACCGCCCGCATCGTGGTCTTGTCGTAGCCCCGCTCCTGGAACAGCCGCATCGCCGTCTCCAGGATCAGGGTGCGGGTCTGCTCGCTCTTGGTGGGTGGGGGCTGGTTCTGTGCTGGCACGGGGAGAGCCTAATCGGGCACCGCGCAGCCACCGCGGCAACCCCGCGCGGCGGCCGGACCCGGCCCGCGCCCGTCCCCCGGACCGGGCACCACCGTGTCGCCGGGCCGCGGACTACGGTGCGCGGCGCGGTACCGGGACGCGGCGAGGACCGCGCCACGGGCGAGCTGCTGCCCGGAGCGGGTGCCGAGCCGGTGGGCCAACGGCCGGTACTTCCGAAGCGCCCACAGGCACACCACCCAGGCGGCGGCGCCCCGGTACACCTGGCCGCCGTCCCCCACCACCGTGATCTCCTCCAGGGTGCCGGCGTGGTCCAGCTCCGGCAGCCGTTGCCGGGCCTGCGCGGTCCCGGCCGGCACCAGGTCCAGCGGCACCAACTGCCGCTGCCGCACGAGCCAGTCGCGCACGAACGCGCAGAGCGGACAGTGCGCGTCGTACAGGACGGTGAGCCGGCCGACCGGGGTGCCCGTGGCACCCCGGTCCCCGGGGACGGTCCTCGCCGTCATGCCTGCGCCGGCCCGAAGCTCGCGGGCTGGGTGTACCCCTGCGGCGGCACCGGCGGGGTCTGCTCCCGGTCCATCAGCCCGCGCCGGCGGAACTTGTTGAGCGCGAAGACGTTGCCGAGGTGCATCAGCCCGAGCACCAGCAGCACGACCCCGAGCTTCTTCGACAGCGCCTCGAAGACCTGTCGCGCGGTGGCGAGGGTGCCGTCGTCCTGGAGGTACAGGGTGACGAACCCGAGGTTGACGAGGTAGAAGCCGACCACGAGCAGGTGGTTGACGGCGTCCGCCAACTTCTCGTTCCCGCGCAGGACGTCGGCGAGGAAGATCCGGCCGTTCCGGCTGAGGGTGCGGGCGACCCAGACGGTGAGGCCGATGCTGACGACCAGGTAGATGACGTACGCGACGACGGTGAGGTCCACGTCCCGACTCCTTCTTGAACGTGTTCAAAAGCTCTTGCGGGAGACTCTAGACGCGTTTTTGAACACGTTCAAGTGCGGACGCGGCCGGACGCCGGGCCCAACACCGGGAGGGGTGACGACACCCCGGAAAACACAAGGGCGCGGCCCCCGATCGCCGTACCGGCGTACCGAGGACCGCGCCGCACCGGGGCCCGCGCCCCGTTCAGACCGCCGGCGTCGCCGCCCAACTGGCCAGGAGTTGCAGGCGCTCCGCCGTCTGCGAGCCCGGCTCCGCCGTGTAGACCACCAGCATCTGGCCCGCCTCCCCCGGCACGGCCAAGGTCTCGTACGGCAGCTCCAGTGCGCCCACCACGGGATGGTCCAGGCGCTTGACGCCGTAGCTCTTCTCCCGGACCTGGTGGTCCGCCCACAGCCGGCGGAAGTCCTCACTCCGCAACGACAACTCACCTACCAGCGTCGCCAGTTGGGCATCGTGCGGATGGCTTCCCGCGTCCAGTCGCAGATGGGCGACGGTCTCCGCGGCGACCGCCGGCCAGTCGGGGTACAGCTCACGGGAACGGGGGTCGAGGAACACCTGCCGCGGCATGTTGCGGTCCTCGGGCGCCATGCGCGAGAAGCCCACCATGGCGTCACCCAGGTCGTTCCAGGCGAGCACGTCCATGCGGCGGCCGAGCACGAAGGCCGGCGCCTTGTCGATGGTGTCCAGGAGCAGGCGCAGGCCGGGGCGGACCTGCTGGGGCGAGGCGCCGCCGGCGGGCGCGCGACGGGTGGCGGCGCGCCGGGCGGTGGGCCTGGCCACCCGCCGCAGGTACTCCTGCTCGGTGTCGTCGAGGCCCAGCACCCGCCCGACGGCGTCGAGGACGGCGTCCGAGACGGAGGGGCCGCGGCCCTGTTCGAGACGGATGTAGTAGTCGACGCTGACGCCCGCGAGCTGGGCGACCTCCTCCCGGCGCAGGCCCGGGACCCGCCGCCTGCCGTGCCCCGGCAACCCGACCTCCTCGGGTTGGATGCGAGCGCGCCGCGAGCGCAGGAAGTCGCCGAGTTCCCGGCCTATGGGTGTGTCCATGCCGCCGATCCTAGGCTCCGGCGCACCCCTCGATCCTGGTACTGCCGGACCCAGGAAAACGGCCACCCTGGGTAAGCCCGGCCACGGGGCGCAGGGTGGGTGACGTCGCCGGGAGACGCCCGGCAACACCACCCACCGCACCAGGAGTTCCCATGTCGTACGCCCCCCTCGCCGGTCGCACCGCCGTCGTCACCGGAGCCGCCAGCGGCATGGGCGAGGCCACCGCACGGACGCTCGCCTCGCACGGGGTGCGCGTGGCGCTGCTCGCCCGCCGGGCCGACCGGCTGACCGCACTGGCCGCCCGGATCGAGGCGGACGGCGGACAGGCCCTCGCGGTCCCCGCCGACGTCACCGACGCGGCCTCGGTGGACGCCGCGGTGGAGCGGATCCACACCGCGTACGGGGCGGTCGACCTGGTGGTCAACGCGGCCGGCGTGATGCTGCCCAACCCCGTCACCGACGGCCGCGCCGACGAGTGGCAGCGCATGCTCGACACGAACGTCGCCGGCGCACTGCGGGTCATCCGCGCGTTCACCCCGGACCTGATCGCGGCGGCCGCGGCGGGCCGGACCGCGGACCTCGTGAACGTCTCGTCCATCGGCGCCCACGTCGCCTTCCCCCACTACGCGGTCTACGGCGCGACGAAGGCCGCGCTCACCTACCTCTCCCAGTCCCTGCGCACCGAGTTGGGCCCGCGCGACGTGCGCGTCACCAACATTGAGCCCGGCCTGACCGACACGGAACTGGGCGGCCACGTCGACAACGCCGAACTCGCCGCCCAACTGGACGGCATGTTCGAGGCCCTGATCGGCCTCTCCGCCGACGACGTCGCGGACCTGATCGCCTACGCCACCAGTCGCGCCCGCCACGTCAACCTGCGCCAGGCCGTCGTGCTGCCGACGCGGCAGGCGTGAGCCCGTCCGGTGGTGCGGGCGGCCCCCTCGGCCGCACTACTTTCCCGAGGAGAAAGAACCTGGTACTTTCCTGACAGGAAACTAGATGCCGTAGAGGGCAGGGGGCCGCATGACATCCCATGACGCACAGGCCGCACAGGCCGCACTGGATGACGTCCGACGTCGGCGCGGACAGTCGCGCGCCGAGTACGTGCGCTACGGCCTCTCCCGGCCCTACCTCGCCGCCACGGCAGTGCTGGTGTTCGCGGCGTTCGCCTCCTTCGACCTGCCCAACCCCTGGGGCGGAGCCGTACTCCTCCCGTCGTTGGTGCTGTTCGCGGGCACGCTCGCGGTCTACCTGCGGCGGGCCTCCGTCCGCATGCCGCTCACCAGCAGGCAGGCGCTCCTCGCGGTGGCGCTCGGACTGGCCCTGGCGGCGGCGATCCGCCTGCTGTCGGGCGCCGCGGAGGCCGGGGGCGTGCCCGCACCGCACGCCGTGGTCTCCGCAGTGCTGTGCCTGGCGGGCACAGTCGTCGCAGACAGGTGGCGGGCCGTCGCCGTGGCCCGGGCACAGGACAAGAAGGCGGAGGCCGGACCGCGCTGATGGACGAAGACTTCAACGAGTTCCTGCACGTTCCCGCGCGACTGACGATCGTCGCGCTGCTGGCCCCGGCCAGTTGGCTGGAGTTCGGGTTCATGCGGGACGCGATCGACACCAGCGACTCCGCGCTCTCCAAGCAGGTTTCCGCACTCACGTCCAAGGGCTACGTCGAGGTCCGCAAGTACAAGACCCTCGGCGGGCGCCGCACCCTCGTGCGGCTCACCCCGGTGGGGCGGGAGGAATTCCGCCGCCACGCCGCGGCGTTGGAGCGGATCGCGGCGGCCGCGCACGCCCCGCAAGCCACCGGCCAGTCGGGCTGATCGGGGCCCGGACGGGTCGTTCGGACCCCGGCGGCCGGCAGGCGACCCCGAGAAAGGCGACCTGAACGACGTCCCCACGACGCGTACGGCGGCCACGCTCACCCGACGCGACGCCTGAACGCAGGCGGTGCCCGGCCCGGCCCGGCAGCCAGCCGGGCCGGCACTTCAGGCCGTGGACGAACGCCGGTCGGTGCGGGGCCGAGGTCCGACGAGGACGCGGGAGAGCAGACGCGGATCGGCGAGCGCCAGGGGCCCCGCGGTCATGTGGAAGAGGCTGGAGAACGTGGTGTAGACCTTCGGGTCGTGCGGGACGGTGTCGATCAGCCGGTTCATGAACCAGTTGCCGGCCTTGAGGGGCGAGACCGGCGATGACTGGTCCTGGCCCCAGGCGCGGTCGGGGATGGTCGCCATCAGCCACGAGGAGGCGGTGAGGCGGGCCAGTCGCTGCTGGAAGGCCCGTCCGTCGAAGGGGCTTCGAGCGCGCCGACCGCGGAGCATCTCGTCCAGGAGCCGCGCTTCGAGGGCCGCCATCGTCATGCCCTGACCGTAGGCGGGGTTGAAGGTGCACACCGAGTCCCCCAGGGCGATCAGCCCGTCGGGCCAGCGGGCGAGGCGGTGGTAGGCGGTCTTGCGGTTGACCGTGCGGGCGTAGCGACGCACGGAGGAGGTGGGGGTGAGGGGGGCGATGGTGTCGGCGATCGGGCCGCGCAGCGTCTTGGCGTACGCGAGGAAGTCGTCCTCACCGCGCGGGGGTTGGGTGCCGCCGGCTCCGTGCAGGGTGACGTGGAGCGTGTCGTCCTCGATCTGGATGGCGTAGCAGCCCCGGTCGAAGTCGGGAGCCCGCAGGGGTTGCAGCAGGCCCTTCCACCACGGCGGGCGGTGCCCTTCCGGGTAGGCGTAGGTGCGCGAGGCGTAGCCGACCTGGGCGTCGACGGTCGTGGTGTGAGGGGTGGGCAGTCCCAGTGCGGCCAGCCATTGCGGCAGGTGGGTGGAGCGGCCCGTGGTGTCCACCACGAGGTCCGCGGCGATCTCGTCCTCGCCGTCGACGCCCTTGACGCGCACCCCACGGACCGTGCCGGGGCCGGCGGTGCACAGGCCGGTGACGGTCAGTCCGTCCCGTAGGACGACGCGCTCCAACGCCGTCACCCGCCGGCGGAGCACGTGCTCCAGGAGGGGCCGGGAGAAGGTCTGGATGGGCATGCCCATCGGGGTGGGCGGTGGGGTGCCGTGGGGCAGCACGGCACACAGTCCCTCGCCCCAGTCCCAGACCGGCGCACCGGCCTGCTCCAACTCGGCCCGCAGCCCGGGGAAATACCCCTCGAACACCTCGGCACCGAGCGCCAACAGGCCGTGCACATGATGTCCCTGCGGCGCCCCGGCCCTCGGCGCGGACGCGCTCGGCAGGCGGTCGCGTTCGATGACGGTGACGGCCTCGCACACCTCGGCCAGGACCCGGGCGGCCGCCAGTCCCGCGATCCCCGCCCCCATCACCACCGCGTGCCGAACGTCCGTACCCATAGGCACACCCTCTCCCTCCCTGCCGCGGGCCTGACCCCGCCGCACCCGGGCCGTTCCCTGCCCCGATCGACCGACGAATATTCCACGCACGGCGAGCAAACGAGGACGCTCCGTAGCGGCGGGTACCTCCGGAGGCCATGCCGCTAGAGGACGGGGCCGGGGGCCGAGGCGTTCGTCCACACGAGGGCGCCAGGGCGGCCGCTGCCCGGCCACCCCTTGCGGGGCGGGGCCCGCCTGGCGGGCGGTCCCCGCCTGCGCGAGGGTGGCGCTAGGACGGCTTGCCGCCGCCCACCCGCGGTCCATGGCCGAACGGGCCGGCCCCGAGCCGCCACCGCCTCCGCAAAGGAACCCGCCATGTCGAACTTCGCCCCGTACCTGGAGCGCAACCAGGCCTTCGCGGCCTCCGGCGCCCAGGCCGACGTCCCGCAGATCCCGTTCGTCCCCTTCAAGCAGCTGTACCTGATCATCTGCATCGATCCGCGGGTGGAGCCGGCGGCGGTGCTGGGCGCCCGGCTCGGGGAGGCGATCGTCGCACGCAACATCGGCGGCCGCACGACGCCCGCGGTCATCAAGGACCTCGCCTGGATCGTGCACCTGCACGAGAACAAGACCCCCGACGCGGACTGGTTCGAAATCGCCGTCATCCACCACACCGACTGCGGCTCGGGCCTCCTCGCCGACGACGACCTGCGCGCCGGCTACGCCGCCCGCGGCGGCTGGGACGAACAGACCTCCTTGGAGATGGCCGTCCTGGACCCCTCCCAGACGGTCCAAAAAGACGTCGCCACCCTGCGCTCGGCCCCCGAACTCGCCTCGAGCATCGACCACATCAAGATCGGCGGCTACGCCTACGACCTCGACACCGGCAAGATCACCACCGTCGTACCACCCGACTGAACAGGTCGCCGTCGACCTCGGTAGCCGCGGTACGGCGACGAGACGGAGGCAACCTCATCCGACGGACCGGCCCTCGGGCTTCGGTGCGGCACGCCGTTGCCGCAAGACGAAGCGGGCCCCATACGCCACGGCCGGGAACCCCCACCACCGGCGCCTGGAGACCGGCCAAGGCAGATGACGCCCGCGCCCCGAGGACAACCAGTGAGAGACGGAACGTTGGTCTGCTACCGCTTGAAGCGAGCAGCAGGTTCGACACGGAGCGGCTCCGTCCCGCCCGGGACGGAGCCGCACGGTGCCGTCGGGGCTGATGCCGTCGGGGATGATCCGGCACCGGCAGATCCATCGAACATGGCGTTCATGGGCCGGCGCGCCTCGGACCGGTCCGGGCCACGGCCGGTGTGTCACTGCCAGCGGCGCTTGACGACCGCAGTGTTGGCGGCCCTGTCGTGCATGCACTGCCGGAACGGCTCGTTCCAAATGCATGACAACACGCTGATCAGGCCCAGAACCGGCACCATGCCGATGCCCAGGTAGGCCAGCCACCGTCCCAGCGCGTGGCCGAACCCGAGCTTGTTACCGGTTTCGACCTGGACCACGCGCAGGCCGCAGATGGCTTTGCCGACGGTGCCGCCCATCGCCATCGTCAGAGGTTCGAAGAAGAGGCCGACGAGCAGCGTCCAGGCGAAGAGGCCGAGGACCACGGGCGCCCCTCGGTCGTCTCCGGGTTTGAACATGCTGTACATCCAGATGTTCGTCGGCACCCAGGCGCCCGCGATCAACATCCCGATGATCAGGTAGTCGATGAAGCGGGCGAGCAGGCGCACGCCGGGGGCGGCGAGCGCCTGTGGGGGTGGGCCCTGCGGCCGGCCCATGGGCGGATGCATGGGCTCCGGCGCCCCGTACGGCGGCGGAACTGGGGACTGCGGCAGGTGAGGCTGAGGCGGCACGCCTTGCGGTTGACCGTAGTGCGGTTGCGTGGGACCGAAGCCGGGGCCGGGCTGGTTGGGGGACGGTGGCGACTGGAAACTACTCACAGAAGGTGATCCAAACCGATGCCGCGGCACCACGACAACCCGGGATGCACGAACAGGGCCATATCGACCGGCAGTTGTCCAACACGGCCCGACCGAACGCGGGCACCGGGAGACGTCTCCCCGCCGACCACCCGCCCCGACACGGACCGTTGAGCCGGCGGCCGCCTGGCGGGCCGTCGGCCAACGAGGGACCCGCGTCAGTCTTCCCCCTCCCACTTCTGCCTGCGGAGGAGCAGGAGGTGGTGCCGAGGGGGCCGACCGAGACCACGCTGGCGCTGCTACTGAAGGATGCGCGGCGGGAGGGGCAGGACCTTCCGGACTGACCTTCGCCCGGTTTCTGCCGAGGGCCGGGTAGCCGTGCTGACCGAGCTGCTGGCAGGTTACGGAGCGCGGCGGCGCACCGTGTCCAGACCGGCCATGCTCCGGTGCGGGAGGCGGTCGACATCGTCTGAAGCCGATCACCAGGCAGAGTTCGACATCGACACGGACGACGTGGGCGACGCACGCGTCGTCCACGTGAAGTCACACGACTGACTGCTCGGGAGTCCCTCAGGTGATTGCGGTCCGGCCGGCCCAGCTCGCCGCAGAACCGACGCACTCTCCCCGGATTCCCCCCAGGACGCCGGAGCGACACGAGGACAGGGCCCCGACCGGTAAGGGCCCGCGCCTCCGCTACACCCTCAGCGCACCCCAACAGCGGCAAGCGCACCCCTCTGAACTGCGGAAACACGCACCGGGAAATAGAGGTAGCACACCCCCCCGGACCCGCTCTTGACCTGCCCCTTGTCGTCGTGGCGCTTCGTTCGCAGCCAGATGTTCTCGAATTGGCGGCGGTTGTAGACGCGGCGGACGGCGGGGTCGTCGGGGGAGGCCGGGTCGTTGGCGATGACGTCGCCGGAGGGGGTGAAGCCGATGACGGTCATCAGGTGGCCGGCGGTGCCGTAGCCGGCGCCGTCGAGTTCGGTCTTGAGGAAGGACTGGGAGGTGATGACGGGGATGCCGGCGTGGACGAGGCGTTCGACGTCGGTGAGGGAGGAGAGGCGGGTGACGACGGCCTGGAGGTCGCGGTAGGTGGCGGCGTAGGCGGCGTTGAAGGGCCAGTTGCCGCAGCCTTCGTACTGGTAGTCGAAGGTGTAGCGGGCGGCGTGGCAGACCTGTGGGTCGGCGTAGGAGGGGTCGACCCAGGAGAGCTGCTGCTTAGTGGGACGGCGGCCCCAGTGCTCGATGATCATCTGGGAGGAGGTGGGGCTGCACCACGCCTCTCCCCCGTTGTCGTACTGCGGGTACTGGCCCTTGTGGATCTCCTGCGAGTAGCGCGGGACCTGGAGTTCGCGGCCGACGAGGCCGGGGGCGGAGGCCGGGACCTCGAAGCGGTCGGGGAGGTCGGAGGCCATCGCGCCGAGGCGCCAGACGGTGGGGGTGTCGGTGCTGCCGGGTCGGCGGTGGAGGGTGACGCGGAGTTGGTAGGCGGCCAGCCGGAGGCCGCTCGACGGGTCGTCGACGGCGAAGGTGTCGGTGGAGACGGCGCTCCGGCCGTCCTTCTGGTCGTCGACGGAGGTGCGCCGGATGTCGCTCTCGCCGTCGCCGGCGGTCCAGCGGCCCATGACGTACCAGGGGGTGCGGCTGCCGTCGGAGTAGGTTCCGCGCAGCTCGACGGCGATCCAGGTGCCGGCGGGGGTGTGCGCGTTCCAGGAGGCGACGGCCTCGGTGGCGGGGACCGGCAGGCGGTGCACCGGGCTGGTCCAGGTGGCGTACTCCCAGGTGGCGGTCTTGTTGGTGTGTGGGTCGCGGTAGACAGTGGTGCCGGCGGGGCGGGCGAGGGCGATGCCGGGGCGGGCGGCGGCCACGACGCGGGTGCCGTCGGCGGTGCCGTGGTGCCAGTCGGCGGCGGCGGTCCAGGCGTGGTAGTCCACGGGGCTCTTCGTTCGGGCGGTGGGGGCGGGAGGCGGCGGGACGGAGCGGCGGGCGGGTGCGCCGGCGGCCGCGGCCAGGGGCGGGGCGGCGGCGCCCGCGGCTGCGGCGAGCACGGCGGCCAGGACGGTGCGCCGGGGCGCGGAGCTGGTCATGTGGGGTCCCCCAGTCGGTGCGGACGGATCGCGGTGCGGGGTGGTACGGGGTGGTTCCGGTGGGCTCAACTATTGCCCTTGCGGGCGGGCTTAGGAAGGCGGTCCGACGCGCGTCGCGCCACGAATATTGGTGTGGACCACTGGCGTACGCTGGTGGGATGACCCCGCCCCCGGACCCGGTACTGACCTCGCTGGCCGCTCGGCTGCGCACCCTGCCGCCCTCCTGCGGCCCGGTGCGGCTGATCGCCGTGGACGGGCACGCGGGATCCGGCAAGAGCACCTTCGCCGGACGGCTGGCCGGGGCACTGGGCGGCGCCCCGGTGGTGCACACCGACGACCTCGCGACCCATGCGGAGCTGTTCGCCTGGAGCGGCCGGTTCCGGGAGCAGGTGCTGACGCCGCTGTCGCGGGGCGAGACGGCGCACTACGAGGTCTACGACTGGGTGCGGCAGGAGTTCGACGCGGTGCGGGAGTTGCCGCCGGAGCCGGTGGTGCTCGTCGAGGGCGTGGGCACCGGGCGGCGCGAGTTGCGCCCGTACACCGCGTGCCTGCTGTGGATGGAACTGGCGAGCGAACGTGCATGGGAACGGGGCCAACTCCGCGACGGCCCGGGGCTCTCCACGTTCTGGGATGGCTGGATTCCGGCGGAGCGCGCGCACTTCGCGGCGGATCCGTCCCGACCGCACGCCGATCTCCTGGTGCGCCAGGGGCAGATGGGGTACGAGGTGCTTGTGGGACCGGCCGACGCGCCGTGACCGGGCCCCGATTTCACCCTGCGTAGCCGACCGTGGCTGACACGCCGGCAGGCGCCGACCGGGACCCGCCGAGTGCGCCAACTCGGCTTGACCTGGGGGGCGTACAGGACTTACGTTCTCAATGTGCGGTTCAACGGACCGCCTGCAGACGCGAAGCCCCCGGTTGTTCCCCCGTGATCGGGGGCTTCGTCCTGTGCGGAAGACCTGCCGCGGCGCTCGCCGGGCGGCACTTTCCTCACCCTGGGTCACCGTTCTCTTCGCGCCGGTGCGCCCCCTCGTCCGCCCCTGCTTCCACCTCGTGCCGCCCTCTACGACCTGCACCGACAGCGCAGGTACGATGCGAGTCTGTGCCACCGCAGGACCCGGACCCGGGTGCGTGGCAGGGCAACTCCCGCCCGCCGCACGCCGGTTCGGCCAGGACCTACCCGGCCCTGGGCCCACGGCCCGGCACACGTCCGGTGGTACACCACGGGGGGACGTTTTGTGGGGGGACGGGATGGAAGTCGGCGCTCAGGGTTCGCCCGCCCCGGCCGAACTCGCTTGGCTGCGCGCGGTCGACGCCTACACCATGGGGGCCTACCCCCAGGCCGAGGAGGAGTTCCGGGCCGCGGTCCGACTCGATCCGTCGATGGCCGACGCCTGGCTCGGGCTGCACGCGCTGCGCGCGGACACCACCATGGCGCTGCTGCGGATGCACCAGCACCGGGACCGCTTCGGCGAGCAGCGCGCCCGGCACCGACGGTCCCTCAACTCGTGGTACTGGCTCGGCTGGTGGGTCCAGCCGGTGCTGGAGACCGGCCGTGACCTGCTGCTGGCGCACGCCTCGCACTGGCTCGACGGCCGCCACGTCGCCGAGTTGGACCAGGCGCTGGCCGGCTGCCCGCCGGTGGAGACCGACCCCCAGGTCCGGTTCCTGCACGCCTGCCGCGCCTATCTCGTCAAGGACTGGGACCAGCTCGTCCGGCACACCGAACCGCTGCTGGGCGATCCGGTGCTGGGCATCGAGGCGGGGCTGTTCGGCGGGATGGCACGGGTGCGGCTGGAGACGTACGGGCAGGCCGAACCACTGCTGGCCGCGGCCCTGATGCGCTGCCGCAGCGAGCAGCCGCAGCGCAAGGAGCTGCGGTACTGGCTCGCTCGCGCCTACGAGGGCACCGGCCGCAGTGCCGCCGCGCTCCCCCTCTACCGCGCGGTGCACCGGGTCGATCCGACGTTCATGGACACCGCAGCCCGGCTGGCCGCCATCGCGGAGGCGGACGGGCTGGACGAGGGCGCCGGACTGGCGACGGTCTCCGCCCAGGGCCCGGTGCAGGAGGCCGGCGGCGACCTCGACCCGTTGGCACCACTGGACCCGGTGGACGGCCGGGAGTTGCTGGTCGCCGACGAGCCGGTCGGGCCGCCGCCCGAGGCGACCGGACCGCCCGTCGGGGACGGCGGCGCGGCCCGGCGGAAGTCCGCCCCGCCGGGCCGTCGCGACCGTCCGCTCCTGCCCACCGGACCGGCCGACCCGGTGCTGCTGGAGAAGGCGCTGGCGGAGCTGGAGCGGATGGTCGGCATGGAGCCGGTCAAGCGGCACGTGCGGGCGCTGTCCGCGCAGTTGCGGATGGCCCGGCTGCGCGCCGGCCAGGGCCTGCCGGTGGCGCCCCCGAAGCGGCACTTCGTCTTCTCCGGGCCCTCGGGGACCGGCAAGACCACCGTGGCCCGGATACTCGGCCGGGTCTTCTACGCGCTGGGGCTGCTGGGCGGCGACCATCTCGTGGAGGCCCAACGGGCGGACCTGGTCGGAGAGTTCCTCGGCCAGACCGCGGTCAAGGCGAACGAACTGATCGACTCGGCGCTCGGCGGGGTGCTCTTCGTCGACGAGGCGTACAGCCTGTCCAACTCCGGTTACAGCAAGGGCGACGCGTACGGCGACGAGGCGCTGCAGGTCCTGCTCAAGCGCGCCGAGGACAACCGCGACCGGCTGGTGGTGATCCTGGCCGGCTACCCCGAGGGCATGGACCGGCTGCTGGCCGCCAACCCCGGGCTGTCCTCGCGGTTCACCAGCCGCGTCGACTTCCCCAGCTACCGGCCGCTGGAACTCACCAAGATCGGCGAGGTGCTGGCGGCGGAGAACGGCGACCGCTGGGACGAGGAGACCCGCGACGAACTGCGCAGCATCAACGGCCACGTCGTCGAGCAGGGCTGGATCGACGAGCTGGGCAACGGCCGTTTCCTGCGGACCCTGTACGAGAAGAGCTGCGCCTACCGCGACCTGCGGTTGTCGACCTGGCAGGGCACGCCCACCCGGGACGACCTCGCCACCCTCCGCCTGCCGGACCTGATGCAGGCGTACGGCGAGGTGCTCTCGGGGCGCGGGCCCGATCCGCAGACACCGCCCAAGGGGCTGGACTTCTAGGGCGTTTCTGACGCCCCAGGACGCCGACGGCCGGACGTGCGTGGGGGCGCGCCGGTCATCCGGCGCGCCCCCACGTCCGCGGGTCCGTGCGGCGGTCAGCCGGCCAGCGCGGGGTCCTCGGTCGCCAGGGGCGCCCCGTCCTGCGGTGCGCCGACCCGCTCGGTGCCGGTGCGGGGCGCCGGGCCGGCCGTCGGCTCCGTGCGGTGCGCCGGATCGCGGACCTCACCGACCAGCATCTCCAGGACGTCCTCCAGGGCGACCAGGCCGAGCACCCGGCCGCCGGCGTCGGCCACCGCGGCGAGGTGCGAGGCGGCCCGGCGCATCGCGGTCAGGGCGTCGTCCAGCGGCAGTTCGGCGCGCAGCGTGGTCATCGGGTGCCAGATCCGCTGCGGCACCGCCCGCTTCCGATCCTCCAGGTCCAAGACGTCCTTGACGTGCAGGTATCCCATGTAGACGCCGCCCGGCGCGCAGACCGGGAAGCGGGAGTAGCCGGTGCGTACGGTCAGTTCCTCCACCTGGCGGGGCGTCACCGTCGGCTCGACGGTGATCAGCCCGGCGGGGTCGAGGAGCACGTCGGTGACCGGGCGGCTGCCGAGTTCCAGGGCGTCGGAGAGCCGTTCCTGCTCGGCCGGGTCGAGCAGGCCCGCCTGCCCGGAGTCCTCGACGAGGTGGGTGAGCTGCTCGCTGGTGAAGACCGCCTCGACCTCGTCCTTGGGCTCGACGCCGAAGAGCCGCAGCACGCCCCTGGCCAGTGCGCCGAGCAGCGCGGTGACCGGGCGGCACAGTCGGGCGAAGGCGACCAGTCCGGGGCTGAACCACAGGGCGGTCTTCTCCGGCGCGGCCATCGCCAGGTTCTTGGGGACCATCTCGCCGATCACCAGGTGGAGGAAGACCACCAGGGCGAGGGCGAGGGCGTAGCCCAGCGGGTGGACCAGGGCCGCGGGCAGGTGGACGGCCTCGAAGAGCGGTTCCAGCAGGCTGGCGACGGTCGGTTCGGCGACCGCGCCGAGGGTCAGGGAGCAGACGGTGATGCCGAACTGGGCGGCGGCCATCATCTGCGGCAGGTTCTCCAGGCCGTGCAGGACCCGGCGGGCCCGTTTGGAGCCCATGGCCGCGAGCGGTTCGACCTGGCTGCGGCGGACCGAGACGAGGGCGAACTCGGCGCCGACGAAGAAGCCGTTGACGAGCACGAGCAGGACCGCGAAGAAGAGCTGGGCCACGGTCATCGGGCCACCTCCGCACCGGCCGCGACGCGCTCGCGGGCGGCCTCGGGAACGACGGGGGTCGCCAGCCGGACCAGCCGTATCCGCTCGGCACGGTGGTGCGTGACCAGCCGCACCCGCAGGCGCCACCCGTCGAGCTCCGCGGTGTCGCCGGGGGCCGGGATCCGGCCGAGTATGTGGGCGACCAGGCCGGCGACCGTCTCGTACGGGCCGTCGGGGGCGTCCAGGCCGATGCGGCGCAGGGTGTCGACCCGGCAGCCGCCGTCGGCGTCCCAGGCGGGGCGGCCGTCCTCGGGCGGGGCCTGGCCGAGTTCGGGCAGGTCCACCCGGTCGTGCTCGTCGCGGACCTCGCCGACGAGTTCCTCGATGATGTCCTCCAGGGTGACCACACCGGCGGTGCCGCCGTACTCGTCGACGACGACGGCGATCGGCTGCTCGCTGCGCAGTCGCTCCAGCAGCGGCTGCACCGGCAGCGTCTCGGGCACCAGCAGCGGCGGCACCGCGATCCGGGCCGCCGGGATGCGCAGTCGCTCCTCGGCGGGGACCGCCAGGGCGTCCTTGAGGTGCACCATGCCGACGATCTCGTCGAGCCGGGTGCGGTAGACGGGGAAGCGGGAGAGGCCGGTGGCCCGGGTGAGGTTGACGACGTCCGCGGCGGTGGCGTTGGCCTGGAGGGCGCTGACCCGGACGCGGGGCGTCATCACGTTCTCCGCGGTGAGGTCGCCGAGCGAGAGGGTGCGGACGAAGAGGTCCGCGGTGTCCTGCTCGATCGCACCGGCCCGGGCGGAGTGCCGGGCCAGCGAGACCAGCTCGCCGGGGGTGCGGGCGGAGGCCAGTTCGTCGGTCGGCTCCACGCCCAGGGCGCGGACCAGTCGGTTGGCGACGGTGTTCAGCATGGTGATCACCGGCCGGAAGAAGCGGGAGAACGCGCCCTGGGGGCCGGCGACGAAGCGGGCGACCTGGAGCGGCTTGGAGACCGCCCAGTTCTTGGGCACCAGCTCGCCGACGACCATCTGGACGGCGGAGGCCACCAACATGCCGATGACCACCGCGATGCCCGGGACGGCGCCCTTGGGCAGGCCGAGGGCGAGCAACGGACCGGACAGGAGTTCGGCCAGCGCCGGCTCGGCGAGCATGCCGACCACCAAGGAGGTGATGGTGATGCCCAGTTGGGTGCCGGAGAGCTGGAAGGAGAGTTCGCGCAGTGCGGAGACCACGGTGCCGGCCCGGCGGTCGCCGTCGGCGGCGGCCCGTTCGGCGTCCGCCTTCTCGACGGTGACGAGGCCGAACTCGGCGGCCACGAAGAAGCCGTTGGCCAAGATCAGTACGAGTGCCGCAAGGAGGAGCAGCAGGGGGCCGGTCATGCCGCCGCCTCCGTCGTATGCGGGGGTTCGGGAGGGGCGGCGCAGGTACTACAGGACGATCCGTCCATTGCCGGAGGGAGTCACTCCTCGGGTCGTTGGGTCCCACTCAAGGGGAGGGGTGCGGGTGCACCCCGGAGAACAGAGTAAACAGCGGGGCCCGCCTTGCGGCAGGGTCAGCGGGCCGTGTGGTCGACGGCACCGTGCCGCTCGACGAGGTCGCGGAGCGCACGGGCGTCGCGGATGGCCTGCTCCCGGGCGATGCCGGGCTGGATGCCCATCGCGGGCAGGCTGGTGCCGTCGGCGAGGTCCAGATGGACCCAGGGGTCGCCGGCTCGGAGGTTGACGCGCAGGACCTGGGCCCACGCCAGGTCGCGCCGGGTGGTGAGGTTGACGACCGTGACGCCCTCCGGCCGCGCGACGACCCGGGGGCGGCCGAGCAGCAGGAGGACGGCGCCCACGAGCACCCCGGTGCCGGCGAAGCTGATCCGCTCGCCGCCGCTCAGCTCCGGCAGCAGCACCGCGATCGCGGTGAGGGCGGCGAGCTGGGCGATCCCGACGGTGTACAGGACGGCCCGGGTGCGGGACGGCCGGAAGGTCACCGGGAGGGCGGGCGGGGCGGCAGCGGGGGACGCGGGCGCGGACACGTGTCGTCTTCCGTCAGGAGGGGGTGGGAGTGCTGGCGGCGGTGCGTCAGAGCCGGCAGGCGTGGATGCCGGTGGTCAGGATCGCCCGGGCGCCGAGGTCGTACAGCTCGTCCATGATGCGCTGGGCGTCCTTGGCCGGGACCATGGAGCGGACCGCGACCCAGCCTTCGTGGTGCAGCGGGGAGACGGTGGGGGACTCCAGGCCCGGGGTGAGCGCCACGGCCTTCTCGACCTGGTCGACGCGGATGTCGTAGTCCATCATCACGTACCGGCGGGCCACCAGGACGCCCTGCATGCGGCGGAGGAACTGGCGGACCTTCGGGTCGTCGTCCGGGGCGCCGGTGCCGCGGATGACCACGGCCTCGGACTTCAGGATCGGCTCGCCGATGATCTCCAGGCCGGCGTTGCGCAGGGTGGTGCCGGTCTCCACGACGTCGGCGATGATCTGGGCGACGCCGAGCTGGATGGCGGTCTCCACCGCGCCGTCGAGGTGGACGACGGAGGCGTCCACCCCGTTGTCGGCGAGGTGCTTGGTGACCAGGCCGGAGAAGGAGGTGGCGATGGTCATCCCGCCGAACTCGCTGACGTCCTTGGCGGTGCCGGGACGGGTGGCGTAGCGGAACGTGGAGCCGGCGAAGCCGAGCTGGAGGATCTCCTCGGCCGGCGAGCCGGAGTCCAGCAGCAGGTCGCGGCCGGTGATGCCGATGTCGAGCTTGCCGGAGCCCACGTAGACCGCGATGTCGCGGGGGCGCAGGAAGAAGAACTCGACGTCGTTCTCCGCGTCGACCAGGACCAGTTCGCGGCGGTCCTTGCGCTGGCGGTAGCCGGCCTCATGGAGCATCGCCGACGCAGGCTCGGACAGTGAACCCTTGTTGGGGACAGCGATGCGCAGCATGACGGCGATTTCCTTTGCAGCTAAGGGAGTTGGGGACGTGCGTGGGGGGGGTGGATCAGAGGTGGGCGTAGACGTCGTCGAGGGAGATCCCCTTGGCGACCATCATCACCTGGAGGTGGTAGAGGAGCTGCGAGATCTCCTCGGCGGCGGCGTCGTGGGACTCGTGCTCCGCGGCCATCCACACCTCCGCGGCCTCTTCGACGATCTTCTTGCCGATCGTATGGACACCGGCCTGCACCAGTTCGGCGGTGCGGGAGGTGGCGGGGTCGCCCGTGGCGGCCTTCTGCTGGAGCTCGGCGAAGAGCTCCTCGAACGTCTTCTTGGACATGATGGCGCCTACCCTACGCGGTGACGTCACAGCAGCGCGCAGCGCCTCGACCGAAGGGTGGGGGCGGGCGCCGGGCGGGATGCTCAGCGCCAGGGCTCCGCGACGGTGCGGAGCGTCGCGGCGGTGGCGACGGCGGCGGTGACCGCCTCGTGCCCCTTGTCCTCGACGGATCCGGGCAGTCCGGCGCGGTCCAGCGCCTGGTCCTCGGTGTCGCAGGTCAACACGCCGAAGCCGACCGGAACGCCGGTGTCCACCGCGACCTGGGTCAGGCCCTGGGTGACGCCCTGGCAGACGTAGTCGAAGTGCGGGGTGCCGCCGCGGATCACCACGCCGAGCGCGACCACCGCGTCGTAGCCGCGGCCGGCCAGGACCTTGGCGACCACCGGCAGCTCGAAGGTGCCGGGCACCCGCAGCAGCGTCGGCTCGTCGATGCCCAGGTCGCCCAAGGCCCGCAGCGCGCCGTTGACCAGGCCGTCCATGACCTGCTGGTGCCACTGTGCGGCGATCACGGCCACCCGCAGGTCGCCACAGTTCTTCACGGTCAGTTCGGGTGCGCCCTTGCCGCTCATGCTTCTCCTCGTACGGGTGATGCGTCGGTGTTCGGTTGACGGGGTGGTGGGGTGGTCACTGGTTGGCGCAGGTGCTCGGTGCGCCGTCCAGCCAGGGCAGGTCGTGGCCCATCCGGTCGCGCTTGGTGCGCAGGTACCGCAGGTTGTGCTCGCCGGCCTGGACGGGCATCGGCTCGCGGCCGGTGACGGTGAGGCCGTGGCGCACCAGGGCGGCGGTCTTCTCGGGGTTGTTGGTCATCAGGCGCAGCGAGCGGACGCCGAGGTCGCGGAGCATCTGGGCGCCGGCGCCGTAGTCCCGGGAGTCGGCCGGCAGCCCCAGTTCGAGGTTGGCGTCGAGGGTGTCCCGGCCGCGCTCCTGGAGTTCGTAGGCGCGCAGCTTGGACAGCAGTCCGATGCCGCGTCCCTCGTGGCCGCGGAGGTAGACCACCACGCCGCGGCCGGCCTCGTCGATCCGGCGCAGCGACTCCGCCAGCTGGGGGCCGCAGTCGCAGCGCTGCGACTGGAAGACGTCGCCGGTCAGGCATTCGGAGTGGATCCGGACCAGGACGTCCTCGCCGTCGCCGAGGTCGCCGGCGACCAGGGCGACGTGCTCGACGCCGTCGACCGTGGAGCGGTAGCCGTGGGCGGTGAACTCGCCGTGCGCGGTGGGCAGCCGGGTGGTGGCCTCGCGGCGGACGGTGGGTTCGGCGGAGCGGCGGTAGGCGATCAGGTCCTCGATGGAGATGATCGCCAGGCCGTGCTTGCGGGCGAACGGGACCAGCTCGGGCAGCCGCAGCATGGTGCCGTCCTCGCCGGCGATCTCGACGATGGCGGCGGCCGGGCGCAGTCCGGCCAGGCGGGCGAGGTCCACCCCGGCCTCGGTGTGGCCGTTGCGGACCAGGACGCCGCCGGGCTTGGCGCGCAGCGGGAAGACGTGGCCGGGCCGGACGAAGTCGCCGGCGGTCGAGTCGCCGGCGGCCAGCAGCCTGAGGGTGGTGGCGCGGTCGGC
The DNA here is from genome assembly GCF_039532155.1 of Streptomyces lunalinharesii. Taxonomy (NCBI): domain Bacteria; kingdom Bacillati; phylum Actinomycetota; class Actinomycetes; order Kitasatosporales; family Streptomycetaceae; genus Streptomyces; species Streptomyces lunalinharesii. The sequence continues at coordinate 40,706 of NZ_BAAARK010000011.1, forward strand.
GGCGGAGATGCCGGTGCTGACGCCGTGCGCGGCGGTGGCGTCGACCGAGACGGTGAAGGCGGTGCCCATCGACTCGGTGTTCCGGTCGACCATCTGCGGGAGGTCGAGGCGGTCCAGTTCGGGGCCCTCCATGGGGGCGCAGATCAGGCCGCGGCACTCGCTCATCATGAACGCGACGATCTCCGGGGTGGCCTTCTCGGCCGCGACGATCAGGTCGCCCTCGTTCTCCCGGCTCTCGTCGTCGACCACGACGACCGGCCGGCCGGCGGCGATGTCGGCGAGGGCCCGCTCGATCGGGTCGAGCGTGAGCGCGCCGGTCCCGGCCTCGCCGTACCAGCTCTGCAGTGCGGTCATGCTGCGGCTCCTTCCAGTGCGGGGCGGTCGGCGGCGGCGGTCCGCGAGCGGAGCCACCAGTCGCGCATGCCCCATGCGACGAGCGCGAGGTAGACGACGTAGACGAGCCCGGAGAAGGCCAGGCCGCTGCTGAAGGCGAGCGGGACGCCGACCACGTCGACCAGCAGCCAGGCGAACCAGAACTCGACCAGCCCGCGGGCCTGGGCGACCATCGCGGCGAGCGTGCCGACGAAGATGTAGGCGTCCGGCCAGGGGTTCCACGACAGCTGCGGGACCAGGGCGAACAGGCCGCCGACGGCGAGGGTGCCGAGGGCGGTGCCGCCGATCAGCAGCCCGCGCTCACGCCAGGTGGCGAACCGGACGGCGATCGAGCCGTCCTGGGCCTGCCGGCGGCCGCGCTGCCACTGCCGCCAGCCCCACAGCGCCACGCCGATGACCAGCAGTTGCTTGCCGACGCCGCCGCTGAGATGGGCAGAGGCGTAGGCCGCGACGAGGATGACGCCGGAGAGGAACTGGGTGGGCCAGGTCCAGATCGAGCGTCGCCAGCCGAGCGCGAGGGCGGCCAGGCCGACAGTGTTGCCGATCATGTCGGACCAGATGACCCGCTGGCCGAAGGCGGTGAAGGCCGGGCCGTTGAGCCAGTCGAGGACGCTCACCGGTCCATCTCCTTGATCTCCGCGAGGTCGTCGGCGTCCTGGCCGCCCCGGCCGAGCAGCCGCTCGACGTACTTGGCGAGCACGTCCACCTCCAGGTTGACCGGGTCGCCGGGCGCCTTGATGCCGAGCGTGGTCAGGGCGAGGGTGGTGGGGATGAGGCTGATGGTGAAGTGGTCGTCGGCTGCGTCGACGACCGTGAGGCTGACGCCGTCGACCGTGATGGAGCCCTTCTCGACGACGTAGCGGGCGAGTTGGGCGGGCAGCGCCACCTTCACCAGCTCCCAGCGTTCGCCGGGGGTGCGCTCGACGATGGTGCCGGTGCCGTCGACGTGGCCCTGGACGAGGTGGCCGCCGAGCCGTCCGCCGAGGGCCATCGGGCGCTCCAGGTTGACCCGGGAGCCGGTGGTCAGCGCGCCGAGGCTGGAGCGCTGCAGGGTCTCGGCCATCACGTCGGCGGTGAACTCGCCGTCCGCGGTGTCCACGACGGTCAGGCAGACGCCGTTGACGGCGATCGAGTCGCCGTGCTTGGCGCCCTCGGTGACGACGGGGCCGCGCAGGCGGAAGAGGGAGCTGTCGCCGAGGTTCTCGACGGCGACGACCTCACCCAGTTCTTCGACGATTCCGGTGAACACGTCAGTTCTCCTCGGGACGGAGTGCGGAGGCGGGGCGCTCGGCTGCCCGGACGGTGCCGGGCCGGGGGCGCGTTGCGGCAGTGGCGGGGTGGGAGACGGTGGCGGTGATGCGCAGGTCGGGGCCGAGCCGGTCGGTGTCGGTCACGTCGAGCCGCAACGCCTGGGTGAGGGTGGTGATTCCGACGTCGCCGACGACGGACGGGCCGGCGCCGAGCAGCACCGGCGCGAGGTAGCCGACGACCTTGTCGACGGCCCCGGCGGCGAGGAAGGCACCGGCCAGCGTCGGCCCGCCTTCGAGCAGGACGGACCGCACGTCGCGGGCCTGGAGGGCCTGGAGCAGGGCGGGGATGGACAGGCCGCGCCCCGGGGCGCGGGGCAACCGGACGAGCGGGGCGAGCCCTTCGAGGTGGGCGGCGTCCGCGTCCTCGGCGACCGCGATCAGGGTCGGCGCGGTGCCGTCCAGGACCCGGGCGCCGGCCTTGACGGCGCTGGCGCTGGAGTCGACGACCACCCGCAGCGGTTGGCTGACCGCGTCGTCCGCGAGCCCGGAGACCCGTGCGCCGAGTTGCGGATCGTCGACGCGGGCGGTGCCGGAGCCGACGATCACGGCGTCCGCGGCGGCGCGCAGGCGGTGCACGTCGGCACGGGACTCGGGCGAGGAGATCCAGCGGCTGGTGCCGTCGGCGGCGGCGATCCGGCCGTCCAGCGTGGCGGCGTACTTCCAGAGCACGAACGGGCGGCCGCGCAGCACCGAGGTCAGCCAGGCTTCGTTGCCGGCGGCGGCCTCGTCGGCGAGCAGTCCGCCCTCGACGTCGATCCCGGCCTCGGCCAGGGTCAACGCGCCGCCGGTGGCGGAGGGGTGGGGGTCGGCGACGGCGTAGACGACGCGGGCGACGCCGGCGTCGATCAGCGCCTGGGCACAGGGGCCGGTGCGACCGGTGTGGTTGCAGGGCTCCAGGGTGACCACCGCGGTGCCGCCCCGGGCGCGCTCACCGGCGGCCCGTAGGGCGTGGACCTCGGCGTGCGGTCCACCGGCCCGTTGGTGCCAGCCCTCGCCCGCGGTGCGGCCCGCGGAGTCCAGGACGACGCAACCGACGACCGGGTTCGGGCTGGTGTGACCGAGGCCGCGGGCGGCGAGCTCGATGGCCCGGCGCATCGCCGCGGTCTCCACGGGGGCTGAGGTGGCCACCGGGTCCTCCTGCCTCTTCGGGCACGGACTCCGGGGCTGTCTGGACGACAGGAGCGGACGCTGAAGCCGAAGGACACCGGGTCGGCACGGAACGGCCCGGCCGAACGAGACGTCCGGTCGCGCCGCCGACGGCGGTGTACCTCAAGCTGGCCCGCCGCGCACTACCTCCCATCCGGACTTTCACCGTCGGTGCAGGAATTCCACCTGCTCAACCGGCCGCTGGCTGCGGACGGGTCGCGGACTATAACCGCCGGTTCGGAATTACACCGACCCCGGAGTGCGCTGCTGCTTATGTCAGTACAGCTCCAGTCTGCCACGGTCGATCGTCGCCCATGCGAGCGAAGCGCTGTGGGCTGTCTCACAGGGTGTGGGCGCGCCGTCCGGCACCGTCACCTCCGGTGATTCGTCATGGGTCGGTACCGCTTCTCCCTCTTTCTCTCCTTTTCTCACCTTCCCCCCGTATGCAAGGAGGGTCCGCGATGACGGACACGACGGAGTTCCTGGTCACCGGCGGCACCGGCACCCTCGGGCGCGCCGTGGTCGACCGGCTGCTGGCCGCCGGCCACGGCGTCCGGTCGCTGAGCCGGCACCCGCACACCGGGACCGCACAGCCCCACCCGCACTCGTACGCGGTCGACCTGCGGGACGGCACCGGGCTGGCGGAGGCGGTGGCGGGCGTCGGCACGGTCGTGCACTGCGCCTCCACCCTCGCCGGCGGCGACGCGGAGGCGGCCGGGCGACTGATCGAAGCGGCGCGCGGAGCCGACGTCCGACACCTGGTCTACATCTCGATCGTCGGCGTGGACCGGATCCCGCTGCGCTACTACCGCGCCAAGCTCGCGGTGGAGCGGCTGGTGGCGGAGTCCGGGATCGGCTTCACGGTGCTGCGGACGACGCAGTTCCACGACCTGCTGCTTCACTGGGTCAAGGCGGGGGCCCGTTCGCCGGTCCTCCCGGTGCCCGCCGGGATCCGCTTCCAGCCGGTGGACTCCGGTGAAGTGGCCGACCGGCTCAGCGAGTTGGCGCTGCTCGGGCCGGCCGGGCGGGTCGCCGACGTGGGCGGGCCCGAGGTGTTGACGGCCGACGAGGTGGTCCGGATGACGCTGCGGGCCGGCGGGCGGCGTCGGCTGCCGCTGCCGGTGTGGCTGCCCGGCCCGACTCTCGCGGCGCTGCGGCGCGGCGAGAACCTCACGCCGGAGCACGCGGTGGGCCGGCGCACCTACGGGGAGTTCCTGGCGGCCCGGACGGGCGGGTGAGCCGGTGGCCGGCGCGGGCCCGGGACGCCAGGGGGGCGCGCGGGCCCGCGCCGCTTCCCGCGGGTCAGCCGGCGGGTCCGAACAGGTCGTCCTGCGCGGCGTCCCGGGCTGCGAGCACCGCGCCGCGCAGCACCGCCCGGCCGCCGACGGTGCCGGCCCGGACGTCGGTGCGCAGCGGGGAGAGCCGGGCGAGGTGGTCGGCGACGCGCTCGGCGAGCGGCGCGCCGCCGGCCCGGCCGATCTCGCCGCCGAGCACGACGCACCCGGGATCGAGCACGGCGCACACGCCCGACACGCCGAGCGCGATCCGGGCGGCCAGGGCGTCGAGGAAGGCGGCAGCGGCGTCGCCCGCGGCCACCGCGTCCCGGACCAGGGCTTCGGCGGGTGGGGCGTCGGTGCGTTCCGGGCCGTCGGCGGGGGGCGCCGGGCGGCCGTGTTCCGCGGCGAGCCGGCCGATCGCGGCGGAGCCGGCCAGCGAGTGGAAGCCGCCGTCGCAGCCGGTCGCGGAGGGCAGTCCGCCGGTGCCGGGGACGGGCAGGAAGCCGATCTCGCCGGCGCCGCCGGACGCGCCGCGCCGCACCGCACCGTCCAGGACCACGGCGGCGCCGGTGCCGTGGCCGAGCCAGAGCAGGACGAAGGTGTCGCGGTCGCGGGCGGCGCCGTCGCGCTGTTCGGCGAGGGCGGCGAGGTTGACCTCGTTCTCCAGCAGCAGGGTGCCGGTCCGGCGCTCGCGCAGGGCGCCGATCAGCGCGTCGTGCCAGGTGGGGGCGGAACCGCCGAGCCGCCCGGTGACCGGGTCGACCAGGCCGGGTGCGCCGATGGCGAGGGCGTGCGGGCCGGTGGCCCCGGCCTCGGCGAGCGTCGCGTCGACGGCGGCGAGCGCGGTGGCGAGGGCCGCCGGGGTGGTGTCGGACGTGGTGGCGGGCCGGTCGGCGGTGGCGGGCGCGCCGATGGGCACGGTGCGTTCGGCCCGCACCCGGCCGAGGAGGTCGGCGACCGCCACGGTGAGGGTGCGGGTGCGCAGGTCGAGGCCGAGGAGATGGGCGCGGTCGGCGACGATCCCGTAGAGCCGGGCGTTGGGGCCGCGGCGCTGGGCGCCGCTCTCGCCGACCACGGCGACCAGCCCGGCGGCCTGGAGGCGGTCGACGAGGTCCGCGACGGTGGGGCGGGACAGCCCGGTCAGGTTCTTGAGCTGACCTGCCGTCAACGGGCCCTCGGACTGGAGGAGTTGGAGGGCCAGTCGGTCGTTGATGAGCCGGGCGGTGGCCGGGGAGGCGGTACGGCCGGCGGCTGCCGCGAGCGGTGCATGCATGGCTGGATCCTCCCATCCTCACGCGCCGTCACCCTTATTATCAGGCAGGGTTCCTGATAGTTTGCCGGCCATGGCTGGCAACGGCGTTCCCGACGCCACCCCCCGCGCCCCGCTGCCCCCGCCTCCCGACCACCGGCTGCGCCGGGCCCGCTGGGCGATCGCCGCGGTGTTCCTCGTCCACGGATCGGTCACCGGGAACTTCGCCACCCGCATCCCCTGGATCCAGGACCACACCCAGATCCCACCGGGTCAGCTCGGACTGGCCCTCGCCTTCCCGGCGATCGGCGCGTCGCTGGCGATGCCGCTGGCCGGCCGGATCAGCCACCGTTTCGGTGCCCGCACGGCACTGCGCGCCCTGCTCGCCCTGTGGACCCTGTCGCTGGCGCTGCCCGCCCTCTCCCCCAACCTCCTCGTGCTGTGCGGCGCACTGCTGGTCTACGGCGGCACCTCGGGCACGGCAGACGTGGCGATGAACGCACTGGGCGTGGAGACCGAGGACCGGTGGGGCCGGCCGATCATGTCCGGGCTGCACGGCATGTGGAGCCTGGGCGCGCTGCTGGGCTCGGCGGTCGGCACCGTCGCCGCGCACACCGGCACCGATGCCCGGCTCCATCTGGCCGGCGCCGCACTGGTGTTGACCCTGCTCGGCGTGCTCGCCTGCCGGGGCGTACTGGACCTGCGCAGCGCCCCTGAGGAGCATCCGCCGCCGCGCTTCGCGCTGCCGCCCCGGTCGGCGCTGGTCATCGGCGCCATAGGGTTCTGCGCGGTGTTCGCGGAGGGCGCCTCGTTGGACTGGTCGGCGGTCTACCTCCGCGACCGGTTGGGCACGGACGCGGGGTTGGCGGCCGCCTCCACCACCGCGTTCTCCTGCACGATGGCGCTCGCGCGCCTGGCCGGGGACAGGGTGGTGGCCCGCTTCGGCCCGGTGCGCACGGTCCGGGCGGGCGGGGTGCTGGCCACCGTCGGCGGGCTGCTGATCGTCACCGCGGGCCATCCGGCACCGGCGCTGGCCGGCTTCGGCCTGGTCGGCCTGGGGATCGCGGTGGTGGTTCCGCTAGCGTTCGCGGCGGCCGGGCACAGCGGCCCGGCCCCCAGCCAGGCCATCGCCGGGGTGGCCACGATCACCTACACCTCGGGGCTGATCGCCCCCTCCGCGATCGGCGGCATCGCCCAGGCGACGTCCCTGACCGGCTCGTTCGCCCTGGTGGCGGTGTTGACCTGCGGCCTGGTGGCGGGGGCGCGGGTGCTGCGGGTGCCGGCCCGGACGGCGTCGACGGGCGCGCCGGCACCCGCCGACCGCGGCAGCGGCCTGGAACGCTCCTGACCGCCGCCGGTCAGGCCGCGGCGACCTCGTCGTCCGCCTGCTCCGGCCGGAGCAGGTCCGCGGCGACCGTCCGGGCCCGGTCCGACCACGGGGTGGGGCGCAGGGTCTGCGGGTCGACGCGGACCAGCACGCGGTGGCCCCGGGCGTGGGTCTCGGTGCCGTCGGCGGAGCAGAGCCGGAAGCCGTAGGTCAGGCTGGTGCGGCCGAGGCGTTCGACCCACAGGTGCGCGGCGTAGTGGCCGGCGCGGGTGACCGGGCGCTCGTAGGAGACCTTCATCTCCTTGATGACGTTGCACAGGTCGCCCGCGGCCGCCCAGTCGCCGTCGAAGCGGAAGCCGAGCCCGTGCCAGTACTCCGCCCAGGCGCGTTCGGCCAGCAGCGGGTAGCGGGAGTTGTGGAGCATGCCGAGCGCGTCGAGGTCGTCGAAGTGGACGGTGACGGGGACCAGTTGCCCGTAGGGGACGGGGGCGGCGGCCTGGAGGGGTTCGACGATCACGGGTGGTGCTCCTGGGAGATCCGAGTGGGTGGTTGGGTGCGGGCGGCGCCGACGGTCCGGCGCGACGAGCCCGAGCCATCGTAAGCGGACGCTTAGAATGCTTTGCGTCCGCCCGTGCACGACGGCCCCCGACGAGGCCCTCGGCGCCGCACGCCCCGCCCGGCCCGTCAGGCGGTCACGGTCTCGACGAGCCAGGCCACCACGCCCACCAGCACCCCGTAGCCGGGGACCGCGAGCAGCGGCCAGGGAACGGGACGGGGGACCAGCACCTTGGCGTGGAAGGCGAGGTCGCGGTACTCGGGCATGCCCTCGGTGCCGGGGAGCACCATGAAGCGCGGCCGCACCGTGCAGAACAGCAGCCAGTCGATGACCAGCAGGTCGAACAGGGTCAGGGCGAGGAAGCCGGTGGTGCCCAGGACGAACGGCGGCAGGAAGCCCAGGCGTCCCTCGGTCCGGTCGTGCAGGTCCAGCACGCCGACCACCGGAACGGCGACGAACAGCACGAGGTTCAGCACGCCGGCCACCGCCGCGGTCCGCCGGCCGCGTGCGCTCTGCGTTCCGTACCGCTCTCTGATCGCGGGCGGGTAGTCGGCGAGCAGGGCGTCCCGCGCCACGAGCAGCGAGCCGATGACAACCACGGTGAAGAGGGAGACCAAGAGGAGGGCGTAGCCCGTGCTGACGCAAGCGAGCGCGGTGAAGTCCATGCCGTCGGAGCCTAACGAGCCCGTCGCCGTTCTCGACGCGGTGCCTGCGGCCGCCCGGATCGGGACGCCTGCCGCGCCGGATCGTTTAGTGATCGTTTATTGCCGATCGGCAGGATGTGCGGGGTCGAGAAGGATCGTTCACAGGGGACGGCATGGCCAAGCTGTATCTGGAGAAGCTCGCGTGCGTCACGACTGAGGGCTGGGGCGGCTTCGATGAGCAGCGGCTCGTCGTCCAGGACCGCGGCACCGTCTGGAACGGAACGGTGCTGGGAGACCGGATGTACACCGTGAAGTACGACTGCGACTTCACCGGGACGATCGCCGTCTCCCTCGGGGAGAGCGGCACTTCGGGCGCGGGCGGCGGGCTCGGGGAGCAGTGGATCACGGACACGCCCGGCGAACGCAGCCTGCGCTTCAGGGCGGACGGTGCGGAGTACCGGCTGCTGTACGCGGTGGAGTAAGTAGGGGCCCGGCACGCGCCGGGCCCCTGTCAGAAGCGCCCTAGTCGCCCCGGCACGCCGCGCGCGGCCAGCGCGCCGTGTCGTCACGCGCCACCGGGTACGTCACGACGAAGCGATCGGCGGCCATCCGCGTGCAGTTGACCTCCACGACCTGCTCCCCCACCCGGGACACCCGCGTGACCACCAGGACCGGCAGGCCGGCCCCGATCCGCAGCTGCTGCTGCTCGTGGTCGTCGGCGGGCCGGGCGCCCACCGTCTCCGCCCAGGAGATCGCCGTGCCGAAGTGCTCCTCGATCCGGTCGTAGATGCCTCCGGGCCCGGTCTCGGCCGCGCCGAGGACCGGCAACTGGCCGACGAGCGCCACCGGGAGGTAGGACGTCGCCAGCTGCCAGGGGTGGGAGGCGTCGGGCGGCCCCACGGCGCGGTCCCTGATCATCACGGGTTCGCCCGCGGCGACGCCGAGCAGCTCCGCCGCGTCGGCCGGCGCCGGTCCCACTTCCTGGGTCGGGGTGCCGATGCCACGCCAGTCCGTGGCGTGCGGGGCGAAGAAGTAGCCCCGCGCGTCGCGGCGGACCTGCCGGTCCCGGGCCGTCGTCCGCGCGGGGGCCGCGGGGCGGATGAACGTGCCGCGGCGCCCCTCGCTGTAGAGCAGCCCCTGCGACACCAGGTGCTGGACCGCGCGATTGGCCGTCTGGCGGGCCACCTCGTAGCGGTCCTTCAGTCGGTCGATGCCGGGGATCGGCCGGCCGGTCGGCCAGACGCCGGCCTGCACGTCGGCGCGGATGCGCGCCGCGACCTCCCGGTAGCCGGTCCGGTCCGACTCCTCGCGGTTCATCGTCCGCCTCCTATCGGTCGTTGCGTTCGGCAGGGCCGTCGTAGTCGCTGGTCCCGGCGTCGAGCAGGGGCATGCGACGCTGGCCGGCCGCCTTCGAAAGCCAGCGCAGCCCGTGGTAGCCGGTCAGCACGATGAGCGTGCCCAGTGCGATGCCACCGAGTTCGAAGTGCTCCGTGAACTTCAGCGAGACGCCGCCGATCGCGATGATGACGCCGGCCGCGGCGGGGATGAGGTTCAGCGGAACCCTGAAGTCGACCTCGTTCCGGATCCAGATCTGCGCGCCCAGCAAGCCGATCATGCCGTAGAGGATGACCGTGATGCCGCCGAGCACCCCACCGGGGATCGCGGCGACCACCGCGCCGAACTTCGGGCACAGGCCGAAGAGGACGGCGAAGCCGGCCGCCGCCCAGTAGGCCGCGGTGGAGTAGACCCGGGTCGCCGCCATCACTCCGATGTTCTCGGCGTACGTCGTCGTGGCCGGGCCGCCGACCGCCGTCGACAGGACCGTCGCCGTGCCGTCGGCGACGATGGCCAGCCCCATCTTGTCGTCCAGGTCGTCACCGGTCATCTCCCCGACCGCCTTGACGTGCCCGGTGTTCTCCGCGACGAGGGCCACCAGGACGGGAAGGGCGACCAGCACGGCGGAGGCCGAGAAGTTCGGTGCGTGGAACGTCGGCAACCCGATCCAGTCGGCCTTCGCGACACCGGAGAAGTCGATGCGCCAGTGGTCGGTCACCTTCCCCGCGCCGTTGGCGGAATGGATCATTCCGGTGGTGCGGTCGAGGACCCACGACAGCACGTAGCCGAAGACCAGGCCGAGGAAGATCGCGACGCGTGACCAGAAGCCCCGGAGCACGACCAGGGCGAGGCCGGTGAACATCATGGTCGCGAGGGCCGTCCACTGGTCCTGCGGCCAGTAGGTCGAGGCCGTCACCGGTGCCAGGTTGAAGCCGATCAGCATCACGACAGCGCCCGTCACGACGGGCGGGAGGACCGCGTGGATCACCCGGGCCCCGAGCACGTGGATGACGAGGCCGCAGCCCGCCAAGCAGGCGCCGACGACGAGCATCGCGCCCGTCAGGGTGCCGGCGTCCCCGCCCTGGCCGGCGATCACCGCGGACACGCCGACGAAGGAGAGCGACGAGCCCAGGTAGCTCGGGATGCGCCCGCGCGTCACCACCAGGAAGAGCACGGTGGCGACGCCCGAGGCCATGAGCGCCAGGCTCGGGTCCAACCCCATGAGGACCGGGGCGACGAAGCACGCGCCGATCATCGAGACGACGTGCTGCGCGCCCAGGGCGATCGTGCGTCCCCACGTCAGGCGCTCCCCCGGCTTGACGACCTCACCCGGCTTGAGGTGCCGCCCGTCCCCGTGAACCTTCCACCGCAAGCCGACCATGAACGTTCTCCACTTCTGCGACGCCCTGCACGTCACAGAGCCGAGGGGATTCATAACCGAACCACGGCTTCAGGACAAACTTGGCCGCGATCGGCCGGCGATCCGCGGCGCCGACCGCTGCCACCGCGAGGTCCGCCGGGCGGCGGCTCCGCCGGGCGCGGGCGGGCGGCCGGGCCGCGCCCGGCGGAGCGTCGCCGGGGTTACTTCCCGAGATTCTTGACGGCCTGGTAATACGTCCAGGCCAGCCCGTTGCAGGACGTTTTCTTCGCGCCGGAATAACTCGCGCAGACCCGCTTCAAGTCCTCATACAGGGCACTGTCCAGCCGCGGCTTGTTGGCGGCGAAGGTGCCCGCGTTCTTGTAGTTGCGGTAGCCGAAGTCATGCCGGGCGCAGGAGAGTTTGAAAGGGAAGCCGAAGGGATTGTCCGGCGACTTGGAGCAATAGTCGGTGGACCAGTCGAAAGCGTAGGCGGCCCATTTTCCCTGGGCGTTGCGGGCCGCCAGCCAGTTGCCGTAACTGGCCGCGCCGGTCTGCGTGAAGCCGGCCAGCACCTGCGGCTTGTCGGCGGGAACCGCCTGGGCCGGGGCGGCGGCCACGGCCAGCGCGGAGACCGCGAGCAGCGGCGTGACGAGCAGGGCGGCACGTCTTCGGGACACGGATCAACCTCCGGAATTCTGCGCCGCGTTCATGCGGCGTTTCCTGGGATGCCGAGTGCACAGTGATTTCTCAAGGGACGCCGGGTGTGCGGGAGGTACCGGGGACTGCTCCGCCGTCGGCCGCTCGGCCGGAAACGCGCAGCACACGTCGCCACGGCACGAAGACCGCGGGAAGTACACGGCGCACAACGGACGGGAAGTACCTCAGGACGGCGCGCCGATTATTACGCCGATCCGGTCAACTCGCCATGGTCTTCGCCGTATTCGAGGGAGTCCCGATGTCAGGCTGAGCGGATGACGACCCTTCAGCAGCACGGCGGCAACGGCCCGCAGCACCTCGCCGCAGGACCCGCCGACGGCGCCGCAGGCCCCACCGGACCCGCGGAGCAGGCGGGGGTGACGCACGTACTGGCGCGGATGCGGGCGCTGGACCGGGCGCTGCCCGCCGACGACGGAGTGGCCGTCTTCAACCGGGTCTACTTGACCGTCACCGAGGCCGTCGCCCAACGGATGGGGGGCGGCGCCTTCGAGGACCCGGCGGCCGCCGGCGAGCTGGACGTCCAGTTCGCCCGCCGCTACTTCACCGCGGTGGACGCCGACGCCACCGGGCGGCGACCGCCGGCCTGCTGGCGCCCGCTGTTCCAGCTGCGCGGGCATCCCCGGGTCCGCCCGCTGCAGTTCGCGCTGGCCGGAATCAACGCCCACATCGGGCACGACCTCGCACTGGCCGTCGTGGACACCTGCCGCGCGCTGGAGTGCGAACCCCCTTCCCTGGAAGGCGACTTCGACCGCATCGGCACGCTCCTGACCGGCCTGGAGGAGGGCATCCGGGAGACCTTGATGCCCGGTCCCGACCTCCTGGACGTCGCCGATCCGCTCACCCACCTGATCGGCTCCTGGAGCCTGGACCGGGCGCGTGACGGCGCCTGGGCCGCGGCCCGCATGATGTGGGGCGTCCGCCGGCTGCCGGAGGTGGTGGAGGAGTTCGCCGAGCGGCTGGACGCGAGCGTGGGGCTGATCGGCCGCTGCCTGCTGACCCCACTGGGGTAGCCGGCGGGCCCGGTGCGACGGCGGAGGCGGGCGCGCCACGTCCGGTGTCGGCTTCGTTCCACCACCGGGCACCCCGTCGTAAGGTGCGCCCCATGACGTTACGACTGGGACTGGGACTGCCCCAGATGCCGCAGTACGACCCGCGGCGCGCGGTGCGGGAGGTGGCCCGGGCCGCGGAGGAGATCGGCTTCGACAGCGTCTGGGTCTTCGAGCGGACGGTCTTCCCGCGCGCGCCGCTCGACGGGCTCTACGGCGTGCCCGACCTGCCCTGGCCCGACTTCTACCGGCGGTGCGCCGACCCGCTGGTCACCCTCACGCTGGCCGCCGCCGTCACCGACCGGGTCCGGTTGGGCAGCAGCGTGCTGGTCTCCGGGCTGCACGCGCCGTTCCCGCTCGCCCGGACGCTGGCGTCGCTGGACGCGGCCAGTGGCGGACGGGTGCTGGCGGGGCTGGGAACCGGCTGGTCGCAGGACGAGTACCGGGCCGCCGGGATCACCCCGTACGCCGACCGCGGCGCCCAGTTGGACGAGCTGTTGGACGTCTGCGCCGCCGTCTGGGGCCCCGATCCGGTCGCCTACCGGGGGCGCTGGACGGAGCTCGCCCCGGCCTCGGTCGGGCCCAAACCGGCCCGCCCGATCCCCGTCTACCTGGCCGGGGGCGGCGGCCGGGCCCTGGACCGGGTGGCGCGGCGCGCCGACGGCTGGCTCCCGGCCCACCTGACGGGCGAGCGGCTGGCCCCGCTCCTGGCACAGCTGACCGACGCGGCCGAACGCCACGGCCGGGACGCCGCGGAGCTGGACGTCGTGCTGCGGGTCGGGGTCGAGCTGACCGACGCGCCGCTGCCGGCGGCCGGGCGCCCGCCCTACACCGGCAGTCACGACCAGGTGCTGGCGGATCTGGCCGGCGCCGCGGCCGCCGGGGCGCGGGAGGTGCTGCTGGACCTCCAGGTGCACTGCCGCGACGGCGCGGAGCTGGCCGACCGGGCCGCCGAACTCCACGGCCGCGTCCGGGCGGCCGGGCTGTGACGGCGGTGGGCGGGCCCGCGTCGGGCGGGCCCGCCCACCGGTGCGGGGCTCAGTCCTCCGGGAGTTCCACCGGCGCGATCGCGTCGTAGACGTCGCCCGGGCCGGGGTTGACCGCGTCGGTGCCGCCGCCGAAGTGGTGCATCACGCCCCACACCGCGTTCAGCGCGGTCTGGATGGCGCCCTCGGCCCAGCCGGCCGTCCAGGAGATGTCGTCGCCGGCGAGGAAGATGCCGCGCTTGTCCTCGGGGAGCAGCTCCTGCATGAAGTGGGTGAACAGGCGCCGCTGGTAGCGGTAGTGGCCGGGCAGGTTGGCCTTGAACGCGCCCATGAAGTAGGGCTCGTTCTCCCAGGACACGGTCACCGGGTTGCCGATGATGTGCTTCCGGATGTCGACCTTCGGGTAGATCTCGCCGAGCGACTTGAGCATGACCTCCATGCGCTCGTTCGCCGACAGCGGCAGCCACTTCAGGCTGTCGTCGCACCAGGTGTAGGAGAGGCAGATGACGGCCGGCCGGTCCGGGCCGTTGTCGAGGAGGTACGTCCCGCGCGTCATGCGGTCGGTGAGCGTCATCGACATCACGTCGCGCCCCGTCTCGTTGCCCTCGTCGTCGACGGCCTTGTCCAGCCAGAACGGCCGGTCCACCGGGACGAAGAGCTTGCTGGACTCCATGTAGTGGGTGCGCTCGATCGCCGTCCAGTGGTCGATCGGGAACAGGTCGTCGTCGCAGTCGATCTTCGACAGCAGCATCCAGCTCTGCGCGGTGAAGACCACGGCCTTGTACGAGCGGATGTCGCCGGAGGCGTCGGTGACGGTGACGTGGTTGCCGGCGGTGCGGTGCAGCCGGGTGACGGCCGGCCGGGGGGCGCCGTCGTGCAGCGACGACAGCGAGGTGCCCGGGGCCCAGTGCACGATCTTGGCCGGTTCGCGCTCCCACAGGCGCAGCGGCAGCTGCTGGGAGCCGCCGACGATGCCGCGGTGGTGGTCGTCGGCCTCGGTGTAGACGACCCGCAGGATCTCCAGGATGGAGTTGGGGAAGTCGGTGTCCCAACCGCCGGTGCCGAAGCCGACCTGGCCGAAGATCTCGCGGTGCCGGAAGGAGGTGAACGCCTCGGAGTCGCAGAGGAAGCCGTAGAAGGTCTGGTTGTCGAGCTTCTCGACGAGCTTCGCCCAGATCTCGCGGATGCGCGGCACGTCGCGCTCGCGCATCGCCTGGTTCATGTCGGAGAAGTCGGCGCCCTCCTCCAGGCAGGCGTTCCACGCCTCGGCGACCTGGCGGTAGACCGGGGGCAGGTCGTCGACGGTCTCGGCGTAGTGGGACTCGCCCTTGAGGTCGACGACGGTGGAGGGGGTGGACTCGGCGAGCGGGTTGGGGAACGGCCTGGTCGTGAGGCCCACCAGGTCGATGTAGTGCTGGAGCGCCGTCGAGGACGGCGGGAAGCGCATCGCGCCCAGCTCGCAGTTGAGTTCGCTCTCGTCGGCCGCGGCGGAGCAGCCGTCGAAGCCCACGGTGCGCAGCCGGCCGCCTATCTGGTCCGCCTCGTAGACGACGGGCTTGAGGCCCATCTTCATGAGTTCGTACGCGGTGACGATGCCGGAGAGGCCGCCGCCGACGATGGCGACCTCGGTGCCGTGCTCGGTCGCCGGGATCTGGCCGAGGCCCGCCGGGTGCGCGAGGAAGTCGTCGTACGCGTAGGGGAAGTCCGGGCCGAACATGGTGATCGGCGGCTGCGCGGTGGTGTGCGGGACGGCGGGGGGCACCGTGGACGTCATCGGGGCGGACTCCTTGCGGGCAGGGCGGGCGTGTCGGGGCGTAACGGGCACGGGTGGGCGTGCCGGGGCGCGGGCGTGCGCGGTGGCGCGGTGCGGGGCGCGACGGCGCCCGTCACCACGGGGCGGGCGGGGCCGTCGTCGGCGGCGGGCCCGTCAGACGAGGTCGGTGTAGAGCTCCGGCCTCCGGTCGTGCAGGTAGGGGTTCTGCTCCCGGGCTTCCTTCAGGAAGGCCGGGTCGACCACGGCCTGCACCAGTTGCTCGGAGCGTCCGGCGCGGGTGCGCACGACGCCGTCCGGGCCGGCCAGGCAGCTGAGACCGACGAACTCGAACTCGCCCTCCGCGCCGACCCGGTTGACGTAGGCGACGTACATCTGGTTCTCGAAGGCGCGCACCGGGATCACCTGCTCCGGCACGATCTGGAAGGGGTGCATCTGCGCGGTGGGCACCAGCAGCAGGTCGGTCCCGGCCAGCGCGTGCGCCCGGACGTTCTCCGGGAACTCCACGTCGTAGCAGATCAACAGGCCGATCCGGATCCCGTCCAGTTCGGCCTGGACGACCGTGCGCTCCCCCGGGGTGAACCACTCGCGCTCGAAGCAGCCGAAGAGGTGGGTCTTGCGGTAGTTGGCGAGCGGCGTGCCGTCGGGGCCGATCAGCCGGGCGGAGTTGTAGACCGTGCCGGCCGCCTCGGGGTCGCGCTCGGGGTAGCCGTAGAGCACCGCGATGCCGTGTTCGGCGGCGATCCGGCCCACCGCCCGGGCGCTGTCGCCGTCGGCCGGCTCGGCGAGGCGGTGCACGTCGCCGCCGATCGCGTAGCCGGTGAGGAAGAGCTCGGGGCAGGCGAGCAGCCGGGCGCCGGTCGCGGCGGCCGAGCGGGCCGCGTCGGCGAGCACCCGCAGGTTGTGCGCGACGTCGCCGGGCCGTCCCGAACTCTGGAGCAGGGCGGTGTGCAGCGGCGACATGGGACCCCTCGGCGGTGGCGGTTCGGGTGGGACGCAATGACGGTACGGTCCGGTGCCGATATGGGACAAGGCGCCACCGTTGCGTGCCGAGGAACGATTCGTTGCGCGTTCAAGGGCTACCGCGGCGATTCGTTGCACGGGGCATCCGGCCAGGTCGGGTGGGTCCCGACGGGGTGATTCAGGCCACCACGGCGGCCAGCGTCGCGCGCACCAGGCCGCGCAGCCACCGGTGGCCGGGGTCGGCGTCCTGGCGCGGGTGCCAGGCCATCGCCATCGGCATCGGCGGCAGGTCCAACGGGATGGGCAGGGCGCACAGGCCCAGGTCGCGGATCAACGAGGCCGCGGTCCGCTCCGGCACCATGCCCACCACGTCACTGTCCCGCACCATCATCAGCGCCGCCGTCACGGTCGGCACGGTGGCGACCACCTGACGGCGCAGCCCGTGGTGGGCCAGCGCGGCGTCGATGGGGCCGGTCAGCCGGCCGCGCCGGGAGAAGTTGAGGTGCGGGGCGGCGGCGAACCGGCGGGCGGTCAGGGACCGGTCGGTCAGCGGGTGGCCCGCGCGGACGACCGCGACCGCGTGGTCGTCGTACAGCCGGGCCGTGCGGATCTCCGGCTCGCGGCTGTCGATCACGCCCAGTTCCAGGTCGGCCGCCCCGTCCCGGAGCACGGGGACGTCGACGTGGCTCTCGCCGAGGAAGCGCAGCACCACCCCGGGCGCCTCGCGGGCGACCCGGGCGACCAGCGCCGGTCCGAGGGCGGTGACGAACAGGTCGCCGGTGTGCAGCGCGAAGGCCCGGGTGAGCTGCGCCGGATCGGCCGGGACGGACGGGGACAGCACCCCCTGCGCCGCCTCCACCAGCCGGCGCACCTCGGCCTTGATCTCCAGCGCGCGGGGCGTCGGCACCATGTGGCGGCCGGCCCGGACCAGGATCGGGTCGCCGATGGTCCGCCGGATCCGGCCGAGCGCCCGGCTCATGGCCGGCCCGGAGAGCCCGAGCCGGTCCGCGGCGGCGGTGACGCTCTCTTCTTCCAGGAGCGCGTCCAGGGCGGTCAACAGGTTGAAGTCGATGTTTGCGTTTCGCGCAATCATGGAGTGCATACCTTGCATTTGAGATCAACTGAACGGCACCCTAGCGTCCGGGGCATGACCACGTCAGCACCGCCGCCGCCCGGCGGCCCCTCGCCCCGACGGGCCGGTCGGCGCTCCGTCACCGCCGCGATGTGCGCCGGCGTCCTGGTGGCCCAGTCCCTGGTGGCCGCGATGAACCTGGCCATCCCGAAGATCGCCGCGAGCGACCTGCACCCCACCCCCGCCCAACTGCTCTGGGTCGTCGACACCTACGTCCTGGTCTTCGCCGGCCTGCTGATCCCGGCCGGCGCGCTCGGCGACCGGTTCGGCCGCAAGGGCACCCTGCTCACCGGCCTCGCCGTCTTCGGCACCGGCGCGCTGCTGAGCGCACTCGCGCCGACCCTCCCCGTGCTGCTGGCGGGCCGCGCGGTCTCCGGCGCCGGCGCCGCGCTCCTGGTACCGGCCACCATGTCGGTGCTGCTGTACGCGTCCCCGCCCGACCGGAAGGCGACGGCGATCGCGGCGTGGAGCACGGCGATGGGCGTCGGCGGGATGGCCGGCAACGCGGGCGGCGCGCTGATCCTCCAATACCTGCCCTGGCAGGGGCTGTTCTGGGGGTACGTGCCGCTGGCGCTGGTCCTGTTCGGCTGGGTGGCGCGGTCCGCGCCGCGGGTGCCGCGACAGACCGCGGCGCTGGACCTGCCGGGCTCGGCGCTGCTGGTCGTGGGCTCCTTCGCGCTGCTCTTCGGCATCATCGAGGGCCCCGGGCTGGGTTGGGCCTCGACCCCGGTGCTCGGTTCCTTCGTGCTGGCGCTGGTGCTCTTCGCGGTCTTCGTGCGCCACGGCCTGCGGTCCGCGCACCCGGTGCTGGACCCCCGGCTGTTCCGGCTGCCGCGGCTGCGCGCCGGCAGCGCCGGGATCGCCGTCGGCTTCTTCGGGATGTTCGCGCTATTCTACGTCAACGCGCAGTTCCTGCAGTACGTGAAGGGCTATTCGGCGCTGCGGACGGGCTTCGCGCTGGTCCCGATGGCGTTCGGGATGATGGTGCTGACGCGGTACGGCATGCGCCTGGCCCGGCGGATCGGCGAGGCCCGGACCGCCGGCGTGGCGCTGCTGCTGATAGCCGCCGGCCTGCTGCTGCTCGCCACCTCCGACGCCGGCACCCCCTACCCGCGCTACTTGGCGTACCTGCTGGTGCTGGCGGCCGGCGCGGGCCTGGCGATGCCGACGCTGTCCCACGCGATCGTGGCGTCCGTGCCGGCCCACCAGGCGGGCATGGGTTCCGGACTCCAGGGCGCGGCACGGGAGTTGGGCGCGGCGCTGGGCATCGCCGTGGTGGGCACCGCGCTGTCGGTCCGCTACGCGGCGGGCACCGCACACGGGAGTTCCGCGGCGGTCGCGTTCGCCGACGCCGCGGCGCTGGGCTACCGGATCGCGGCCGCGGTGGTGCTGGTCGTGGGCGTCGCCGTGACGGTCGGGCTCCGGGCCCGGCGGCGCGGCGCCGACACCCCGTCGCCCCGGTCGGACGTGCTCGCCCCGCCACCCCTTGACCTCAAGTCAACTTGAGGTCGCAGGATCGTCGCATGATCCCAAACGAGGCCACCGCCACCCCTGCCGCCACTCCCACCACCACCGATCCGACTGCCGAGGCCACCGCGCTCCGCACGGCGCGGCAGCTCCAGCACCTCACCGACCGCGCCGAGATCACCGACCTGTTGGACCGCTACCTGCGCTCGCTCGACGAGGGGGTCGTGGACGAGGCGTGGGGGCGCGCCTTCTACACCGAGGACGCCACCGCCGAGATGCCCATCGGCACCGTCCGGGGCCGGGACGCGGTGGTGCGGCGGATCCGGGAGGGGATGGCCCTGTTCGACCGCACCGTGCACCTGGGCGGCAACCCCGTCATCGAGGTCGACGGCGACCGGGCCACCGTCCACGGGGCCCAACTGAGCACCCACGTCCTGGCGGACGGCACCGGGGCCCTCTTCCTCTCGGGCGGTCGTGCCGACAACACCCTGGTGCGGACCCCGGACGGCTGGCGGATCGCCACGTCCGCGCTGCGCATCGCCTGGACGCAGGGCACCCCGCCGCACCTGCCGCCGGACCGGGGCCCGGTGGAGGCCGCCTAGGAACGGGCGGGGCCGTGCCCAGGGCGTCAAAAGCGCCCTAGCTGGGCGCGCCCGCCCCGTACCGGCGCAGCAGCGGGGAGAGGACCAGGACGGACTTGGTGCGTTCGACGAACGGTTCGCCGGCGATCCGCTCCAGGACCCGCTCGAAGTGCCGCATGTCGGACGCGAAGACCTGCACGAGGGCGTCCGCCTCACCGGTCACGGTGGAGGCGGACGCCACTTCGGGATAGCGCGACAGACCGCGGTGGATCGCGTCGGGCGAGGTGTTGCGGCGACAGAAGATCTCGATGAACCCCTCGGTCTCCCACCCGAGGGCCGCGGGGTCGACGCGGACCGTGAATCCGGTGATCGCGCCGTCCGCCCGCAGCCGGTCCACCCGGCGCTTGACCGCCGGGGCGGACAGCCCGACCTCCTGGCCGATGTCCGCGTAGCTGCGGCGGGCGTCCTCGGCGAGGGCGTGGACGATGCGTTCGTCGAGATCGTTCAGTCGCACTGCGGGTGGGTCACTTCTCTGCGGTGGCCAATCGGGAACGGCGCATGCCGTATCCGAAGTAGATCACAAGGCCGACCGCCATCCAGACACCGAAGACCACCCAGGTCACCGGGCCGAGGCTGCCCATCATGTAGAGGCAGAGCAGGAAACCGATCGCCGGGAAGACCGGCGCGAACGGCGTGCGGAAGGCCCGCGGCATGTCCGGCCGGGTCCGGCGCAGCACGATCACGGCCACGTTGACCAGCGCGAACGCGAAGAGCGTGCCGATGCTGGTGGCGTCGGCCAGCTCGCCGAGCGGCACCGCGGCGGCCAGCACCCCGCAGAAGAGGGAGACCAGGACGGTGTTCACCCGGGGCACGCCGCTCTTGGGGTGAACCTTGGAGAACACCTTGGGCACCAGGCGGTCCCGGGACATCGCGAACAGGATCCGGGTCTGGCCGTAGAGCACGGTCAGCACCACGCTCGCGATGGCGACGACGGCGCCGAAGGCCAGCAGCACCGACCAGTAGCCCTGACCGGTGACGGTCTTGAGGATGCCGGCCAGCGCCGCCTCCGAACCCTTGAACTCCTGCCACGGCAGGGCGCCCACCGCGATGGCCGCGACCAGGCAGTACAGGGCGGTGACGATCACCAGCGACAGCATGATCGCGCGGGGCAGGTCGCGCTGCGGGTTCTTGGCCTCCTCCCCCGCCGTGGAGGCGGCGTCGAAGCCGATGTAGGAGAAGAACAGGGTGGCGCCGGCGGCGCTGACCCCCGCCATGCCCATCGGCATGAAGTTGGCGTAGTTGCCGGACTTCACGCCCTGGATCGCGACGCCGCAGAAGAGCAGCAGCGTGAGGATCTTGACGATCACCATGATGGTGTTGGCCCGGGCGCTCTCCTTGGCGCCGCCCAGCAGGAACACCATCGCCAGCAGCACGACCAGCAGCGCGGGCAGGTTGAAGTAGCCGCCCTGGCCCGGCGGCGCGGAGAGCGCGGCCGGGATCGTGACGCCCAGCGTGCCGTTGAGGAACTCGTTGAGGTACTGGCCCCAGCCGACCGCGACGGCGGCCACCGAGACGCCGTACTCCAGGATCAGGCACCAGCCGCAGACCCAGGCGATCAGCTCGCCGAGGGTGGCGTAGGCGTAGGAGTAGGACGAGCCGGCGACCGGGATGGTGCCGGCCAGCTCCGCGTAGGAGAGCGCGGAGAACAGGGCCGTGATGCCGGCGATGACGAACGAGAGCACGACCGCCGGGCCGGCCTCCGGGACCGCCTGGCCGAGCACCACGAAGATGCCGGTGCCGAGCGTGGCACCGATGCTGATCATGGTCAGCTGCCAGACGCCCATCGAGCGGCGGAGCGTTCCCCCCTCGCCCTGGCCGCCCTCGGCGACCAGCCGCTCGACCGGCTTGCGGCGCATCAGCCGAGCGCCGAGTCCGCCGGCGGGCGGCGGGGAAGAGCTGCCCCCTGGGGGTGGGACGGCGCCGTTCTCCAACACTGGGGGCTCCTTCATCGCTGCCGGTCAGATTGACACGTTCCGGCACATTCCAGGGAGAAGACCGCAGCAGTCGGGCAGGCCGGACGAACCAGCCTGCAGCAGGAGACCGCCGAGCAGGCGGTCTCCGCCACTCCACGTACAGCGCTTGACCTTACGGCCCCTCGTTGACCTGCCGTAATGCAGGATCCTTGCGCAACCACGGTGGTTCGTTGCGCACGGCGGCGAAGGGCGGCGGAACGTTGCGCTCCGTTGCAGTCAATCACGCCGTTCCCCGCATAACGCCACCGGCCCCGCACCAGGTCGGTGCGGGGCCGGTGGGCGGCGCGTGCGAAGCCGTCAGCGGGCTTGGCGGGTCAGCTCCAGCTGTCGTGCAGCGGCTTCCCCTCGGCGTAACCGGCGGCGCTCTGCACCCCGACCACGGCCTTCTGCGTGAACTCCGCCAGGGAGGCGGCGCCGGCGTACGTGCAGGAGCTGCGGACGCCCGCGATGATCGAGTCGATCAGGTCCTCGACGCCGGGACGGGCCTGGTCGACGAACATCCGGGAGGTGGAGATGCCCTCCTCGAACAGCCCCTTGCGGGCGCGGTCGTAGGCCGACTCCTCGCTGGTGCGGTTGCGCACCGCACGCGCCGAGGCCATCCCGAAGCTCTCCTTGTACGGCCGGCCGTCGGCGGTGTGCTGGAGGTCGCCCGGCGACTCCAGGGTGCCGGCGAACCACGAACCGATCATGACGTTGGACGCCCCGGCGGCCAGCGCCATGGCCACGTCGCGCGGGTGCCGCACGCCGCCGTCGGCCCAGACGTGCTTGCCGTACTTGCGGGCCTCGGCGGCGCACTCCAGCACCGCGGAGAACTGCGGCCGACCGACGCCGGTCATCATCCGGGTGGTGCACATCGCGCCGGGACCGACACCGACCTTGATGATGTCCGCGCCGGCCTCGATGAGGTCGCGCACGCCGGAGGCGGCGACGATGTTGCCCGCGACGATCGGGATCTGCGGGTCCAGCGCCCGGACCGCCTTGATCGCGCTGATCATCGATTCCTGGTGACCGTGCGCGGTGTCCACGACGAGGGTGTCCACCCCGGCGTCCAGCAGCGCCTTGGCCTTGCCGGCCACGTCGCCGTTGATGCCCACGGCGGCCGCGATGCGCAGCTTGCCGGCGTCGTCGGTGGCGGGGCTGTAGAGGGTCGCGCGCAGCGCGCCCTTGCGGGTCAGGATGCCGACCAGCCTGCCGTCCGCGTCGACCGCGGGGGCCAGCTTGCGGTTGGCGGCGTCGAGGCGGTTGAACGCCTCGCGGGGATCGATGTCCGCGTCCAGGACCAGCAGGTCCTTGGACATGACCTCGGACACCTGGGTGAAGCGGTCCACGCCGGCCAGGTCGTGCTCGGTGACGACGCCGATCGGGCGGCCGCCCTCGACGACGATGCCCGCGCCGTGCGCCCGCTTCGGCAGCAGCGACAGCGCGTCCGCCACGGTCGAGACGGGGGACAGCACGATCGGCGTGTCCAGCACCAGGTGGCGCTGCTTGACCCAGGTGACGACGTCGGTGACGACGTCGATCGGGATGTCCTGGGGGATGACGACCAGACCACCGCGGCGGGCCACGGTCTCGGCCATGCGGCGGCCGGCGATCGCCGTCATGTTGGCGACCACGAGCGGGATGGTCGTGCCGGAGCCGTCGCGCGAGGCGAGGTCCACGGCCTGGCGGGAGCCCACCGCCGAGCGGCTGGGCACCATGAACACATCGTCGTAGGTCAGGTCGTAGGGCACCGAAGAACTCTCTTCGAGGGCGCCGTTCTTCGGATTGAGGAATCGCATACCGCCAGGATACGGGCCCTGACCAGGACTCATGTGATAGTCCTACGGGCGCGCGAGCCGTGTGTGTGATCCGCCAACCCGCCGTCCACCCACCGGACCGCCACCTCACGCGCCGCACGCGGAACGTCGCAGAGCGCCGCCCCCACAGGGGGCGGCACCGCCCTACGCCCCCTGCCGTCCCCGCCCGCCGGCCATGATCACCACGAGGCCGGTGTCGGTGTCCCGCCAGTGCCCGACGGCGTCCGCCAGCACGCCCTCCACCACGCCCCAGTCCTCCGGCACGGCGGCCGCGTACCCCTGCCAGCCGGTGATGACCAGCAGCCGGCCGCGCGCCGGGGGGCACCAGGACAGATCGGTGAGGCAGTCGGCCAGCGCGTCCCAGTTGTGGCCGAAGTACGCGGGGAAGTCCAGGGCCGCCGCGCACCGCTGGAGGAAGTCGGCCTTGTCGGTGACGCCGGCGAGGTCGAGCGCGGCACCGGTCCACCCCGCGTCGCGGGCGGCGGCCAGCGCGTCGGCGATCGGACGGTCGGCGGGCCAGGGCAGCACCCCCGCGGGCGTCCGCCCGTCGAGGACCGCGGCCAGCGCCGGGGGCACCTCGGGGCTCACCGGAGCACCGCCTTGAAGCTCTTGTAGTGGTCGTCGGTGTAGAAGAACTCGTGGTGCTTGCCGGTGATCAGGCGGCGGGCACCACGGTTGCGGGCACCCGGGGTGTCGACCGTGTACTCGTGGTAGTAGCCGCGCGACTCCTTCGGCAGCTGCTTCTCGTAGTTGCCGAAGACGGTGCCGTCCTTGGGGTACGGGAACGGCCCGCCGGCGTCGATCAGCTTCAGGGTGTGCCGCGCCTCGGCGGGCAGCCGGCCCGCCGGCACGGTCGGCAGGCCCTTCGCCCAGCCCGGTGCGGCGCCGTCGCCGGACGACCGGCCGCCGGCCGTACTGGTCGCGGACGGCCGGTGCGTGCCGGCCGAACTCCCTTTGCCGTCACCGCCGGTGGAACAACCGGTCAGGACGAGAAGCAGCCCGGCGAGCAGCGCGCCGAGGACGGCGGCGGCCCGGCGCGGGGCGGTGTGGATCAGCATGCGCCGATGCTGTCACAGCCACGCGCCGGCTGCCCGCCGACGAACGCGCCGGGCCCGCTCACTTGCCGTCGGGGTCCGCCCGGTCCAGGGCCGGCCGCGGACCGGGGCCGGTCTCCAGCAGCAGGTGGTCGGCGGCGGCGGTGTCCGTCACCAGGCTCGTCACCAGTCCGGAGCGCAGCACCGCGCCGATGGCCGCGGCCTTGCGACGGCCGCCGGCGATCGCCACCACCTCGGGGATGCGGCGCAGCCGGTCCGCCTCGACGGTGATGCACCGCTCGCCCAGGTCCCGGCCGATCCGCCGGCCCTCGGCGTCGAAGAGGTGCGCGGACATCTCGGCGGCCGCGCCCAGCGAGGCGTAGTGCTCGCGCTCCTCCTCGGACAGCATGTCGTAGACGGTCGAGACGCCCGGCTCCCACGAGCCGATGGAGACGCAGGCGACGGTGACCTTGTCGAAGTACTCGAAGGCGCGGGCGATGCCGGTCTGGCCGCGCAGCGCGGCGGCGGTCGCCGAGTCGGGCAGCAGCATGGGCGCGTAGATCGGGTGCGCCTCGCCGCCGGAGACGTCGGCCGCGCGGCGGACCGCCTCGACCGAGCCGCGGTCGGCGGTGCCGGCGTCGTAGACCCCGGTCAACTGCACGACCGTGCACGGCGGCAGCTGGTGCAGGGCGGCGGCCATGTGGATCGTCGAGCGGCCCCAGGCCAGGCCCAGCACGTCGCCCTCGGCGACGAGTTCGCCGAGCAGGTCGGCGGCCACCTCGCCGAGGTTCTCCGGGTCGGCGGCGTCCTCGGAGGCGTCCGCGGGCGATTCGACGACGACCGCGTGCCGCAGGCCGTAGCGGGCGCGCAGGGCGTCGGAGCGCTCCGCGTCGAGTTCGGAGGGCACCCGGATCTCGATCCGTACGAGATCACGCTCCAGGGCCGTCTCCAGGACGCGGGCGACCTTGAAGCGGCTGACGCCGAACTCCTCCGCGATCTGGATCTTGGACTTGCCCTCGAGATAGAAGCGGCGGGCCATGGCCGCAGCCTGCACCAGCTCGGCGGGGCCCATTCCGGACTGCGGGCGGCTGGCTACCACGAAATTCTCCCCTTTTGCGCATCTGATCGAGTCTTTGCTCATCCTTTCAGAAACCCGAGGTGTACGGGGACCACGAGCGGCACGCCGGGCGTGAACGCTCGGTGGCCGCCAGGTCAACCAAGGGCACGGGGCACAGCGGACGCACTGCTTCCGGTCCCCGTACGGAGCGGTCCGCCCCGCTCAGTGGGCGCAGCCCCAACTCACGGCCGTCGCCGCCTCGGCCTTCTCCCGCAGGTCGCGGACGGCCTTGGCGGGATCGTCGGCGCCGTAGACCGCGGACCCCGCGACGAACACGTCGGCGCCGGCCTCCGCGCACCGCTCGATGGTCTCCGCGGAGACGCCGCCGTCCACCTGGAGCCACATCTGCAGGCCGTGGCGCGAGATCAGCTCCCGGGTGCGACGGATCTTCGGCAGCATGATGTCCAGGAACGCCTGACCGCCGAAGCCGGGCTCGACGGTCATGATCAGGAGCATGTCCAGCTCGGGCAACAGGTCCTCGAACGGCTCGATCGGGGTGGCCGGCTTGAGCGCCATCGACGCCCGCGCACCCTTGGCCCGGATCTCCCGCGCCAGCCGCACCGGCGCCCCGGCCGCCTCCGCGTGGAAGGTGACCGAACCGGCCCCGGCCTCCACGTACTGCGGCGCCCAGCGGTCCGGGTCCTCGATCATCAGGTGCAGGTCGAGGGGGGTGTCCGTCGCCTTGCTCAACGACTCGACGATCGGCACGCCGAGGGTGAGATTGGGGACGAAGTGGTTGTCCATCACGTCGACGTGGAGCCAGTCGGCGCCCTCGACGGCCTTCGCCTCCTCGGCGAGGCGGGCGAAGTCGGCGGACAGGATGCTGGGGTTGATCAAGGCCATGCCCCCAGTATGGCGGTCCGTGCGCGGGCCGACCGCGCCCGGGCGGCGAGAGCCCCGTCACCCCGCCCGCGGGCGCGCACCGGACCGCCCCGGCCGGACGCGCGGCCCGGCCGGGGCGGACGTGGTGCTCGCTGTGCGGTGCTCAGCCCTTGAGGGTCGCGAGCGCCTGGTTCAGCGTCTTCGACGGACGCATCACCGCGGACGCCTTGGCCGCGTCGGGGCGGTAGTAGCCACCGATGTCGACCGGGGAGCCCTGCACCGCGATCAGCTCGTCGACGATGGCCTGCTCCTGCTCGGCCAGCGTCTTGGCCAGCGGACCGAACGCCTCCGCGAGCTGCGCGTCATCGGTCTGCTTGGCCAGCTCCTGGGCCCAGTACAGCGCCAGGTAGAAGTGGCTGCCGCGGTTGTCGATGCCACCCAGCTTGCGGCTCGGCGACTTGTTCTCGTTCAGGAACGAGCCGGTCGCGCGGTCCAGGGTGTCGGCGAGGACCTGGGCGCGGGCGTTGCCGGTGGTCGTCGCCAGGTGCTCGAAGCTCACCGCGAGCGCGAGGAACTCGCCGAGGCTGTCCCAGCGCAGGTAGTTCTCCTTGACCAGCTGCTGGACGTGCTTGGGCGCGGAGCCACCGGCGCCGGTCTCGAACAGGCCGCCGCCGTTCATCAGCGGGACGACCGAGAGCATCTTGGCGCTGGTGCCCAGCTCCAGGATCGGGAACAGGTCGGTCAGGTAGTCGCGCAGGACGTTGCCGGTGACCGAGATGGTGTTCTCGCCGCGGCGGATCCGCTCCAGGGAGAAGGCGGTCGCCTCGACCGGGGCGAGGATCTTGATGTCCAGGCCCTCGGTGTCGTGCTCCGGCAGGTACGCCTTGACCTTCTCGATCAGCTGGGCGTCGTGCGCGCGGGTCGCGTCGAGCCAGAACACCGCCGGGTCACCGGTGGCGCGGGCGCGGGTGACGGCGAGCTTGACCCAGTCCTTGATCGGCGCGTCCTTGGTCTGGCACATCCGGAAGATGTCGCCGGCGCCCACGGTCTGCTCCAGGACGGCGTTGCCCGCACCGTCGAGGACCCGCACCGTGCCGGTGGCCGGGATCTCGAAGGTCTTGTCGTGGCTGCCGTACTCCTCGGCCTTCTGCGCCATCAGGCCGACGTTCGGCACCGAGCCCATGGTGGCCGGGTCGAACGCGCCGTGCGCCCGGCAGTCGTCGAGGACGGCCTGGTAGACGCCGGCGTAGCTGCTGTCGGGGAGCACCGCGAGGGTGTCGGCCTCCTGGCCGTCCGGGCCCCACATGTGGCCGGAGGTGCGGATCATGGCCGGCATCGACGCGTCCACGATGACGTCGCTGGGGACGTGCAGGTTGGTGATGCCGCGGTCGGAGTCGACCATCGCCAGCTCCGGACCGGCGGCCAGCTCGGCGTCGAAGGACGCCTTGATCTCGGCGCCGTTCGGCAGGGCCTCAAGGCCCTTGTAGATGCCGCCGAGGCCGTCGTTCGGGGTCAGCCCGGCGGTCGCCAGCGCCTCGCCGTACTGCGCGAAGGTCTTCGGGAAGAAGGCGCGCACGACGTGGCCGAAGACGATCGGGTCGGAGACCTTCATCATCGTGGCCTTCAGGTGCACGGAGAACAGCACGCCCTCGGCCTTGGCCTTCGCGACCTGCGCGGCCAGGAACTCGCGCAGCGGACCGACCCGCATCACGGAGGCGTCCACGACCTCACCGGCCAGGACCGGCACCGACGCGCGCAGCACGGTGGTGGTGCCGTCGTCGCCGGCCAGCTCGATGCGGACCGCACCGTCCGCGGCGATCACCGCGGACTTCTCGGTCGAGCGGAAGTCGTCGGCGCCCATGGTCGCGACGTTGGTCTTGGAGTCGGCGGACCAGGCACCCATGCGGTGCGGGTGCGCCTTGGCGTAGTTCTTGACCGACGCGGGCGCGCGGCGGTCCGAGTTGCCCTCGCGCAGCACGGGGTTGACGGCGCTGCCCTTGACCTTGTCGTAGCGGGCGCGGACGTCGCGCTCCTCGTCGGTCTTCGGGTCGTCCGGGTAGTCCGGCAGCGCGTAGCCCTGCTCCTGGAGCTCGGCGACGGCCGCCTTCAGCTGCGGGATGGAGGCCGAGATGTTCGGCAGCTTGATGATGTTCGCGCCGGGCGTCTTGGCCAGCTCGCCGAGCTCCGCGAGGGCGTCGGCGATCCGCTGGTCCTCCTTCAGGCGCTCCGGGAAACTGGCGATGATCCGGCCGGACAGCGAGATGTCGCGGGTCTCCAGCGTCACCCCGGCCGTCGAGGCGTACGCCTCCACCACCGGCAGGAACGAGTACGTCGCCAGGGCCGGGGCCTCGTCAGTGTGGGTGTAAATGATGGTCGAGTCAGTCACCGGGTACTCCGCTCCATCCACGTCTCAAATATTGCTCGACATCAAGATATCAACATTGCTCGACATCAAGATATCTCGTGCACCGGCCCGCTCCCCGGGCGGTCCGGCCCTCCTATCACGAGAACCGGCCACCGCGCGCCGGGCACGACCCGTGGACTTCGCGGACTCCGCCGACGCGGTCCGCCCCGGTGGTCGCCGGGGCGGACGCCGACTCAGAAGAACGTCTTGTCCCACGCGCCCTCGACGAGCGCCCGGACCGCGTCGCCGAAGCCGTTGGCGACCCGCTGGATTCCGGCGTCGCCGGCCAGGTAGACGTCGCCGTCGTCGGCCAGCAGGACGGCCTCCTGCGTATCGAAGGCCGTGCCGACGAGCAGGACCGGAGAACCGATCCGCTTGCCGAAGATCCCGATGCTCCGCGGCAGCGAGTGCGCCGAGTCCATCGTCTCCTCGGCCGAGGTCGTCAGGAACGTCTCGCCGAAGCGGTAGGACCAGGTGACGGTGAACTCGCCGTAGGTCTGGAGGAATTCCCGCAGGCCCGCGGTGAACTCGAACCCCTCCTCCTCGTACCGCTGCCGCGCCTGCTCGACGTCCGACGGGTGGATCTCGAAGCGCGCCCGGTCCGCGAGGGAGTCCCGCAGTTCTTCGAGCCCGGGCCGGGCGGTGTTCTCGCTCACCCCGTCAGGACCTCTCCTCCGAAGTCGGGCACCCACGTCTGGCAGTTGGCGCACATCTTGAACTTCTTTCCCTTGGGGTTGACCGTCACCAGGTCGACGTTCTTGGGATCGGCGCCGTCCTTGATCGCGTTGGTGAACATCCGCGGCTCGGCGCACATCCCCGGCGGGCGGCCGGTCGGGTGGTGGGACTCCTTGGGCATCGCGTCGGTCACCGCCTGCTCGTGACCCGTGTCGGAACCGCTGTCGCCGTAGTAGATCTTACCGGTGGTCCGGTCCTTGCCCACGGCGTAGGCGCCCGGCGCATCCTGCCCCTCGGGCAGGTTGTCGCTCACGTGCTGGACCCGCTGCTTCCCCAGGTCCATCAGCTCCTTCTTGGGCCCGTCGCTCCCGGACGGCTTGAGGCCGAGCGGGTCGCACCACGTGTGGGGGTTGTGCACGTAGGCGTCGGGGTTGGGAGCGGGACTGAGACCAAGCGGGTCGGGGGTGACGTAGCGGGCGGTCTCGGGGTCGTAGTAGCGGTTGAGGTTGTAGTGCAGGCCCGTCTCGCGGTCGAAGTACTGGCCGGGGAAGCGCAGCGGGGTGTTGGTGGTGCTGTCCGCCGCCCAACTGGTGTTGCCCCACAGGGTGGGCACCGTCCGCCAGGCGATCGCGTCGGTGGCCGTGTCGACGAGTTCGGTCGGGGTGCCGACGAGGTCGGTGACGATGGCGAAGAACCGACGGTCGATCTCGTCCTGCGGCGCCTCGGCCGTCGCGCTCCGCGTGATGGTCTCGGTCTGGGCGAGCGGGTGCAGCCCCCGGTGGTCCCAGCTCATGGTGTACGGGCCGGGCAGGGAGGGCGCGTGCGTCGTCTGTTCGGCGAGGTTCGGGCCGTCCCACGTGAAGTGCGTGCGCTCCTCCACGCTGCTCCCGTCCGCGCCCAGCCGCTCCTTGGAGGTGCGCCGGCCGAACGGGTCGTAGCGGTACCGCCAGTGGGCGCCGTCGGGGGTGGTGACGTGGACGAGGCGGTCCTCCGCGTCCCAGGCGTAGCGCCACGTGGCCGGCTTCTTCGACAGGCGGGTGACCTGGCGGAGCGTGGTGCGCCCGGCGGCGTCGTACTCGTAGCGGACCCGGCCGGCGGAGGTGAGCTGCGTGCCCTCGTACGTCCGGGTGCCGACCGCCGCCTCGCGGGAGCCGGACGCGGGCCAGTTCGCCTCGGTGAGGTTGCCTGCGGGGTCGTAGGCGTACCGCTCGGTCCACTCGGCGGCCTGCACGGCGGTGACGCGGCCGCCCGGGTCGATGTCGAAGGAACGGGGCCCGTTGAGCTGGTCGTCGACGCCGGTGAGAATGCCGTCGGCACGGTAGGTGTAGCTCCGGCGCTGGAGCACCGACCCCGGGGAGCGGACGACCTGGCCGGTGAGGCGGTGCTCGGCGTCCCAGGAGTTGGCCAGCGTGAGGCGTTCGCCCAACGTGCGCTCGATCTCGCGGCCGGCGGCGTCGTAGGCGAACTCCAGCCGGCCGGCCGAGGTGGTCAGGGACGTGCGGCGATCGGCCCGGTCGTAGGTCCAGGAACTGGAGTGGCCGCCCGGGGTCGTCCGCCCGGTGCGTCGGCCGAGGCCGTCGCGGGTGTGGGTGAGGGTGCGGCCGTCGACGGTCTCGCTGACCAGGTTGCCGACGGCGTCGACGGTGCGGAGCAGTTCCACGTCGGGGCTGCTGGCGCGGCGCAGGTGACCGGCGGGGTCGTAGGCGTAGCTGGTGACGGCCCCCGCGGCGTCCTTCTCCACCAACTGGCCGAGGACGTCGTAGCGGAACGCGACCTCTTGGCCCAGCGGGTTGGTCCGGGAGACCAACTGGCCCGCGGCGTCCAGCCGGTAGCTGACGCTGCGCCCGTGGAAGTCGGTCTCGGCTGTCAGCTGACCGGCGGCGTCGTAGACGTACTCCCAGGTCTGGCCCAGCGTGTTGGTGACGCCGACGAGCTGCATGTTGGCGTCGTAGCTGAAGGTGAGGCGGGTGCCGTCGGAGTGGGTGCGGGCCGCGAGGGTCTCGAACGGCGTGTACGCGAAGGTGGTGCGCCGGCCGAGCGGATCGGTGTGCACGAGGAGGTTGCCCTCGTCGTCGTAGGCCCACGACTCGGTGCTGCCGTCCGGAGCCGCGTACGACGTGAGGCTTCCCTCGACGCTCCAGGTCAGCCGGGTGACGCTGCCCAACTGGTCGGTGATGGCGATGACCCGGCCGAAGGCGTCGCGCTCGTAGCGGCTGGTGGCGCCGGCCCGGTCGGTGACCTCGACGGGCAGGCCGGCCGCGTTGCAGCGGATCCGGGTGGAGTGGCCGAGGGCGTCGGTGACGGACGCCAGGTGCCCCGACGCGTCGTAGCCGTAGCGCGTGGTGGTGCCGTTGGGGTCGGTGTGCGAGGTGCGTCGCCCGGCTTCGTCGAAGGTCTGCCGCCAGGTCACCCCGCCCGGCCTGGTGACCAGCGTCGGGAGGTTCGCCGCACCGAAGTAGCTGGCGGTGGACCGCTCGCCGTCCGGGCGGGTGACGGCGACGGGACTGCCCGTCTCGTCGTACTCGAAACGGGTCGTGCGCCCGAGCGGGTCGGTCCGGGACACCAGGTTGTCGAACGC
Organism: Streptomyces lunalinharesii; assembly: GCF_039532155.1. Classification (NCBI taxonomy): domain Bacteria; kingdom Bacillati; phylum Actinomycetota; class Actinomycetes; order Kitasatosporales; family Streptomycetaceae; genus Streptomyces; species Streptomyces lunalinharesii. The sequence continues at coordinate 72,425 of NZ_BAAARK010000011.1, forward strand.
GTCCCGCTCGAAGCGCGTGGTGTTGCCGAGCGGGTCGGTCTCGGCGACGACCTGGGCGTGCTCGTTGATCTCGTAGCGGGTGGTGTGGCCGAGCGCGTCGGTCTCGGAGTGGACCTTGAGGCCGGTGACCGGGTCGGGCTCGCCGTACGCGAAGCGGAACTTGAGCGAACCGTCCGCCCCGCCCTCCTCCACGACCCGGTCGAGCGCGTCGTAGGTGTAGAGGTAGCGGGTGCCGTTGCGGTCGGTCCAGGACAGGATGCGGCCCTGGGCGTCGTTGGCGAAGACCAGCGGCCGGCCGGAGGAGTTGTAGACCTCGGTCAGGTGGCCGTCGACGTAGCCGTAGCGGGTCAGCAGGACGTCCTCGCCGTCCTCGCCCGCCCCGGCCAGGTGCAGCGCGGTGATCCGGCCCGCGTCGGTGGTGACCAGGAGGCGGTAGCCGCCGGAGTGGGTCATGCTCGACGGGGTCCCGTCGGCGTCGTAGGCGAAGTCGACGCGATGGTCCGCCTGGTCGCGGATCGCGGTCAGCAGGGCCGTCTCGCCGTCGGGCCGGCAGGTGAACTCGCGGACCAGGCCGGTGGTGACGTCCGTCAGGCAGTAGTCGCCGGTCACCTCGTCGACGTCGAGGTCGAGGCGGGCACCGGCGGACGCCTGGGTGGGTTCGTCGGCGGTCGGGTGCGGGTACGCCTGCGCCGTGCGGTCGGCGCTCAGGTGGACCACGCCGTCCTCGTCGATCTCCAACCGCTCGTCGAAGGTGCAGGCCCAGCGCGGCCCCATCCACCGTCCGGCCAGGTAGCCCGACTCGAAGGAGCGCGTGAACAGCAGGGCCAGCGCGCCGGGGAGCGACACGTCCGTCTGCTCGATGAACATCCGCCCCGTCGCCATGTCGACCGGCTCGCCGCCCTGGCACACGGAGTCCTTCGGGCGACCGGCTTCGCGCGGGTTGTCCGTCTGCTGACGTCCTCGGCCGCGGCCACCGGGCGACTTGGGGCCGCCGGAGCGGCCGCCGCCCCCCGTGGTGTGCGGGGCGCGCGGCATGTCCTCCTTGCCGCCCTTGAGGAGCTTGTCGAGTTCGGAGGCGTGCTTGGCGTCGTTCTCGGCGTGGTTGGTGGCGACCTTCTTCAGCCGGCCCCCGGCATCGTGGTACAGGTCCTGGACGGCCTTGCTCGCGTCCTTGGCAATGGTCTTGCCCAGCTTCTGGGCGCCGTCCTCCAGCGCCTTGACGATCCGGTTGCTCACTCGAAACTCACCCCCGCAGCCTTCGATTCGAAGTCGGCGGCGTGCGACGCCACCGTCTGCGCATGTCCGCGCAACACCTCGGCGCGCTTGTGCAACTCCTCCGGATGGATGGAGAAGCCCTCCCCCGCACCGCCCCCGCCGCCCCCGCCGCCGGAGACGCCGAGCGCGGACTCGGCGGCCTGGAAGACCATCCCGCTCACCGCCTTGCCGACCACCTCCACCAGGGGGTTGATCGCGGCCTCGATGACCTGGCCGATGACGTACTGCTCCAATTGGTCCTCAAGGAAGCTGATGAGCTTCTTGCCGGCCGCGATGACCAGGGCCTCGGCCGCCTCCGCGATCCCGAACGTCAGCACCGCAGCGGCCTGGTCGGCCACGAACGTGATGGCCAGCACCACGAGTTCGGCGATCGCCTCGACCTTCATCGCCACGATCGTGTCCGCCGCGAGGTCCAGCGCGGTCGCCACCGTCTGGCAGGCGTTGACCAGCTCCTTCATGTGGCCGTCCGACAGCTGCCCCCACTTGGCCAGCAACGCGTCGTACGACGCCCCCTGGTACACCTCGGCCAGCTGGTGGACCGTCGACGTCGAGTCCTTGTGCGTCTCGTCCAGCTTCTGCGCGAAATCCCTTACGTGGGACGCGAATTCACGGACCTTGTCCTCATTGACGCTCGGCCAGTTCACCCCGATGAACTGAAGGAACGTCACCACCTCGTCCGGCAGCTCGATCGCCATGCGCATTCCCCCTGGTCATATCTGCGACAGCTCATCAGAGTTGCCTCAAAGGGCAGCAACGAATGGGCAAAAGCACGTCCAGGGAACCGTCATGAATGCCCCTAGCCGTCAGGATCACGCCCGTCGGGTCTACTCCGGACCACCACCGTCGCGCCGCAGCGCGAGAACGAGGGCGCGGACGACCACGGGCCGAAGGCCGCAAGAACGCCAGGTCATCCTGCACGCACCGGCCAATCCGCACGACGAACGGGACGCCCGCCCGCACCTTCCGCGAGACCGCGGTTCCGGTCCCCCGGGGCCGCAGCGGAACCACCGAAACGAAAAAGTCATTTCACCTCTGCCGCCCCGGACGTCACGAAGGCCACGACCAACGGCCAGCCGGCCGGTTGTCGTTTCCACCGCGCCCTGACAGCGCAGTTGACTGAAATTGACGCGGTTTTCACGCGCAGCGCGTGCCACCCTTCCACCACCCTTCCGCCTCCCCGCCACGTCCTTCGCCGCACCTTCGGCACGTCGTGGCACCCCTGACGGCCTCCCCCGCCCCGGCTGACGCCGCCCGGCCCGCCCCACGATCGAAGGTGGGGAAATCCCCCTGCGGAAGCGGGTGTTGGTCCCAATGCGCCGGGCCTGCCGGGAACGACAGAGTGCCGACATGAACGTTTCCCGACTCCGCAAGAGATCGACCAAGCCCGTTGCCCTCGCCCTCGTCTGCGCCGTGACCGTACTGGCGGCGGCAGGGTGCGGCGACGGCCGTCAGCGCTCCGACGCCCCCGCCACCCCCGCCGCACCGGCCGGGTCCCGGCCACCCGCGGCACGCGGTGCGGTGGTCTCGGCGACCCCCGTGGCGGACCTGGACGCCCACGAGGTCGTGGCCCGCCTGACGAAGGCCGGCATCGACCCGGCCCGGGCCCGCTTCGGCGTGCGCGCCCACCGGATCGTGTACCGCACCCTGGACGGCACGGGGAAACCCACCACGGCCAGCGAGCTGGTCGCGCTGCCGAAGAACGACGACCGCGACCTCCGGGTGGTGTCCTGGCTGCACGGCACGGAGGTGTACCGGGGAGAGGTGGCCTCGGTGAACGACGCGTCCCCCGACCGCACCACGGCGTTGCTGTTCGCCTCGACCGGCCACGCCGTCTCCGCACCGGACTACCTCGGCCTCGGAAAGGGCCCCGGCATCCATCCGTACGGCGACCCGGAGGCCACCGTCAACGCCTCGGTGGACGCGCTGCGGGCGGCCCGCAGCTTCGCCCAGCGGGACGGTCACGACCTCGACGAACGCGTGCTGGTCAGCGGGTTCTCCCAGGGCGGACCCGCCACGATGCTGGTCGGCCGGGCCCTGCAACAGGGCGTCGATCAGCATTTCCGTCCCGGTCTACTGGCCCCGATCGCCGGCCCGTTCGACCTGAGCGGCTTCGAAGCCGCCGCGGCGGCCGACAAGGTCGCCCGATCCTCGCTCTACCTCGCCTACTTCGTCACCGCCTGGAACCGGATGTACGGCCTCTACGCCACGACCGACCAGGCGTTCCGCGCGCCCTACGACAAGACGGTGGAGACGCTCTTCGACGGCGACCACCAGGCGTCGCAGATCGCCGCCGCACTGCCCCCGACCTCGAAGCGCCTGTTCACCGAGGCGTTCCTCAACAAGGTGCGCAACCCCACGGGGACGCTGCAACGGAAGCTGCGGGTGATGGACAACACCTGTGACTGGCGGCCCGAAGTCCCGGTCCGCCTCTTCCACGCCAAGGGCGACAAGGACGTCGCCTTCGCCAACTCCCTGCACTGCCAACGACAGCTGACGTCCCACGGGGCCGACCAACGACTCACCGACGTCGGGCAGCTCGACCACTCCACGACCGTCCTCAAGGCCCTGCCGCAGGTGGTGCGCGCCTTCGACGCCACCCGCTGAACGACGTCAGCCGCGCAGCGCCCGTCGGGCCAGGTCCGCGTCACCTCGATGTCGTCGCTCCAGGAGCAGACCTCCAGCCACGACAGGTAGCCGGCCTGGGCGAAGAGCACCACCTCGCCGGGGAACTCGCCGAATGCGGTCCGGATCGTGGCCGAGGCCACCACCTTCGTACCCGGTCCGGACGGCGCCGCCCGGACCGCGGTGTCGTCGACCCCGAAGTAGGCCGTGCCGCACCCGCACTCGCACCGCCCGTACACGCGCAGCCGAGGCAGCTGGTCCCGCAGCGCCACGTGCACGGGGTCGTCGCCACCGATCAGCGCACGAGCACCTCGGCCACGTCGGCGGGCAGGAGACCACTCACGACGCCAGCGCGGCCGCCCGCACGTCAGGCGGTCCGGCGCAGCAGCGCCAGGTACATCGCGTCGGTCCCGTGCAGGTGCGGCCACAGCTGGACGTCCGGCCCGTCGCCGAGCGCGAGCACGCCCGCCATCAGCGGGCGTGCGTCGATCCACTCGGCCTCGGCCGCCGGGCCCCCGCGGCCCTTCAGGACGTCCTCCACCACGGCCCGGGTCTCCGCCGGATGCGGCGAGCAGGTCGCGTAGCCCACCACGCCGCCGACCCGCACCGCCACCAGCGCCTGCCGCAGCAGCTCCCGCTGGAGCGGCGCGAAGCCGTCCAGGTCCTCCGGGCGGCGCCGCCAACGCGCCTCGGGCCGACGGCGCAGCGCACCCAGACCGGTGCACGGCACGTCCACCAGCACCCGGTCGAAGGCCCCCGGCCGCCACGCCGGACGGGTGCCGTCGGCGGCGATCACCGCGTACGGACCGGGGTTGCCGTCCAGCGACCGGGCCACCAACCGCGCCCGATGCGGCTGCTTCTCCGACGCCACCAGCGCCGCGCCCCGCTGCGCCGCCAACGCGCCCAGCAGCGCCGCCTTGCCGCCCGGGCCCGCGCAGCCGTCCAGCCACGTGCGGTCCGGGCCGTCCAGCGGCGCGGCGGCCAACGCCAGCGCGACCAGCTGGCTGCCCTCGTCCTGCACACCGGCGCGCCCCTCGCGCACCGCGTCCAACGCACCCGGCTCGCCGCCCTCGGCCAACCGGACCGCGTACGGCGACCACCGGCCGGGCAGCGCACCGTCCTCGCCGGCGGCGGCCAGCAGCTCCTCGGCGGTGGACCGACCGGGCCGTGCCACCAGCGTCACCTCGGGGCGCTCGTTGTCGGCCGCCAACAAATCCTCGATGCCCGCACGGCCACCGCCGAGGGCGTCCCAGAGCGCGGAGACGACCCAGCGCGGATGGGCGTGGACGACACCCAGGTGGTCCTCGGGGTCCTCGTCGTACTCCGGCGCGACCCGCTCCAGCCAACCGTCCAGGTCGTGCGCGGTGAGCTTGCGCAGCACCGCGTTGACGAACTTCGCCCGGCCGTCACCCAGCACCACCCGGGCCAGGTCGACGGTGGCACTGACCGCGGCGTGCGGCGGGATCCGGGTACCGAGCAGTTGGTGCGCACCGAGCGTCAGCACGTCGAGCACCGGCGGGTCCACCTCGCGCAGCGGCCGGTCCACGCACTGCGCCAGGATCGCGTCGTAGGTGCCCTGGCGGCGCAGCGACCCGTAGACCAGCTCGGTGGCCAGCGCCGCGTCCCGGGCGTCGAAGTCGCCGGCCGCCCGCGCCTTGCGCAGCAGCGGTGGCAGGACGAGGTTGGCGTAGGCGTCCCGCTCGTCCACCGCCCGCAGTGCCTCGAACGCGAGGACCCGGACCGGGTCCTTCATCGGGCGGCGGTAGGGCTTGCGGGTGCCGTGGCGACGCGGCGGCTGCTGACTCACAGAAAAGGTGCTCCGGATGTACGGGACGGGGATGCTCCCCAGCCTACGCGGGCCCGCACCCGCGCCATGCACGCGGCCGGCCCGCGCCCGCGCACGCGCCGTCCGCCGGTCAGTCGCCCAGCTGCTCCCCGTCGGCGATCCGCACCCCGCGCGCCCAGTCCGCCGCCTGCATCGGCTTCTTGCCCTGCGGCTGAACCCAGAGCAGCTGCACGGGGTGGCTGCCGGTGCCCACGTGCACCGACTTCTTGGTGACGGCGAGTTCGCCCGCCGGCAGGGCAGACCCGTCGTACCCGGCGACCGGGGCGGCCGCCATCACCTTGAGCCGCTCGCCGCGGAAGACCGTCCAGGCACCGGGCGCCGGCGCACAACCGCGGACCACCCGGTCCACCCGCAGGGCCGGAGCGGTCCAGTCGATCCGGGCGTCCGCGACCTCGATCTTCGGGGCCAGGGTGACCCCCTCCGCCGGCTGCGGCACCGGCTTGAGGCTGCCGTCCTCGATGCCGTCCATCGTGGCGACGAGCAGCCCGGAACCGGCGAACGCCAGCCGGGTCAGCAGGTCCCCGCTGGTGTCCGTCGGCCGGACCTCCTCGGTGAGCACCCCGTACACCGGGCCGGAGTCCAGCCCGCGTTCGATCTGGAAGGTGGTGGCGCCGGTGATCTCGTCCCCGGCCAGCACCGCGTGCTGGACGGGCGCCGCGCCCCGCCACGCCGGCAGCAGCGAGAAGTGCAGGTTGACCCAGCCGTGGGTCGGCACGTCCAGCGCCACCTGGGGCAGCAGCGCCCCGTAGGCGACCACCGGAGCGCAGTCCGGCGCGATCTCGCGCAGCCGGGCCAGGAAGTCCTCGTCCCGCGGCTTGACGGGCTTGAGCACCTCGATGCCCGCCTCCTCCGCGCGCTCCGCGACCGGGCTGGCCACCAACCGGCGGCCCCGCCCGGCCGGCGCGTCGGGCCGGGTCACGACGGCCACCACCTCGTGCCGGTCCGAGGCGATCAGGGCATCGAGGGCGGGTACGGCGACCTCGGGGGTGCCGGCGAAGACAAGCCTCATGGGTGACGGACTACCTCTCACACGCTGCGGAACGACACACCAGTCTAGGGGCCTTGACGCAGGTCATGGGCCGGAACACCGGGGGGCGTGCGAAGTCACCCGCGCCCCGCGCACACGCTCGTACGCCCCTGCACCGTGACCAGAGCCGCTCCTGGCGCGTTGGTCAAACAGCATTGACCGCTTCCGGGCCGCTTTGGCGGCCCGAACGCTTTCACCCATCCTTTCCACGCCGGTTCGAGAGGCTTGCTCATGGCCGACCACGCAACCCACGACGCCCAGGCGCGCGCCAGCCTGCATCTCCTGGTGCGGGACATCGAGCGGGTCCGCCGGCAGGTGGACGCCCTGCGCACGCTCACCGCACAGCTCGGCAACGTCTACCGACCGCGCCGCACGGGCCCCTCCGCGGGCTTCGTCGTCTACGGACGGGCGCCCGCCCCCACTGTGCGGCTCGCCCAAGAGCTGCGCGACAGCGTCGAAACGCTAGTCACCGCGGCCGTCGACTTCGACCGCTCGCTGGGCTTCTCCTGGGACGCGGTGGGCTCCGCACTCGGCGTCACCAAGCAGGCGGTGCACCGCCGTTACGGCGCCCGGCGGGCCACCGCCCAGCAGTCCGGCGACGCCGGCGAGAGCGCGGTGCGCCCCTCCGACGCCCCGGCCGCCCGCGCGATCAGCATGGCCGGCGGCCTGACCGGCACGCCGGCCGTCCCGGCCGCCCGCACCATGCCCACCCAGCCCTCCGCCGCCTCCCGTGAAGAGGCCCGCCCCGGCGCCTTCCCCGGCCCCCGCAACGGCTGACGCCGCTCCCCGGACTCCCCCGACGTCGCCCCGCCCCGGAACCCGGGACCGCCCGCCGACCACGGTCCCGGGGCGACGCGCACCGCCGACACGCGGGCACCCGGCCCGCGCCCCGAACGGCCCAGCAGCACGGGCCCCGCGGACCGGATCAGCCCAGGTCCGGCGGATCGATCCGCACCCGCACCGCCTCGCCCTCCCGCTTGACCAGCCGGGCCGCCCGCGCGGCCTTCAGCGCCGCCGCCAGCGCGGCGCCCTGCCCAGGACGCACCCGGACCAGCGCGCGCTCCCACACCTCGCCCGGGGGAGGATCCCCCGGCCGCCGCGGTCGCCCGGGATCCGGCACCGGCAGCGGCACCGGGCCCAGCACCTCGGCCCCCGCGGGGAGTTCGGCAGCCCGCAGCAGACCGGCCACGTCGTCGGACCGCCCCGCCACCGCAGCCATCCGCGACACCGGCGGGAACCCCAGCTCCGCCCGCTCCGCCAACTCGCGCACCGCGTGGCCGACCGGGTCCCAGCGCACCAGCGCCTGCACCGGCCGCAACGTCGGCTCGGCGATCACCGCGACCGCCCCGCCCGCCGCCTGGCCACGGACCAGGGCGGCCGCCCCCAGCCAGCGGCGCAGCGCCTCCTCCCCGGCCCGCAGGTCCGGCCGGCCCAGCAGCGCCCAGCCGTCCAGCAGCAGCGCGGCGGCGTAACCCTGGCCCTCGGCGACCGGTTCGGCGCCGGGCGTGCTCACCACCAGCGCCGGGGTGGCGGGCACCGACGCCAGGACGTGGTCGCGCCCCGACGTGCGCACCGGAACCGCCGGGAAGGCGCGGCCCAGCTCCTCCGCCGTCCGTCGGGCCCCGACGACCTGCGCCCGCAGCCGGGCCCCGCCGCACTCCGCGCACATCCAGTCCGACTCCTCGCGGCCGCACCAGGCACAGGCCAAGTCGCCCGCGGCGCGCGCCTCCAACGGGCCGGCGCAGGCCCGACAGCGGGCTGGTTCCCGGCACCGTTCGCAGGCCAGCCGGGGGGCGTAACCGCGCCGCGGCACCTGCACCAGCACCGGACCGCGGGTGAGGCCGTCCCGCACCAACTGCCAGGCCATCGACGGCAGCCGGGCGGCACGCGCCGCGGCGTCCCGGGCCTCGTCGCCGTCGCCGATCGTGCGCACCAGAGGGGCGGCGGCCCGCACCCGTTCCCGGTCGGCGGCCAGCGGCCGGGCCCAGCCGGTCTCGACCAGCTGCGCCGCCTCGACCGTGCAGCTCAGCCCGCCGAGCAGGAATCCGGCCCGCTCGCCGACCGCACGTTGCAGGAGCACTTCCCGGGCGTGCGGCTGGGGGGCGTGCGGATCGCTGTGGCTGCCGTCGCCGTCGTCCCAGAGCGCGACCAGCCCCAGGCCGGCCACCGGTGCGAACATCGCGGCCCGCGTCCCGACCACCGCGCGCACCGAGCCCCGGCTGACCGCCAACCAGCGCCGGTACCGCTCCTCGGGGCCGCACTCGGCCGTCAGCACCACGTGCCGGCCGGGCCCGACCAGGGCGCCGAGCGCCGCGTCCACCCGGGCCGCGGCGCGGCCGTCGGGCACCACCACCAGGGCCCCGCGCCCGCCGGCGAGCGCCGCGGCCGCCGCCCGCGCCAGTTCGTCGGGCCAGGTCGGTCCGGGCAGCGCCGTCCACACCGCCCGCGGCGCGTCCCCCTGCGCCAGCGCCGTCAGGAAACCGGGACCGGCCCCGTAGCGCTCCCAACTCCCGGGATCCGGTGGGGCGTTGGGCGGCAGCGGGGCGGGCGACGACTCGGCCTCGACCCGGGACCGGCGCGGCGGCACCGCCAGCTGCACCACGTCCGCCAGCGACCCGGCATAGCGGTCGGCGACCGCCCGGCACAGCGCCAGCAGCTCCGCGGTCAGCACCGGCTCCGGGGAGAGCACCTGAGCGATCGGCGCCAACACCCCCCGGAACTCGCTCTCGGCCACCCGCTCCACGATGAAGCCGCTGACCAGTCGGCCACCCTCGCGCCGACCGCCCTTCTCCCCCGCACCGAACCGCACCCGGACCCGCACCCCGGGCCGGGCCTCGGCGTCCATCGCGGCCGGCACCGCGTAGTCGAAGAACCGGTCGAGGTGGACCAGGCCCTTGTCCACCAGGACCCGCGCCACCGGCAGCTCCGGCGCCAACGCGGCCCCCCGCCACGTGCGCGGCTTGGCCCGCTCCGCCTTCGTCTCCCGCACGGCTTCCCGGATCAGGGCCAGCTGCTCGCCCTGCTCCCCCGGATCCCGCCCGTTCTCCCTGCTCACAGCATCCAGTCTTAGCAGACGGCACCGACAGCGGCCGGCGCCCGGGAAAGCCCGAGGGCCCCGGACCGTCCAGCGGTCCGGGGCCCTCGGGGGAAAGCCCTGGCGGTGCGGTGCCTTCTTTTACAGGCCCGCGGCCTTGCGGAGGGCGTCCACCCGGTCGGTGCGCTCCCAGGTGAAGTCCTCCAGCTCACGGCCGAAGTGGCCGTAGGCGGCGGTCTGGGAGTAGATCGGGCGGAGCAGGTCGAGGTCGCGGATGATCGCAGCCGGGCGGAGGTCGAAGACCTCGCCGATGGCCTGCTCGATCTTCTCGGTGTCGACCGCGTTGGTGCCGAAGGTCTCCACGAAGAGACCGACCGGCTCGGCCTTGCCGATCGCGTAGGCGACCTGGACCTCGCAGCGCGAGGCGAGGCCGGCGGCGACGACGTTCTTCGCCACCCAGCGCATCGCGTACGCCGCGGAGCGGTCGACCTTGGACGGGTCCTTGCCGGAGAACGCACCGCCACCGTGGCGGGCCATGCCGCCGTAGGTGTCGATGATGATCTTGCGGCCGGTCAGTCCGGCGTCGCCCATCGGGCCACCGATCTCGAACCGCCCGGTCGGGTTGACCAGCAGGCGGTAGTCGTCGGTGTCCAGCTTGATGCCGTCCTCGACCAGCTGGTTGAGGACGTGCTCGACGACGAACTCGCGGATGTCGGGCGCGAGCAGCGAGTCCAGGTCGATGTCGCTGGCGTGCTGGGAGGAGACCACCACGGTGTCGAGGCGGACGGCCTTGTTGCCGTCGTACTCGACGGTCACCTGGGTCTTGCCGTCGGGACGGAGGTAGGGGATGGTCCCGTTCTTGCGGACCTCCGACAGCCGGCGCGAGAGGCGGTGCGCCAGGTAGATCGGGAGCGGCATCAGCTCGGGGGTCTCGTCGCAGGCGAACCCGAACATCAGGCCCTGGTCGCCCGCGCCCTGCCGGTCCAGCTCGTCGTCGTCGCCTTCGACGCGGTTCTCATAAGCGGTGTCGACACCCTGGGCGATGTCCGGCGACTGGGCCCCGATGGACACCGAGACGCCGCAGGAGGCGCCGTCGAAGCCCTTCTTCGAGGAGTCGTAGCCGATCTCCAGGATCTTGTTCCGGACGAGGTTGGGGATGTCGGCGTACGCCTTGGTCGTCACCTCGCCGGCCACGTGCACCAGGCCGGTGGTGATCAACGTCTCCACGGCGACCCGGGAAGTCGGGTCCTCCTTGAGGAGTGCGTCGAGAATGGTGTCGCTGATCTGGTCAGCGATCTTGTCGGGGTGGCCCTCGGTGACGGATTCCGAGGTAAACAGGCGGCGGGACACATCGCTCCCTGGGGTTGCAGCGGCTGCTGGCTGATCATTTAGCGGAACGGCCGAGAGCTGCGCTCGGCCAAATCCACTGCCAGTTTATCGGTCGAACGTGGCGCTCGGGCACCCAGTCTCGATTTATGGAACCCCCGTGACCTGGGACACCAGTGCCTCACGGTAGCGACGATCACCTTGAGAATCAGCCGGGTCAAGGGGGCACGCCGATTTTGAGGGGCCGGCGAGGAGCCTCGGCGCCCCGATCCGGGGCTCCTGAAGCGGGGGGACCGATCAGGATCGGGGCTGGTCCAAACGGGCGATGACCAGGTCCCACACGGTGTCGGCGAGGGCTTCCTTCGGACCGTGGGGCACGGGGGTCTCGGTGCCGTCCGTGGCCAGGATCACGGCCTCGTTCTCGGCCGAACCGAAGGTCTTGTGCTCACCGACCTCATTGACGACCAGGAGATCGCAGCCCTTGCGGGCGAGCTTGGCCCGGCCGTTGGCGAGGACGTCGTCGGTCTCGGCGGCGAAACCGACGACCAGCTGGTTGGGGCGGGCCCGGTCCGCGGAAAGCTCCGCAAGGATGTCCGGATTCCGTACCAGGGTGACGGGTTCCGGCTCCTGCCCCTCCCGCTTCTTGATCTTGCCGGTGGCGTAGACGGCGGGCCGGAAATCGGCCACCGCGGCGGCCATCACCACCGCGTCGGCGTCCGCCGCGGCCTTCAGCACGGCCTCGCGCAGCTGCCGGGCGGTGCCGATGTGGACCACGTCCACGCCGGCCGGGTCGGGCAGCGCGGTGTCACCGGCGACCAGCGTGACCCGGGCGCCCCGGGCGGCGGCGGTCCGGGCGAGGGCGTAGCCCTGCTTGCCGGACGAGCGGTTGCCCAGGAAGCGCACCGGGTCCAGCGGCTCCCGGGTGCCGCCCGCGCTGACCACGACGTGCCGGCCGGTGAGGTCCTGCGTCAGGCCCTCGGCTCCCCGGGCCAGCACCTGGCGGCACAGGTCGAAGATCTCCACCGGGTCCGGGAAGCGGCCCTTGCCGGTGTCGACGCCGGTGAGCCGGCCCACGGCGGGCTCGATGACCAGCGCGCCGCGGCGCCGCAGCGTGGCGACGTTCTCCTGGGTGGCGGGGTTCTCCCACATCTCGGTGTGCATCGCGGGCGCGAAGACCACCGGGCAGCGGGCAGTGAGCAGGGTGTTGGTCAGCAGGTCGTCGGCGAGGCCGTGGGCCGCCTTGGCCAGCATGTCCGCGGTGGCCGGGGCGACCACGACGAGGTCGGCGGCCTGGCCGATGCGGACGTGCGGGACCTCGTGGACGGACTCCCAGACCTCGGTGCCGGCCGGGTTGCCGGACAGCGCCGACCAGGTGGCCTCGCCGACGAAGTGCAGGGCCGAGGCGGTCGGCACCACGCGCACGTCGTGGCCGGACTCCGTGAGCCGGCGCAGCAGCTCGCACGCCTTGTAGGCGGCGATCCCGCCACTGACCCCCAGGACGACCCTGGGCCGCTCCCGCTTGTCCATCGTTTCCCCGCTCCCCGAGCCTCGGACCGCACGCATGTCCCTCAACCTATGCCCTCGTGACGCACCAAGGGCCCGGCAGGCACCCCCGACTTCGCGTCGGGAGAATCACCTGCCGGGCCCTTGGTGAGGGCAACAGTGCCGCTTACTGGCCGACCGGGCCCTCGATGGCCTCCGAGGTCAGCAGACCGGCGTTGATCTCGCGGAGCGCGATCGACAGCGGCTTCTCGTGCACGTGGGTGTCGACCAGCGGGCCGACGTACTCCAGCAGGCCCTCGCCGAGCTGGGAGTAGTACGCGTTGATCTGGCGCGCGCGCTTGGCGGCGTAGATCACAAGGCTGTACTTCGAGTCGGTGGCCTCGAGCAGCTCATCAATGGGCGGGTTGATGATGCCCTCGGGTGCGGTGATGGAAGAGGACACGCTCTACCTTCCGAAAGGGGATGAAGCAGGTGGGGGCGCACAGGCGCCGAAATCCTTGGCGCCGCGGTCGGGACCGGAGTCAGTCGCCGGAGGTCCGGTCTTCAGGGCGGCGCAGCATCAAGGCTAGCAGCTCACGGCTGACGTCCTCGACGGAGGTGTTGACGAGCGTCACGTCGAACTCCTTCTCCGCCGCGAGCTCGATCCGGGCCGCCTCCAGGCGCCGCTCGATGACCTCCGGGGCCTCCGTGCCGCGGCCGGTGAGCCGGCGGACCAGCTCGTCCCAGCTCGGCGGGGCCAGGAAGACCAGGTGCGCCTCCGGCATGGACTCGCGCACCTGACGGGCGCCCTGCAGATCGATCTCCAGGAGGACCGGCTCGCCGGCCGCCAGCCGGTCCAGCACCGCCTGGCGCGGGGTGCCGTAGCGGTTGCCGGCGAACTCGGCCCATTCCAGCAGCTCACCGTTGGCGATCAGCTTGTCGAATTCCTCGTCCTCGACGAAGAAGTACTGAACGCCGTGGCGCTCCCCGGGGCGCGGCTTGCGGGTGGTGGCCGAGACCGAGAGCCAGATTTCCGGATGGACCTTGCGCAGATGCGCGACGACCGTGCTCTTGCCGACCCCCGAAGGGCCGGAGAGCACGGTCAGGCGCGGTTGTCTGGCCGGGGAGACGGGGGTGCTCCCCCGGGAGACTGCAGAACTCATGCAGCGATTATTCCAGCTTCCCGGCAGTGCCGAGAAACTCAGGAACCCGTGCTGCCGAACTCACGCTCCAGGGATGCGATCTGGTTGGAGCCCAGACCACGCACCCGGCGGCTCTCGGAAATGCCGAGCCGCTCCATGATCTGCTTGGCGCGGACCTTGCCCACGCCCGGCAGGGACTCCAGAAGGGCGGAGACCTTCATCTTGCCGATGACATCGTTTTTCTGGCCCTGCTGGATGACCTCGTGGAGGGAGGCTCCGGAGTGCTTGAGCCGATTCTTGACCTCGGCGCGCTCCCGGCGAGCCGCGGCGGCCTTTTCGAGCGCGGCAGCGCGCTGTTCAGGGGTAAGGGGCGGAAGAGCCACGCCTACGTCACCTCGGATGTCGAACTGTCGGATACGGACCGGTGTGGAACCTAGTCGCCCCGCATCAGCGGAGCAACGAGCAACGCGCTTACGTGCAGTGCTCTCGACGGAGACTAGCGGCCGATCGCGCTGGAGTCAGCGAGAACAGACGAAAAGTCCTGGTCAGACTCAGCCGACCAGGACATTTCGGGACCAAATGACCGCGTTACGTGAGGGCTGCACGCACTTCGTCGGCACAGCGGGCCGCCGCGGCGCGCAGCGCGCCGGTGTCCGGTCCGTGCTTGAGCACGCCCCGACTGACGCTCGGCACCACGTTGCGAACCGCCCCGCCGAAGACGGTGGGCAGGTCGGCGGGGGTGGCGCCCTGCGCACCGATGCCGGGGGCCAGCAGTGGGCCGTTGATCGCCAGGTCGAAGGCGGAGAGATCGCCGAGCGTGGCGCCGACGACCGCGCCGAACGACCCCAGCGGCTCCGCACCGGCATTCTCGGCGGCGAGGTGGCCGAGCACGGTGGCGGCGACGGTGCGGCCGTCCTCGCGGACCGCCCGTTGGACCTCCGCGCCCTCCGGGTTCGAGGTCAGGCCGAGCACGAAGAGGCCGGCGCCGCTCTCCCGCGCCAGCTCCACGGCGGGCTTCAGCGAGCCGAAGCCGAGATAGGGGGAGACCGTCAGCGCGTCGGAGAACAGCGGCGAGTCCGGGCGCAGGAACGCCTCGGCGTAGGCGCCCATCGTGGAACCGATGTCGCCGCGCTTGGCGTCCATGAGGATCAGGGCACCGCGCTCCCGCGCCTCCTCGACGGCGGTCTCCAGCACGGCGACGCCGCGCGAACCGAACCGCTCGAAGAAGGCCGACTGCGGCTTGAAGACCGCGACCTGTTCGCCGAGCGCCTCCACCACGGTCCGGGTGAACCGGGCCAGGCCGGCCACGTCGTCGTTCAGGCCCCAGTCGGCCAGCAGCGAGGCGTGCGGGTCGATGCCGACGCAGAGCGGGCCGCGCTCGTCCATGGCGCGGCGCAGGCGGGCGCCGAAGGGTTCGAGGCTCATCCGGTCACCTTCGTGTGGTCGGCGCCGACCGCGTCGGCGAGGGTGGCGTACGGGCTGTTGCGCAGGCGCGCGGCGAGGCCCTTGTGGATCGCCCGGCACCAGAACGGGCCCTGGTAGATGAAGGCGCTGTAGCCCTGGACGAGCGTGGCGCCGGCGAGGATGCGCTGCCAGGCGTCGTCGGCGGTCTCGATGCCGCCGACGCCGATCAGGGTGATCCGGTCGCCCACGCGGGCGTACAGGCGGCGCAGGACCTCCAGGGAGCGCTCCTTGACCGGGGCGCCGGACAGGCCGCCGGTCTCGGCGACCAGCTTCGGGTCGGAGGTCAGGCCGAGGCCCTCGCGGGCGATGGTGGTGTTGGTGGCGATGATGCCGTCCAGGCCCAGTTCCAAGGCGAGGTCGGCGACCGCGTCCACGTCCTCGTCGGCGAGGTCGGGGGCGATCTTGACCAGCAGCGGGACCCGGCGGTCGGTCACCGTGCGGTCGGCGGCCTCGCGGACCGCGGTGAGCAGCGGCCGCAGGTGGTCCGTGGCCTGGAGGTTGCGCAGCCCCGGCGTGTTCGGTGAGGAGACGTTGACGACCAGGTAGTCGGCGTGCCGGGCCAGGCGCTCGGTTGAGGCGACGTAGTCGGCGACCGCCTCGGCCTCCGGCACGACCTTGGTCTTGCCGATGTTGACGCCGACCGTGGTCCGGAAGACGGGGTTGCGGGCGGCCAGCCGGGCGGCGACCGCCGCCGAGCCGTCGTTGTTGAAGCCCATGCGGTTGATCAGCGCCCGGTCCGGCACCAGCCGGAACAGCCGCTTCTTGGGGTTGCCGGGCTGCGGCTGGGCGGTGACCGTGCCGATCTCGACGTGGTCGAAGCCGAGCATGGCCATGCCGTCGATGGCGACGGCGTTCTTGTCGAAGCCGGCGGCCAGGCCGAACGGGCCGTGCATCCGGCGGCCCAGGGCCTCGGTGCGCAGTTCCTCGTGGCGGGGGGCGAGGGCGGCCGCGACGAAGGTGCGCAGCACCGGGGTGCGCGCGGCCAGGCGGATCCAGCGGAAGGCCGTGTGGTGGGCCTTCTCGGGGTCCATGCGCTGGAAGATCAGCTGGAAGAACAGGCGGTACATGGTGGACGGACCTTTGCGCGAGGGGTTCGGTGGGCTCATGAAGAGGGGGACACCGGCCGGTGTCCCCCTCTCGGGCCTACTCCTCGCGGGCCGCGGTCAGATGTCGGGCGTGCTCCTGGAGGGAGCGCACCCCGACATCGCCGCGGGACACCGCCTCGATGCCCTGGACGGCGGCGGCCAGTGCCTGGACCGTCGTCAGGCAGGGGATGCCGCGGGCCACGGAGGCCGTGCGGATGTCGTAGCCGTCGAGCCGACCGCCGGTCCCGTAGGGGGTGTTGACGATCAGGTCGACCTGGCCGTCGTGGATCAGCTGGACGATGGTCTTCTCGCCGTTCGGGCCCTCGCCCTCGGACTGCTTGCGCACCACGGTGGCCTTGATGCCGTTGCGGCGCAGCACCTCGGCGGTGCCGGAGGTGGCCAGCAGCTCGAAGCCGTGGGCGACCAGCTCGCGGGCCGGGAAGATCATCGAGCGCTTGTCGCGGTTGGCGACGGAGACGAACGCGCGGCCCTTGGTGGGCAGCGCCCCGTAGGCGCCGGCCTGCGACTTGGCGTACGCCGTGCCGAAGACCGAGTCGATGCCCATGACCTCGCCGGTGGAGCGCATCTCCGGGCCGAGGACGGTGTCCACGCCGCGGCCCGAGGCGTCCCGGAAGCGCGACCAGGGCATGACCGCCTCCTTGACGGAGATCGGCGCGTCCAGCGGCAGCGTGCCGCCGTCCCCGGTCTTGGGCAGCATGCCCTCGGCACGGAGTTCGGCGATGGTGGCGCCCAGCGAGATCCGGGCGGCGGCCTTGGCCAGCGGGACCGCGGTGGCCTTCGAGGTGAACGGCACGGTCCGCGAGGCGCGCGGGTTGGCTTCGAGGACGTAGAGGATGTCCCCGGCCATCGCGAACTGGATGTTGATCAGGCCGCGGACGCCGACGCCCTTGGCGATGGCCTCCGTGGAGGCGCGCAGCCGCTTGATGTCGAAGCCGCCGAGGGTGATCGGGGGCAGCGCGCAGGCGGAGTCGCCGGAGTGGATGCCGGCCTCCTCGATGTGCTCCATGACGCCGCCGAGGTAGAGCTCGTGGCCGTCGTAGAGGGCGTCCACGTCGATCTCGATGGCGTCGTCGAGGAACCGGTCGATGAGGACCGGGTGCTGCTCGATCAGGCCGGCGTGCCGCTCCAGGTACCCGGCCAGCGAGGGCTCGTCGTAGACGATCTCCATGCCGCGGCCGCCCAGCACGTAGGACGGGCGGACCATGACCGGGTAGCCGATCTCGGCGGCGATGTTCTTGGCCTCCTCGAAGGAGAAGGCGGTGCCGTACTTCGGGGCCGGCAGCCCGGCCTCGGTCAGCACCCGGCCGAACGCGCCGCGCTCCTCGGCGAGGTCGATCGCCTCGGGCGAGGTGCCGACGACCGGCACGCCGTTGTCCTTGAGGGCCTGGGCCAGGCCCAGCGGGGTCTGGCCGCCGAGCTGGACGATGACGCCGGCGACCGGGCCCGCCTGGGACTCGGCGTGCACGATCTCCAGCACGTCCTCGAGCGTGAGCGGCTCGAAGTACAGGCGGTCGGAGGTGTCGTAGTCGGTGGAGACGGTCTCCGGGTTGCAGTTGACCATCACGGTCTCGTAGCCGGCGTCGCTGAGCGCGAACGAGGCGTGGACGCAGGAGTAGTCGAACTCGATGCCCTGGCCGATGCGGTTGGGGCCGGAGCCGAGGATGATCACCGCGGGCTTCTCGCGGGGCGCGACCTCACTCTCCTCGTCGTAGGACGAGTAGAAGTACGGGGTCCGGGCCGCGAACTCGGCCGCGCAGGTGTCGACCGTCTTGTAGACGGGGCGCAGGCCGAGCGCGTGCCGGACCTCGCGGACGACGTCCTCGCGCAGGCCGCGGATGGCCGCGATCTGGGCGTCGGAGAAGCCGTGGCGCTTTGCTTCCGCAAGGACGTCGGGTTCGAGCGTGTCGACGGCCGCGATCTCGTCCGCGGTCTCCTTGATCAGGAAGAGCTGGTCGACGAACCACGGGTCGATCTTCGTGGCGTCGAAGACCTCCTGCGGGGTGGCGCCGGCCCGGATCGCCGCCATGACGGTGTTGATCCGCCCGTCGGTGGGGACCTTGGCCCGCTCCAGCAGCTCGGCCTTGTCGCCCGGCTCGCCGGTGAAGGCGAACTGGCTGCCCTTCTTCTCCAGCGACCGCAGCGCCTTGTTGAGCGCCTCGGTGAAGTTGCGGCCGATGGCCATCGCCTCGCCGACCGACTTCATGGTGGTGGTCAGCGTGGCGTCGGCGGCCGGGAACTTCTCGAAGGCGAACCGCGGCACCTTGACGACGACGTAGTCGAGGGTCGGCTCGAACGACGCCGGGGTCTCCCGGGTGATGTCGTTCGGGATCTCGTCGAGGGTGTAGCCGACGGCCAGCTTCGCGGCGATCTTCGCGATCGGGAAGCCTGTGGCCTTGGAGGCCAGGGCGGAGGAGCGGGAGACCCGGGGGTTCATCTCGATGACGATGACCCGGCCGTCGTCGGGGTTGACCGCGAACTGGATGTTGCAGCCGCCGGTGTCCACCCCGACCTCGCGGATCACCGCGATGCCGATGTCCCGCAGGACCTGGTACTCGCGGTCGGTGAGGGTCATCGACGGGGCGACGGTGATCGAGTCACCGGTGTGCACGCCCATCGGGTCGAAGTTCTCGATGGAGCAGACCACCACGACGTTGTCGTGCTTGTCGCGCATCAGCTCCAGCTCGTACTCCTTCCAGCCGAGGATGGACTCCTCCAGGAGCACCTCGGTGGTCGGCGAGAGCGTCAGGCCCTGGCCGGCGATCCGGCGCAGCTCCTCCTCGTCGTGGGCGAAGCCGGAGCCGGCGCCGCCCATGGTGAAGGACGGGCGGACGACGACCGGGTAGCCGCCGAGCTCCTCGACGCCCGCCAGGACGTCGTCCATGGAGTGGCAGATCACCGAGCGGGCGGACTCGCCGTGGCCGATCTTGGCGTTGACCGCCTTGACGACGTCCTTGAACAGGTCGCGGTCCTCGCCCTTGTGGATCGCCTCCACGTTGGCGCCGATCAGCTCGACGCCGTACTTGGCGAGGGTGCCGGCCTCGTCCAGCGAGATGGCGGTGTTGAGCGCCGTCTGGCCGCCGAGGGTCGGCAGCAGGGCGTCGGGACGCTCCTTGGCGATGATCTTCTCGACGAACTCCGGGGTGATCGGCTCGACGTACGTCGCGTCGGCGATCTCCGGGTCGGTCATGATCGTGGCCGGGTTGGAGTTGACCAGGATGACGCGCAGGCCCTCGGACTTGAGGACCCGGCAAGCCTGGGTGCCGGAGTAGTCGAACTCGGCGGCCTGACCGATGACGATCGGGCCGGAGCCGATGACCAGGACGGACTGGATATCGGTGCGCTTAGGCACGCTGGCCCTCCATCAGGGAAACGCTGTGCTGGTTGTTGTCTCGCATGAGCGCGACGAACCGGTCGAAGAGGTACGCGGCATCGTGCGGGCCGGCGGCGGCCTCGGGGTGGTACTGGACACTGAACGCCGGCTGGTCGAGGAGCTGGAGCCCCTCCACCACGTCGTCGTTGAGGCAGACGTGGGAGACCTCGGCGCGGCCGAAGGGGGTGTCGGAGACCTTGTCCAGGGGCGCGTCGACGGCGAAGCCGTGGTTGTGCGCGGTGACCTCGACCTTGCCGGTCGTCCGGTCCTGCACGGGCTGGTTGATGCCGCGGTGCCCGTACTTGAGCTTGTACGTGCCGAAGCCCAGCGCCCGGCCCAGGATCTGGTTGCCGAAGCAGATGCCGAACAGCGGGGTCTTTCGGGAGAGCACCTCGCGCATCACGCCGACCGCGTGGTCGGCGGTGGCCGGGTCGCCCGGCCCGTTGGAGAAGAACACGCCGTCGGGCTCGACCGCGTACACGTCCTCGGCGGTCGCGGTGGCCGGCAGGACGTGCACCTCGATGCCGCGCTCGGCCATCCGCTGCGGGGTCATGCCCTTGATGCCCAGGTCGACGGCGGCGACGGTGAACTTCTTCGCACCGATCGCCGGGACGACGTACGCCTCCTTGGTGGCGACCTGCGCGGAGAGGTCGGCGCCCTGCATCTCGGGCTGCTGGCGCACCTCGGCGAGCATCGTGCCCTCGTCGGGCAGCGCGTTGCCGGAGAAGATGCCGACCCGCATCGCACCGCGCTCGCGCAGGTGGCGGGTGAGCGCCCGGGTGTCGACGCCGCTGATGCCGACGACGCCCTGCTGGCGCAGCTCCTCGTCGAGGGAGCGCCGGGAGCGCCAGTTGGACGGGACGCGGGCGGGGTCACGGACGACGTAACCGGCGACCCAGATCCGCGCGGACTCGGCGTCCTCGTCGTTCACGCCGGTGTTGCCGACGTGCGGGGCGGTCATGACGACGACCTGACGGTGGTACGAGGGGTCGGTCAGCGTCTCCTGGTAGCCGGTCATGCCGGTGGAGAACACCGCTTCGCCGAAGGTCTCCCCCACGGCCCCGTAGGCACGGCCGCGGAAGGTGCGGCCGTCCTCCAGGACGAGTACGGCGGGGATTTTGGCGGTCCCCTTGGTGGAGGTCGTCATCGTGCGCCTTCCGTTTCGGTGTGCTCGGTGGTGTGCTCGGTGCTGCTGAGCTGGTTGATGGCCTCGACCCAGGCGGGGTGCTCGGCCGCCCGGTCGGAGCGGAAGCCGGAGTCGATCTGCTTGCCGCCGTGTTCCCAGGTGACGATGAGCAGGCCGCCCTCGGGCAGGACCTTGCCGGCGATGCCCTTGTCCAGGCGGGCGCCGCGCAGGGCGGCGGCCGGTACGAAGAAGTCCGTGGCGCCCGGCCGCACGACGTCCAGGCCCCGGTCGGTGAGGGCCATTTCGACCCGGCTGCGGGTGCCCAGACCGCGGGCGACGATCCGGTCGAGCCACTGTCCGGCGGTGGTCGAGCCGTGGTAGCGGCCGGTGAGGGACAGCCGGGCCTCGCCCGCGTCGGCGGGGGCGGACGCCAGCTCGGGCAGGTCGCCCTGGAGGGTGCCGCGCCACTTCCAGCCCTGGCGCATCAGCCAGTAGACGAAGACGACGAAGACCAGCAGACCGACCACCCAGGCGATCCGTCCGGCCCAGTCGGTGACCGGGGCGGAGTGCGGTGCCGCAGCCAAGTGGATGAGTGAAGAAGTCACGCCAGATTCCCGTCGACGAGCGTTGCGCGGCCCCGCAGGAAGGTGTGGGTGACGCGTCCCGGCAGCTCACGGCCCTCGTAGGGGGTGTTGCGGCTGCGGGAGGCGAAACCGGCGGGGTCCACCTCTCCACGGTAAGCGGAATCGACCAGCGTGAGGTTGGCGGGCTCGCCGGCTGAGACGGGGCGGCCGTGGCCGGCCAGCTGCCCGATCCGCGCCGGGGTGGCGGACATCCGGTCGGCGACGCCGGCCCAGTCCAGCAGCCCGGTCTCGACCATGGTGTGCTGGACGACCGACAGCGCGGTCTCCAGGCCCACCATGCCCATGGCCGCCGCGGCCCACTCGCAGTCCTTGTCCTCGTGCGGGTGCGGGGCGTGGTCGGTGGCGACGATGTCGATCGTGCCGTCAGCCAGGGCCTCGCGCAGCGCCAGCACGTCGCGCTCGGTGCGCAGCGGCGGGTTGACCTTGTAGACCGGGTTGTAGCTGCGCACCAGCTCGTCGGTGAGGAGCAGGTGGTGCGGGGTGACCTCGGCGGTCACGTCGATGCCGCGGGACTTGGCCCAGCGGACGATCTCGACGCTGCCCGCGGTGGAGAGGTGGCAGATGTGGACCCGGGAGCCCACGTGCTCGGCGAGCAGCACGTCCCGGGCGATGATCGACTCCTCGGCCACCGCCGGCCAGCCGCCGAGCCCCAGCTCGGCCGAGACGACGCCCTCGTTCATCTGGGCGCCCTCGGTCAGCCGCGGCTCCTGGGCGTGCTGGGCGACGACCCCGCCGAACGCCTTCACGTACTCCAGGGCCCGACGCATGATCACCGCGTCGTCGACGCACTTGCCGTCGTCGGAGAAGACCGTGACGCCGGCCGCCGACTCGTGCATCGCGCCCAGCTCGGCGAGCTTCTTGCCCTCCAGGCCGACGGTGACGGCACCGATCGGCTGGACGTCGCAGTAGCCGTGCTCCTTGCCCAGCCGGTAGACCTGCTCGACGACGCCGGCGGTGTCGGCCACCGGGAAGGTGTTGGCCATGGCGAACACCGCGGTGTAGCCGCCGCTGGCCGCCGCCCTGGTGCCGGTCAGGACCGTCTCGGAGTCCTCCCGGCCCGGCTCGCGCAGGTGGGTGTGGAGGTCGACCAGGCCCGGCAGCAGGACCTTCCCGGCGGCCTCGACGACCTCGGCGCCCTCGGCCGACAGGTCGGTGCCGACCGCCTCGATGAACTCCCCGTCGATCAACACGTCCTGCGGGGCGCCGCCGAGCACCTTCGCACCGCGGATCAGGATCTTGCTCATGGTGTTACTTCTCCTCGGTACGGGGGTGGGTGACGGCGGGCTCGTTGCCGCCGAGCAGCAGGTAGAGGACGGCCATGCGGACGGAGACGCCGTTGGCGACCTGTTCCACGGCCGTGCAGCGGTCGGAGTCGGCGACCTCGGCGGTGATCTCCATGCCGCGGACCATCGGACCGGGGTGCATCACGATGGCGTGCCCGGGCATCCGGCCCATCCGGTCGGCGTCCAGGCCGTAGCGCCGCGAGTACTCGCGCTCGGTCGGGAAGAAGGCGGCGTTCATCCGCTCGCGCTGCACCCGCAGCATCATCACGGCGTCGGACTTGGGCAGCACGGCGTCGAGGTCGTAGGAGACCTCGCACGGCCAGCTCTCGACGCCGACCGGCACCAGGGTGGGCGGCGCGACCAGGGTGACCTCGGCGCCCAGGGTGTGCAGGAGGTCGACGTTGGAGCGGGCGACGCGGCTGTGCAACACGTCGCCGACGAGGGTGATCCGCTTCCCGTCGAGGTCCCGGCCGAGCCCGGCGTCCGGGCCGACGAGCCGGCGCCGCATGGTGAAGGCGTCCAGCAGGGCCTGAGTGGGGTGCTGGTGGGTGCCGTCACCGGCGTTGATCACGGGGGCGTCGATCCAGCCGGAGGTGGCCAGCCGGTACGGGGCGCCGGACGCACCGTGCCGGATGACGACGGCGTCCACGCCCATCGCCTCCAGGGTCTGGGCGGTGTCCTTGAGCGATTCGCCCTTGGAGACGCTGGAGCCCTTGGCGGCGAAGTTGATGACGTCCGCGGAGAGCCGCTTCTCGGCGGCCTCGAAGGAGATCCGGGTGCGGGTCGAGTCCTCGAAGAAGAGGTTGCAGACGGTCCGTCCGCGCAGGGCGGGCAGTTTCTTGATCGGCCGGTCGGCGACCCGGGCCATTTCCTCGGCGGTGTCGAGGATGAGCACGGCGTCGTCCCGCGTGAGATCGGCGGCCGAGATGAGGTGGCGCTTCATCCGGTTTTCTCCGGGAGTGAGGGAGGTGTACGGGAATGTCCGTTGAGCAGGCATGGGTGCGGGCCCGGGGTCACCGGGTCCGTACGCGCGTGCGCTAGCGCTCGCCGGCCGGGGCTGTCGGCTCGCCCGCCGGGGCCGTCGAAGCCGCAGCCTCGGAGCCGGGGCGGGACGGCGTGGAGCCCATGCCGAGCAGCACGGCGTCGCGCCCGTCCTCCTCGGTCAACTGGACCTTGACCGCCTCGCGCAGCGACGTGGGGAGGTTCTTGCCCACGTAGTCGGCGCGGATCGGCAACTCGCGGTGGCCGCGGTCGACCAGGACGGCGAGCTGTACGGCGCGCGGACGGCCGATGTCACCCAGGGCGTCCAGCGCGGCACGGATGGTGCGCCCGGAGAAGAGGACGTCGTCGACGAGGAGGACGAGGCGGCCCTCGATGCCGTCGGCGGGGATCTCGGTGCGGGCCAGCGTGCGGGCCGGGCCCAGGCGCAGGTCGTCGCGGTACATCGTGATGTCGAGCGAGCCGACCGGAATGGCGCTGCCGGTGATCTCTTCGAGCTTGGCGGCCAGTCGCCGGGCGAGGAAGACGCCGCGGGTGGGGATTCCCAGCAGCACCACGTCGTTGGCGCCCTTGGCGCGCTCGACGATTTCGTGAGCGATACGGGTCAGCATCCGCGCGATGTCGGGGCCTTCGAGCACCGGCCTGGCGGGAGCTTGATTCGCTGATGCGGAACTACGTGCGTCCATACGAAACGGACCTCCTTCTCCGCCTCACGGGACGGACTTTAAAGGACGTCGGAATTACGGGGTTCAGGCTATCAGGAGGCCCTTCGGGACCCGCACGCCCCCCTGACGGGTGAGGGTCTGGCCCATTCGGCTTGACGAAGTCAGATTACGCTGCGTAACCTCACAGTGAGTTACCAGCCACGCGGCGGAGCCGCATGTCGATACAGCCGTCTGGGGAGCTTTATGTCCAGCGAATACGCTAAACAGCTCGGGGCCAAGCTCCGCGCCATCCGTACCCAGCAGGGCCTCTCTCTCCATGGCGTCGAGGAGAAGTCCCAGGGCCGCTGGAAGGCCGTGGTCGTGGGGTCGTACGAGCGCGGCGACCGCGCCGTGACCGTACAGCGCCTCGCCGAACTGGCGGACTTCTACGGCGTGCCGGTGCAGGAGCTGCTGCCGGGCACCACACCGGGCGGCGCCGCCGAGCCGCCGCCGAAGCTCGTGCTGGACCTGGAGCGTCTGGCGCACGTCCCGCAGGAGAAGGCCGGCCCGCTCCAGCGCTACGCCGCCACCATCCAGAGCCAGCGCGGTGACTACAACGGCAAGGTCCTCTCGATCCGTCAGGACGACCTCCGCACGCTCGCAGTGATCTACGACCAGTCGCCCTCGGTGCTCACCGAGCAGCTGATCAGCTGGGGCGTGCTGGACGCGGACGCCCGCCGTGCCGTGCAGCACGACGAGATCTGACGGGCCCGAAGCCCGCGCTCCACACGCAGAAACGTACCGCCGCTCCGGGCTGCCCGGGGCGGCGGTCGGCGTTAGGGGGACGGTGCCACGGTCACCGGCCGGTGGACGGGCGGCTGGGCCGCCGCACGGCCGTGTAACCAGATGCCGACGGCAACGGGCCCGGAGCGATGTGCATCGCTCCGGGCCCGTTCCGTGCCTCGGTACTTCCGCCGGTCAGCGGCCGCGCGGCCGGATCAGCGGGTCTCTTCCCGGCGCAGCCCCGGCTTGAGCTCCTTGAACCGGGCGAGCAGGCCGTTGACGAACGACGGCGAGTCGTCCGTGGAGAACTCCTTGGCCAGCTGAACGGCCTCGTCGATCGCCACCGCGTCCGGCGTGCCGTCGACCCAGAGCAGTTCGTAGGCCCCGAGCCGGATGATGGAGCGGTCGGCCGCCGGCATCCGGTCCAGGTCCCAGTCCACGGAGTAGGTGGAGATCAGCTCGTCGATACGGGCGACGTGCTCCGCGTACCCCTCGACCAGTTCCAGGGTGTACTCGTGCACCGGCGGCTGGCGGGGGTCGGTCCGGGCGAGGCGCATCCAGTCCGCGAGCACGGACTGCACGTCGGCACCGCGCTGGTCGGCCTCGAAGAGGATCTGGAAGGCGCGCTTACGGGCCTTGGTGCGGGCAGCCACGGTTAGCTGTTCACCCGGCCGAGGTAGTCGCCGGTACGGGTGTCGACCTTGATCTTCTCACCGGTGGTGATGAAGAGCG
Organism: Streptomyces lunalinharesii; assembly: GCF_039532155.1. Taxonomy (NCBI): domain Bacteria; kingdom Bacillati; phylum Actinomycetota; class Actinomycetes; order Kitasatosporales; family Streptomycetaceae; genus Streptomyces; species Streptomyces lunalinharesii. Next base: position 98,330 of record NZ_BAAARK010000011.1, read on the forward strand.
GGACCTGGATCTCGTAGTCCGTCTCCAGCGTGGCGGGCTTGGTGCCGCCGGTGGAGCGGTCGCCCTGGAGGCCGGGCTCGGTCTCCTTGATGACCAGCTCGACGGCGGCCGGCAGCTCGACGTAGAGGACCTGGCCCTCGTTCTGCGCGACGACGGCCTCGAAGCCCTCGAGCAGGAAGTTGGCGGCGTCACCGACGGTCTGGCGGTCGATGTGCAGCTGGTCGTAGGTGTCCATGTCCATGAAGACGAAGTAGTCGCCGTCCATGTACGAGAACTGCATGCCGCGCTTGTCGACGTTGGCCGTCTCGACCTTGGTGCCGGCGTTGAAGGTCTTGTCCACCACCTTGCCGGAGAGCACGTGCTTGAGCTTGGTACGGACGAAGGCCGGGCCCTTACCGGGCTTGACGTGCTGGAACTCGACGACGGACCAGAGCTGGCCGCCTTCGAGCTTGAGCACCATGCCGTTCTTGAGGTCGTTCGTGGAAGCCACGGTTGCGGAATCTCCTGGACTACAGGTGGTGGAAACCGAGGAACCGCCCGCAGCGAGCCCAGTGGCTCACAGGGCGAGCAGCTCCTTGGTCGTGATCGTGAGTAGCTCGGGTCCGCCGTCCGCCTCGGGGCGGACGACGAGGGTGTCATCGATGCGGACACCCCCACGGCCCGGGATGTGAACCCCCGGCTCGACGGTGACCGGCACGCAAGCGTCCAGTTTACCCATGGCGCCGGGTGACAACTGAGGGTCCTCGTCGATTTCCAGTCCGACACCGTGCCCGGTCCATGGTCCGAGGCCCTCACCGTGCCCCGCCCGCTCCAGGATCTGGCGGGTCGTCCGGTCCACCTCGTGGCACTCCACGCCCGGCGCCAGCGCCTCACGACCGGCCTTCTGGGCTGCGAAGACCAGGTCGTAGAGGTCGATCTGCCAGTCCGCCGGGGTGGTGCCGATGACGAAGGTCCGGCCGATCTCGCAGCGGTAGCCGCGGTAGTTCGCGCCCAGGCCGACGGTGAGGAAGTCGCCCTCCTCGACCCGGCGGTCGGTGGGCAGGTGGCCGGCGCGCCCGGAGTTCGGGCCGGTGGCGACCGAGGTGGGGAAGGCCGGTCCGTCGGCGCCGTGGTCGACCAGGCGGCGCTCCAGTTCCAGCGCGAGGTGCCGTTCGGTGCGGCCGACCAGGATCGACTCCAGGAGTTCGCCCAGCGCCTGGTCGCTGATCTCGGCGGCGATCCGCAGACAGGCGATCTCGTCGTCGTCCTTCACCAGCCGCTGCGCCTCGACGGCGCAGGCCAGGTCGGCGAGGCGCATCCGGGGGGTGATCTGGGACAGCGCCCGGTGCCGGGTGACGGTGAGGTGGTGCTCCTCCACCGCGAGGGCCTGCGCACCCGCCTTGGCGGCCAGGCCGGCGGCGGTCACCACGGGGTCGCCGCCCCGGGTGGGCAGCACCGAGACCCGTACGTCGTCGGACGGACGCCCCTCGGTGGGGTCACCGGTGAGCGGCCGGCCGCAGACCAGGACGTCGTCGCCGGGGCCCAGCAGCAGGGCCGCGCCGGGCGGGGCGCAGCCGGTGAGGTAGCGGACGTTGGCGGGGCGCGAGATCAGTGCGGCGGTGCTTCCGGTTGCGGCGCAGCGGTCGCGCAGCTGCGTGCGTCGAACCGCGTACAACTCGGACATACCGTCAGCGTACGACCGCTCTCCCGGGCCGGCCGTTCGAGGCGGCCGGCCGGGGGACGGGGCGGCTACCAGCTGGGCGGACTGGCGAGGCTGCGGGCGACGACCTCGTCGAGCGCCCGCACGGTGGTGGCGACGTCGTGCTGGGAGTTGTCGACGATCGGCAGCCCGGAGCCGTACCAGCCGGCCATCCGGCCGTGGATGCGGGCCACCTCCTCGTCGGAGAGCCGGCGGTTGCCGCTGCGGCGGGCGTTGCGCTCCAGGACGACCTCCAGGCCCGGGAGCAGCACGATCGGCAGCAGGCCGGGGCCGACGTGGCGCTTCCAGCCGCCGAGGCCGACGACCGGGCGGTCCGGGAAAACCGCGTCGTCGAGGATGCAGGAGATGCCGTTGGCGAGGAAGTTGCGCGCGGCGAAGCCGCAGGTGCGGCGGGCCAGGCGGTACTGCGCCTCGGAGTTGTCGTTCCAGCCGGCCTGCGGGTCGGCGAAGCCGGACCGGACCCACTCGCGGACGTCGTCGAGGCTGATGTGCGCGGTCGGCACCCGCCGGCTGTCGGCCCAGTGCCGGGCGACGCTGGTCTTGCCGGCGCCGGCCGGGCCGATCAGCAGCACCGCGACGGCGGCGTGCGCGGCGTCCGGGGCGGCGTTGCCGGGCGGCGGACTGGGCAGCGCGACGGGGGCGCCGGGGGGCAGCTGGACGTGGCCGGTGATGTCGTTGCTGTGCGGGGCGGGCGGGGCCTGCTGCGGAGCGGGGGCGTGCCAGCCCTGGCCCGGGGCGGGGTGTGCCGGCGGGGCGGGCGGCGGGGGCGGGGCCGCGGGGGTGTGCGGCGCGCCGGGCGGCTGGGGCTGGCCGGGGTGCGGCGTCCAGTTCATGGTCGTGCCGGCGCCTTGGGGGTGAAGCGGGCCGCGGGGCGGTGGCAGCGGAGCCCCCACTGCGTACTGCATCCGGTGGCTCTCCGTCTCGTGCGGTCGACGTGGTGCGGGGCGGCGCACCGGGCGGGGTGGCCCGGTGCGCCGTGACGACAACTGCGGGGCGGGTACGGGTCGTTGCCGTCCCACCGCCGGGTGGTGCTGCGGTGAACCGTACTCCCCCGGCAGCTGCCAGGAGGTCTCCCTACCCCCGGCGCACGTCGAATGAACGGCCGAGGGTACGGGCGGGTGGCGACCGTGCCGATCAGCCGTCCAGTTCCTCGGCGAGGGCACGGAGCGCCAGGCGGTACGAGCCGATGCCGAAACCGGCGACGGTGCCGCTGGCGACGGCCGCGATGACGGAGGTGTGGCGGAACTCCTCGCGGGCGTACGGGTTGGAGATGTGCACCTCGATCAGCGGGGCGGTGCGCTGGGCCGCCGCGTCCCGCATCGCGTACGAGTAGTGCGTGAAGGCCCCGGGGTTGATGACCACCGGGATCGAGCCGTCGGCGGCCTCGTGCAGCCAGCGGACCATCTCGCCCTCGTCGTTGGTCTCCCGCACCTCCGCCGCGAAGCCCAGCTCCTTGCCGAGCCGGGCGCACTCGGCGACCAGCCCGGCGTAGGAGGTGGCGCCGTAGACGTCCGGCTCGCGGGAGCCCAACCGACCGAGGTTGGGGCCGTTGAGGACCAGCACCCTGCGACTCACGAGGCGATCTCCGCGTGCGCGGCGAGCAGCATCGCCGGGTCCGGGCCCTCCAGGACGGTCGGCTTCGCCAGGCCGTCCAGGACGATGAAGCGGAGCCGGTCGCCGCGGGACTTCTTGTCGACCCTCATGGTCTCCAGCAGCTTGGGCCACTGGTCGCCGCGGTAGGTCAGGGGCAGCCCGACAGAGGCCAGGACGGCGCGGTGCCGGTCGGCGGTGGCGTCGTCCAACCGGCCGGCGATCCGGCCGAGTTCGGCGGCGAAGACCATGCCGACGGAGACCGCGGCGCCGTGCCGCCAGTTGTAGCGCTCGTTCTTCTCGATGGCGTGCGCCAGGGTGTGGCCGTAGTTGAGGATCTCCCGCAGACCGGACTCCTTGAGGTCCGCGGAGACCACGTCGGCCTTGACCCGGATCGCCCGCTCGATCAGCTCGGAGGTGTGCGGGCCGTCGGGCCGCTTGGCGCCCTCCGGGTCCCCCTCGATCAGCTCCAGGATCGCCGGGTCGGCGATGAAACCGGCCTTGATGACCTCGGCCAGTCCGGAGACGTAGTCGTGGACCGGGAGGGTGTCCAGGGCGGCCAGGTCGCAGAGCACCCCGGCCGGCGGGTGGAAGGCGCCGACGAGGTTCTTGCCCTCGGCGGTGTTGATGCCGGTCTTGCCGCCGACGGCGGCGTCCACCATGCCCAGCACGGTGGTCGGGACGGCGATCCAGCGCACCCCGCGCAGCCAGGTCGCGGCGACGAAGCCGGCCAGGTCGGTGGTGGCGCCGCCGCCCACGCCGACGATCACGTCGGTGCGGGTGAAGCCGGTCTGGCCCAGCGCCTTCCAGCAGTAGGCGGCGACCTCGGCGGTCTTGGCCTCCTCGGCGTTGGGCAGCTGGATGGCGATCGCCTCGTAGCCCTGGGCGGCCAGGTCCTCGCGCAGCGCCTCGCCGGTGGCGGCCAGCGCCTCCGGGTGCAGCACGGCGACGCGCTTGGCCGCGGTGCCGATCAGGCCGGGGAGTTCGCCCAGCAGCTGCCGTCCGACGAGGACCTCGTACGGATCGGTGCCGGCGGTACCGCCGACCTGGATGCGGGTGGCCTGCTCCGTCATGCCTGTTCCTCCCTGCCGGCGGGCCGCACGGCGTCCGCGGCCGGCCGTAGCTCCAAAGCGTCCACGATCGCGTCGGCGACGTCCTCGGGGGTGCGGCCCCCGGTGGCGATCACGGCCCGGGCGACCTCGGTGTAGAGCGGGCGGCGCCGCTCCATCAGTTCGCGCCACTGCTTGCGCGGGTTGACCGCGAGCAGCGGACGGGGCGCGTCCAGCCCCACCCGCTTGATGGCGTCGGCGAGTTCGACGTCCAGGAAGACCACCGGCCGGCCGGTCAGCAGCTGCCGGGTGGCGTCGTCCATGATCGCGCCGCCGCCGAGGGCGAGCACCCCGGGGTGCGTGTCGAGGGCGGCGCGGACCGCCGCCCGCTCCAGCGCGCGAAAGTGCGGCTCGCCCTCGTCGATGAAGATCTCGGCGATCGGCTTGCCGGCGGTGGCGACGATGTCGGCGTCGGTGTCGCGGTAGCCGACGTCCAGCCGGTCGGCCAGCAGCGCGCCCACGGTGGACTTGCCGGCCCCGGGCGGGCCGACCAGGACGACGACGGGCGCGGTCACTTGATCGCCAGGTTGTCGAGGAAGCTGCGGACGTTGCGGCGGGTCTCCGGCACGCTGTCGCCGCCGAACTTCTCCACCACCGCGTCGGCCAGCACCAGCGCCACCATCGCCTCGGCGACGATGCCGGCGGCCGGCACCGCGCACACGTCGGAGCGCTGGTGGTGCGCCTTGGCGGCCTCGCCGGTGGCGACGTCGATCGTCGCCAGCGCCCGCGGCACGGTCGCGATCGGCTTCATCGCGGCCCGCACGCGCAGGAGTTCACCCGTGGTCAGGCCGCCCTCGGTGCCGCCGGAGCGACCGGAGGCGCGCTTGATGCCGTCGTCGGTGGCGAGGATCTCGTCGTGCGCCTTCGAGCCGGGCACCCGCGCCAGGTCGAAGCCGTCGCCGACCTCGACGCCCTTGATGGCCTGGATGCCCATGAGGGCGGCGGCCAGCCGGGCGTCCAACCGGCGGTCCCAGTGGACGTGCGAGCCGAGGCCGACCGGCACGCCGTAGGCGAGGACCTCCACGACGCCGCCGAGCGTGTCGCCGTCCTTGTGGGCCTGGTCGATCTCGGCGACCATCGCCTTCGACGCGTCCGCGTCCAGGCAGCGCACCGGGTCGGCGTCCAGCTTCTCGACGTCGGCGGGCGTGGGGTAGACGCCGTACGGGGCCTTGGCCGCGGCCAGCTCGACGACGTGCGAGACGATCTCGATGCCGGCCGTCTCCTTCAGGAAGGAGCGGGCGACGGCGCCCAGGGCGACCCGGGCCGCGGTCTCGCGGGCGGAGGCGCGCTCCAGGATCGGGCGGGCCTCGTCGAAGCCGTACTTCTGCATGCCGGCGAGGTCGGCGTGGCCGGGGCGGGGGCGGGTCAACGGGGCGTTGCGGGCCAGCTCGGCCAGCTCCGCCTCGTCCACCGGGTCGGCGGCCATGACCTGTTCCCACTTGGGCCACTCGGTGTTGCCGACCATGATCGCCACGGGGGAACCCATTGAACGGCCGTGCCGCACACCGCCGAGGAAGGTGACCTCGTCCTGCTCGAACTTCATCCGGGCACCGCGGCCGTAGCCGAGCCGGCGGCGGGCCAGGGCGTCCGCCACCATCTCCGTGGTGATCGGCACGCCGGCGGGAAGGCCCTCCAGCGTCGCCACGAGTGCGGGGCCGTGCGACTCCCCCGCCGTCAGCCAGCGCAACCTGCTCAACGGTGCTCCTCAGTACTGCTCATGTGCTGCTCATCCGCGTACGGTCTCCTCTGATCCTCCCACGCCGCGCGGGTCGGGCGGCGCGCCGTCCAGGGTGCGGACCGCGGGGACCACCCAGCGGGCGGAGGGGGCCGTTCAGCGGGTCGCGAGGGCCGTCTCGCCGGCCCGGCGCATCGCGGCCAGCGGCGCCGGCGCCCGCCCGGTCATCTGCTCGACCTGGAGGACGGCCTGGTGGACCAGGAGGTCCAGGCCGCCGACGACGGCGCCGCCGCGGTCGGCCCAGGCGGTGGCCAGCGCGGTCGGCCAGGGCTCGTAGAGCACGTCGAAGAGGGTGCCGGGCCGGTCGGGGACGGCGGCGGCGAGCGGGTCGGTGCTGCCCGCCGGGGTGGTCGCGATGACCAGCGGGGCCGTGAAGGCCGCGGCGGCCTCGTCCCAGGGGGCGGTGCGGACCGGGACCCCGAGGCGCTCGCCCCAGCCGCGCATCTCGTCGGCCCGTGCCGCGCTGCGGACGTACGCGGTGACCTCGCCGGTGCAGATCCGGGCGAGCGCGGCCAGCGCCGAGGAGGCGGTGGCGCCGGCGCCGAGCACGGCGGCCCGCTCGACCTGCTGGACGCCGCGTTCGTGCAGCGCGGCGAGCATGCCCGGGATGTCGGTGTTGTCGCCGCGCCGGCGCCCGTCGGGGGTGAACACGACGGTGTTGACCGCCTCGACGGAGGCCGCGGTGGGGCTGATCTCGTCCAGCAGCCCGATCACCGCGCGCTTGAGCGGCATGGTCAGCGACAGGCCGGCCCATTCCGGGCCGAGCCCCGCCAGGAACCCGGGGAGCCCCGCCTCGTCGACCTCGTGCCGGCCGTACTCCCAGCCGGTCAGCCCGAGTTCGTCGTAGGCGGCGCGGTGCAGCACCGGCGAGAGGGAGTGCGCGATGGGCGATCCGAGGACCGCCGCCTTCTTGTGCTCAGGACTGTGGGACACCGGCTGGCCTTCAGTTTCCGTTCTGCTTCTGCTCTTGTTGCCGCTTGTTGAATTCCTGGACGAGCTTCTCGTGGGCGGCGTAGTTGGTGGTGAAGTCCGTCTTCTTGCCGTCCACCGAGATGAAGTAGAGCCACTTATCGGAGTTGTCCGGGTTGATCGTGGCCTTGAGCGCGTCCGCGCCGGGATTTCCGATCGGACCGGGCGGAAGTCCCCGGTAGAAGTACGTGTTGTAGGGATCGTCGTAGTGCCGGATCTCCTGCGTACTGATATTGATCTTGCTCTGGTTCTTGAGGTAGTTGAACGTCGAGTCGAATTCCAGCTTCTGGTTCGTGGCCGTGTTGGTCGGCGCCAGTCGGTTGTAGACGACGGCCGCCATCTTCCGGAAGTCATCGTGCGTCATGCCCTCGGCCTGGGTGAGGCTCGCGACGGTGATGAGCTGCAGCGGAGAATCCAGATGGAATTTCTTGGCGTTCGATTCGAGATCGTACTTCTGGTATTCCTGAGTGGCCCGCGAGACCATTTGCCGGAGCACGTCGGCGGGTTTGGCGTGATCGCCGACGCTGTACGTCGAGGGGTAGAGGAAGCCCTCCAGCGGGTCCTTGATCTTCGGGGAGTCGTCGGCCCAGGACGGCAGTCCGAGGTTCTTCGCCTGGCTGTGCGCGATCTCCTTGGTGGTGCCCGCCGCGAGCTTGAGCTTCTTGTCGATCAGCGTGTAGACGGCGCCGGCCCGTAGCCCCTCTTGGACCGTCAGGCCGTTGCGACTGCGCGGATCCGACATCAGGGCCACGGCCGAGGCCGCGGACATCTGCTTGCGCAGCGAGTACGAACCGGGCTGGAGGAGCTTGTCCTTCTTGCTGTCGACCGCCGCTTCGGAGAACGCGTCGGCGCTCTTGACCACGCCCTCGCGCTTCAGGATCAGGCCCATCTGCAAGATGGTGGAGCCGTCGGGGATGTCGACCTGCACGGCCCCGCCGCCCTCGCCCTCGTAGTCGGGGGGCGAGGAGAAGTGGCGCATGATGAAGTCGTAGCCGAAGTACCCGACGCCGCCGACGACACCGGCCAGCGCCAGGGTCACGACCAGGCAGGCGGTACCGCTGCGGCGCTTCTTGTTCTTGTTCTTCCGACCCCGGCGCTCGCGGCCCGATCGGCCGCCGTCCTCGTCGTCGTAGCCGTCGTCCGCGGAGTCCGGTTCGTCGGCGAAGAACGGGTGGTCCGGTTCCCGCTTGCGCGGCTCCGGTTCGTCGGCGTCCGGCGTCGCCCGCCAGTCGTCGCCCTCGGGGGCCGGCTCCTCGAAGGGCGCCCCGGCCGGCGGGTGCTGGTGCGGGACGGACCCCGGCGGGTAGTCGCCCGGACGGTGCGGGTGCGGCGGCTGCCCGTACTGCTGCTGGTGCGGGTCGGTCGGCGCCTGCTCCGACATCCCGTGGTGTTGCGGGGCGGGTGGTTGGGCCGGCATCTGGTGGGTCTCGTGGAGACCGTAGCCGTCCGGCGCACCGTAGTAGTCGTGCCCCTGACCCGCGTAGTTCTGGCCGGTCTGATGCGGGGGCGGGTACTCCTGGCCCGGCTGCAGGTACGGGTCGGCCGGCTGCTGCTGCCCGTAGGGGTCGTACGGGTCGTACGCCGGCCCACCGCCCGGCGGCTGGTTGCCGTCCCAGCCGCCGTGGCCCGCGGGGTACTGCTGCTGTTGCGGGTACTGCTGCTGAGGATGCTGGGGGTGCTGGTCGTGCTGCGGGTACTGCTGCTGCGGGTGCCGGTCGTGCTGCGGGTGCTGGGGGTACTGCTGCTGGGGATACCCGGTGGGCTGCTGTCCGCCCCACTGCGGCTGCTGCTCCTGGCCTCCGTACGGACCACGGTCTCCGTAGAGCGGGTCGTCGGGATGCCACGGTTCGGAGCCGTAGCCCCGGCCATACTCGGTCATCGATCCCCTAGAGCCGAGAGGCGGGGCGCACCGTCCGGGTGGCGCCTGACATACCGATCCGCCTCTACTTGCACGCGCGGCTGTTCGAACCGCCGCCACAACGCGCGGAACGTTACCGTACCGCGATCAGATGACCACTTCGACGTGCTCCCCAGGCGGCCGCCCGGACGTGCGTTCGGTTTCCAGTGCGCTCTGGAGGATGACCACCGCGGCGGCCTGGTCCACCACCGAGCGGCCCTTCTTGCTGCGGACGCCGGAGGCCCGCAGCCCGTGGGTCGCGGTGACCGTCGACATCCGCTCGTCGACCAAGCGGACCCCGACGGGGGCGACGTTCCGGGCGAGTTCCTGGGCGAAGGCCCGGACCTTGGCCGCGGCCGGCCCCTCTCCCCCACTGAGGGAGCGGGGCAGGCCGACCACCACTTCGAGCGGCTCGTACTCCTCGACGATCGCCTTGAGCCGTCGGTGCGCCGCCGGGACGTCCCGCCCCGGCACGGTCTCGACGGGGGTGGCGAGGACCCCGTCGGGGTCGCACGAGGCGACCCCGATCCGGGCGTCCCCGACATCCACGGCGATGCGGCGGCCGCGTCGCATCTCACTCACGGGCGTCAGGCCGCCTCGGCCACGAGGCGCTCGACGGCCCCGACGGCCTCGGGCACCGCGGCAGCGTTCTGACCGCCGCCCTGGGCGACGTCCGGCTTGCCGCCGCCACCACCGCCGAGCGTCTTGGCAGCGGTGCGGACCAGGTCGCCGGCCTTGATGCCGCGCTCGCGGGCGGCCTCATTGGTGGCGATGACGGTCAGCGGGCGGCCGCCCGCCACGGTGAAGAGGGCCACGACCACGGCGCGGTCACCCTGGATCCGGCCCCGCACGTCGAGGACCAGCTTGCGCAGGTCGTCGGCGGAGGTGCCGTCCTGGACCTGGGCGGCGACCAGGGCCACCCCGCGGACGTCCTTGGCGCCCTCGGCCAGGCCGGCCGCGGCCTGCAGCACCTTCTCCGCGCGGAACTTCTCGATCTCCTTCTCGGCGTCCTTCAGCTTGGCCAGGACCCCGGAGATCTTCTCGGGCAGCTCCTCCGGACGACCCTTGACGAGTTCGGTGAGCTGCGAGACGACCGTGTGCTCGCGGGCCAGGAAGCGGTACGCGTCGACGCCGACCAGCGCCTCGACGCGGCGCACGCCGGAGCCGATGGAGGACTCGCCGAGCAGCTTCACCAGGCCCAGCTGGGCGGTGTTGTGCACGTGCGTGCCGCCGCACAGCTCCTTGGAGAAGTCCCCGATGGTGACCACGCGGACCCGCTCGCCGTACTTCTCGCCGAACTCGGCGATGGCGCCCTGCTTCTTGGCCTCGTCCATGCTCATGACCTCGGCGTGCACGTCGAGTTCACGGGACAGGACGTCGTTGATCTTCTGCTCGACGTCGGTGAGGACCGAGCCCGGCACGGCGGCCGGCGAACCGAAGTCGAAGCGGAAGCGGCCCGGGGAGTTCTCCGAACCGGCCTGGGCGGCGGTCGGACCCAGGGCGTCGCGCAGCGCCTGGTGGGTGAGGTGGGTGGCGCTGTGGGCCCGGGCGATGGCCCGGCGGCGCTGGATGTCGATGACGGCGTACGCGGCGGAGCCGAGCACCACCTCACCGACCTGCACCACGCCCTTGTGGACGATGACGCCGGGGACCGGCTGCTGGACGTCGCGCACCTCGACGACGGCGCCGCTGTCCAGCTTGATCCGGCCGGTGTCGGCGAGTTGGCCGCCGCCCTCGGCGTAGAACGGGGTGCGGTCCAGCACGACCTCGACCTCGTCGCCCTCGTGGGCGGCCGGCGCCGAGGCGCCGTTGACCACCAGGCCGACGACGGCGGACTCGCCCTCGGTGTCGGTGTAGCCGGTGAAGATCGAGGAGCCGGAGCTGTCGGCGATCTCGCGGTACGCCGACATGTCGGCGTGGCCGTGCTTCTTGGCCTGGGCGTCGGCCTTGGCGCGGTCCCGCTGCTCCTTCATCAGGCGGCGGAAGCCGTCCTCGTCCACCGACAGGCCCTGCTCGGCGGCCATTTCGAGGGTGAGGTCGATCGGGAAGCCCCAGGTGTCGTGGAGCAGGAACGCCTTGTCGCCGGAGAGCACCGTGCCGCCGCCGGCCTTGGTGTCGGTCACCGCGGTGTCGAGGATGTTGGTGCCGGCCTTCAGCGTCTTGAGGAAGGCGACCTCCTCGGCGAGGGCGACCGTCTCGATCCGCTTGCGGTCCTCCAGGAGCTCCGGGTACTGCTGCCCCATCGCCCGGATGACCACGTCGAGCAGGTCGGCGACGACCGGGCCGGTGGCGCCCAGCAGCCGCATGTTGCGGATGGCGCGACGCATGATGCGGCGCAGGACGTAGCCGCGGCCCTCGTTGCCGGGGGTGACGCCGTCGCCGATGAGCATCGTGGAGGTGCGCATGTGGTCGGCGACCACGCGCAGCGAGACGTCGGAGTCGGCGGCGGCACCGTAGCGGACGCCGGTCAGTTCACCGGCCTTGTCGATGACCACCCGGAGGGTGTCGGTCTCGTACATGTTCTGGACGCCTTGCAGGATCATGGCGAGACGTTCGAGACCGAGGCCCGTGTCGATGTTCTGCGACGGCAGGTCACCGAGGATCTCGAAGTCTTCCTTGCCGATGCCGGCGCCGCGCTCGTACTGCATGAAGACCAGGTTCCAGATCTCCACGTAGCGCTCGTCGTTGACGGCCGGGCCGCCCTCGACGCCGAACTCGGGGCCCCGGTCGTAGTTGATCTCCGAGCAGGGGCCGCAGGGGCCCGGGACGCCCATCGACCAGTAGTTCTCCTTCTTGCCCAGACGCTGGATGCGCTCCTTGGGCACCCCGACGACCTCGTGCCAGATCCGCTCGGCCTCGTCGTCGTCCAGGTAGACGGTGATCCAGAGCTTCTCGGGCTCCAGGCCGTAACCACCCTCCGCCACGGGAGACGTCAGCAGCTCCCAGGCGTACTTGATCGCGCCTTCCTTGAAGTAGTCGCCGAAGGAGAAGTTGCCGCACATCTGGAAGAACGTGCCGTGCCGGGTGGTCTTGCCGACCTCTTCGATGTCCGGCGTGCGCACGCACTTCTGGACGCTGGTGGCGGTCTTGAACGGGGGCTTGACCTCGCCGAGGAAGTACGGCTTGAAGGGGACCATGCCCGCCGGGACCAGGAGCAGCGTCGGGTCGTCCGCGATGAGCGACGCCGACGGCACGACGGTGTGCCCGCGCTCTTCGAAGAAGCGCAGCCAGCGGCGGCGGATTTCAGCCGACTCCATCAGTGGTCCTCATTTCCGGTCGGTCCGGTCAGCCCGGGGGTTCTCGTGGTTCGGTACGACGTGTGGAGCACCGCGCGGCGCGGTGCGGGCAGCTCGCGCGCCTCGGCGGGCTCCGCGAGCCCGAGGGCGTCGTGCAGTTGCTCTTCACGGTCCGCCATTCCGGCCCGTACGTCCAATGCAAATTGACGCAACCGGTTTCCGGTCTCGACGGCCTTGTCCGCGGCCTGCGCGGCGAGGCTGTCGGGCTGCAGCTTGCGCAGCTTTTGGTGGACCTTGTTGGTGGCCCACACCCCGGCGGCGGCGCCGGTGGTGAACCAGAATGCGCGGCGGAACATCGCGGTGATCAGTCCTTGGAGCGACGGGAGCGGCGCCGGCCGCGGCGGGCGCCGGGCAGGGTGCGGCCGACGACGGTGCGGTCCGGCTCGGGCAGGCCCTTCTTGCCGATCGCCCGTCGCACGCCGTAGCCGAACGCCGCGACCTTGACCAGCGGTCCGCCGAATGCGGTGGAGACGGTCGAGGAGAGCGCGGAGGCGTTGGCGGTGACCTCTTGCACGTCGGCGGCGATGGCGTCGACGCGGGCGAGCTGGGTGTGCGCGGAGCGGACGGTCGCGGACGCGTCGGCCAGGAGCGGAACCGCCTGCTCGGACACCTCGGTCACCATCTTCGTGGTCGCCTTGAGGGTCTGTGCGAGCCTCACCAGCACGAGGGCGAGGAACGACACGAGGATCGCCCAGAAGACGGCCACGAGGATCCCGGCCACCTCTCCACCGGACACGCTGGCACCACACTCCGACTGGTCTGCTCTGGTCTGGTCTCGTCCTGCTCGAACGGCAACCTTGACCTTATCGCGCCGTGACTGTCCGTCCGTACCGTGCTCCCGGTCCGGACCGGGGCACCGGAAGGGGTGATTGTACGGTCTGCATCGCCACGAGTACGCTCCGTGTGCCATGCGACGCCTCACGCGCCCTGGCCCCACCGCCCGCCGCTCCGCCCCGCGCCCGCGGGCCCGCGGGAACCTCCCCGCCGAGTTGAACCGCTTCGTCGGCCGCGCGGACGAACTCGCCGCGCTCGACCGGCATCTGTCCACCGGCCGGCTCGTCACCCTCATCGGCGTGGGCGGCGTGGGCAAGTCCCGGCTCGCCCGACACAGCGCAGCGATCTTGCAGGATCGCTTCTGCGACGGAGTGTGGCTGGTGGAGGTGTCCACGCTGCACGAGGCACACCTGCTGGACCACGCGGTCGCCGAGGCCCTGGCGCTGGCCGACCACTCCGGCCGACCGGTGCGCACGGCGCTCGGCGCCCACCTCGCCGACCGCGAGGCGCTGCTCGTCCTCGACGGCTACGAGCACCTGGTCGACGACTGCGCCGAGTTGACCGCCGAGTTGCTGCGGCGGGCCCCCGGGCTGCGGGTGCTGGCCGCCGGCCGCCGCCCGCTGGAACTGCCCGGCGAGCAGACCCTGTCGGTGCCGCCGATGGGCGGGTCCGACGCCGCCGCGCTCTTCGCCGACCGGGCCGCCGCCGTGCTGACCGGCTTCACCGTCGGGCCCGCCGACGAGCCGGCGGTCAGCGAGTTGTGCCGCCGCCTGGACGGCATCCCGCTGGCACTGGAACTGGCCGCCGGGCGACTGCGGGCGCTCTCGCTGGAGCAGGTGGTGCAGCGGCTCGACGACCGCTTCCGGCTGCTGATCGGCACCGCCCGCGGGACGCCGGCGCGCCACCGGACGCTGCGCACCGCGATCGGCTGGAGCCACGAGCTGTGCACCCCCGCCGAGCGGTTGCTGTGGACGCGGCTGTCGGTGTTCGCCGGGCCGTTCGACCTGGAGGCGGCCGAGTACGTCTGCTCGGGACCGGAGCTTCCGGTCGACGAACTCCTCGACGTCATCGGCGAGTTGGTCGCCCAGTCGGTGCTCGTCCGGGAGGAGGCCGCGGCCGGGGTGCGCTACCGGATGTTGGACACCGTGCGGGCGTACGGCTCGGACTGGCTGGCGGCGGCGGGGGACGGCGAACGGCTGCGCCACCGGCACCGCGACTGGTACCTGGGGCTGGCGACCTGGTGCGAGCTGGACTGGTTCAGTGCCCGGCAGGCCGAGATCGCCGCCCGGATCGACGCCGACCTGCCCAATCTGCGGGTCGCGCTGGAACACAGCCTGGAGAGCCCCCGGGACACCCACCTCGGCCAGTACCTGGCCGGCACGCTGTGGTTCTACTGGGTGGGCTGCGGTCGCCTGTCCGAAGGCAGGTACTGGCTGGACCGGGCGCTGGAACTGGACGGCGGCCACGACGACGCCCGCCTGAAGGCGTTGTGGGTGGCCGGCTACGTGGCGGTGCTCCAGGGCGACACGGTGGGGGCGCTGGGCATGCTCCAGGAGTGCCGCGAGGAGGCCGAACGGACCGGCAACGCCACGGCCGCCGCCTACGCGCTGCACCGCACCGGCTGCCTGGCGCTGGTCTGCGACGACATGCCGCGCGCCGAGACGCTGCTGCGCGGGGCCCTGCACCGCTACCGGGAGATCGGCGAGCTCAACAGCAACGTGCTCATGGGACAGGTCGAGCTGGCGATGGCGGTGGCCTTCCAGGGCGAGCTGGACGACGCGGTGCGGTTGTGCGAGGACGTCCGGGAGGTGTGCGGGGACCACGGGGAGCGCTGGACCCTGGCGTACGCCCTGTTCGTACTGGGGTACGCGGCGTGGTCACGCGGGGAGGGCGGTCGGGCCCGCGAACTGCTCACGGAGGCGCTGGCGATCGACCATTCCTTCCACGACCTGCTGGGCGCGGTGCTGGCGATCGAGCTGCTGGCCCTGGTGACGCTGGGCGAGGGCGACGCGGCGGAGGCCGCGGTGCTCCAGGGCGCGGCGGGCCGGCTCTGGGGCTCGGTGGGGCTGCCGCTGTTCGGCTCGCGGCACTTCGACCAGCCGCACGCGCTGTGCGAGCAACAGGCCCGGGAGCGACTGGGCGCGGCGCGCTACGAGCGCTGCCGGCGGGCCGGCGGGCAGCTGGACCTGGACGCGGCGGTGGCGCGGATCCTCAAGCCTGCGGACGGCGTCCCGGGCCCGCGCGGGCGG
The DNA here is from genome assembly GCF_039532155.1 of Streptomyces lunalinharesii. Classification (NCBI taxonomy): domain Bacteria; kingdom Bacillati; phylum Actinomycetota; class Actinomycetes; order Kitasatosporales; family Streptomycetaceae; genus Streptomyces; species Streptomyces lunalinharesii. The sequence continues at coordinate 113,648 of NZ_BAAARK010000011.1, forward strand.
CTGCGGATCACCGCACCCGCTCCGCACCGGCCCGCCGCCTCCCCGTCCGCGAGCGGAGGGGAGCCGGCGGGCTGAGCGGTGCGCCTGCCGAGTGGATCAGCGGGCGTAGTACTCGACGACGAGCTGCTCGTCGCAGATCACCGGGATCTCCTTGCGGTTGGGGTCCCGGTCGAGGCGGAACGCCAGCGCCTGGAGGTTGACCTCCAGGTAGCGCGGGGTCTCGCCGTCGGGGGCGTAGCCACCCTCGCGGGCCACCTGGAAGGGGTGCTTGTCACGGCTGCGCTCGCGGACCATCACCACGTCGCCGGGGCGGACGCGGAAGGACGGCTTGTCGACCTTGCGGTCGTTGACCGAGATGTGGCCGTGGACCACCATCTGGCGGGCCTGGTAGATGGTCCGGGCCAGGCCCGAACGCAGGACGAGCGCGTCCAGACGGCGCTCAAGCTCGACGATCAGGGCCTCGCCCGTCTTGCCTTCGACCTTCCGAGCGCGGTCGTAGGCACGAGCCATCTGGCGCTCGCTGATGTCGTACTGCGCGCGCAGACGCTGCTTCTCCAGCAGTCGGACCTTGTAGTCACTGCTCTGCTTGCGGCCACGGCCGTGCTCGCCGGGCGGGTAGGGACGGGCCTCGAAGTACTTGACGGCCTTCGGCGTCAGCGCGATGCCGAGCGCACGGGACTTCTTGACCTTGGGACGCGACTGGTTCACGTGGAACGTTCCTCCATGTAAGTTAGGTGAGGCTTACCTTAGCGCGAGGAGAACGCATGTTTCGACCTGGGATCCCCCTGCCCGGCGCAGACAGCACCGGGACGGGTCAGCCGCGTCCCGTGGAAGACGCCCAGCGGCCCTCGGCGGCTGAGCGCGTACGCACACTCGTCGAGTCCAATGGTATGGGCTCGCTCGACATCCCCGGAGTCCAGGACCCCGACGAGACCGGCCTCTCGGCTCCCGTCTGCCGGACGGTGACGCCCGAAGGAGACGTGCTGCTACTGGTTCCTGGGGACTCCGCGGCCGCCCGGGCGGCGTCGCACGCCCAGGACGACGACCTGCCGGCCGTGATGGAGATCACGGACGTGGCGCCCGTCTCGGTGCCCCACCGGATCCGCGGTCGCGCCTGGGTGGCCGGCTGGCTCACCCCGGTGCGCAACGAGCAGCGCGCCCGGGCCGCGATGCTGCTCGCCGAGCGACACCCGGTCGGCGAGCTGCTCGGCATCGGCGAGGCGCTCGCCGCCGACCCGGCCCCGGGCCAGTACGGGCGCCCCGCGTGGACGCTGCTGCGCCTGGAGGTCGGCGAGGGTGCGGTGGACGACCTGTGGGGCGCGGAGTCCTTCGAGCCGGAGGAGTTCGCCGGCGCGGCGCCCGACCCGCTCGTCGCCCACGAGGCGGAGCTGCTCCAGCACCTGCACGCGGCACACGCCGAACAGGTCCGCGGGCTGTGCGCGCTGCTCGGCGAGCGCGGCGAGGTCTGCGGGCTGCGGGAGGACGCCGTCCCGGTGGGCCTGGACCGCTTCGGGCTGCGGGTCCGCTTCACCGACGGCGAACGCCGGACCTTCGACGCCCGCTTCGACTTCCCCGAACCGGTCCGGGACGTCGTCGAACTGCGCCGGGCGATGCACGTGCTCTTCGAGGCCGCGGCCAGCTGACCGGCCGCCCACGGCCCCGCCGGCCGCACCCCGGTCAGTCGCCGTGCTCGCCGCGCAGCCGGTCGCGGACCCGCTCGGCGACGTCGGCGTAGCGCGCCTCGGCCCCGTGCCGGGTGGGGGTGTAGTAGCGCGTGCCGTGCACCGCGTCCGGGGCGTACTGCTGGGCCGCGATGCCGCCCGGCAGGTCGTGCGGGTACTGGTACCCCTGGCCGTGACCGAGCTTCTGGGCGCCCTTGTAGTGGCCGTCGCGCAGGTGCGCGGGCACCGGCCCGGCCTTGCCGGCCCGGACGTCCGCCAGCGCGGCGTCTATCGCCAGGTACGCGGCGTTCGACTTCGGGGCGAGGGCGAGCGCGATGGTCGCCTGGCTCAGCGTGATCCGGGCCTCGGGGAAGCCGATCAGCGCCACCGCCTGGGCCGCGGCCACCGCGGTCTGCAACGCCGACGGATCGGCCAGGCCGATGTCCTCACTCGCGGAGATCATCAAGCGCCGGGCGATGAACCGCGGATCCTCCCCCGCCTCGATCATCCGCGCCAGGTAGTGCAGCGCGGCGTCGACGTCGGAACCGCGGATGGACTTGATCAGGGCGCTGGCGACGTCGTAGTGCTGGTCGCCGGCCCGGTCGTACTTCACCGCCGCGCGGTCCACCGCCTCCTCCAGCGTCTGGAGGGTGACCGCCGGCTCCCCCTTCGCCAGCGCGGAACCGGCCCCCGCCTCCAGCGCCGTCAGCGCCCGCCGGGCGTCGCCCCCCGCGATCCGCAGCAGGTGCGCCTCGCTGTCCTCGGGGAGGGTGACCGCCCCGCCGAGCCCCCGCTCGGCGGTCAACGCCCGGTGCAGCAGCCCCCGCAGGTCGTCGTCGGTGAGCGGTTCGAGGGTCAGCAGCAACGAGCGGGAGAGCAGCGGGGAGATCACCGAGAAGTACGGGTTCTCGGTCGTGGCGGCGATCAGCGTCACCCAGCGGTTCTCCACCGCGGGCAGCAGGGAGTCCTGCTGGGCCTTGCTGAAGCGGTGGATCTCGTCGAGGAAGAGGACGGTGTCCTTGCCGTAGCCGCCCGAGGCGCGGCGGGCGCCGTCGATGACCGCCCGCACCTCCTTGACGCCGGCCGTGATCGCCGAAAGCTCGACGAAGCGCTTGTTGGTCGCCTGGCTGACGACGTACGCCAGGGTCGTCTTGCCGATGCCGGGCGGCCCCCACAGGAACACCGACGACGGGCCGGCCGGGCCGCCGTTGCCCTCCCCCACCAACCGCCGCAGCGGCGAGCCGGGCTTGAGCAGGTGCTGCTGTCCCACGACCTCGTCGAGGGTGCGCGGACGCATGCGTACGGCGAGAGGCGACCCCGCGGGGTCCCTCTCCTGACGGTCTTCCGCAGCGGCGGTGAACAGGTCGGGCTCCACGTCTACGGAGCCTATGCCACACCACTGACAACGCCCCGTCCGCCGGGGTCGGCGGGCCGGGGCGCGGGGCGCGGCAGCGGTGCGGAGACGTCCGGGACGTCCCCGGAGGGCTCAGAGCAGGCTGCTCCAGTACGACCACCAGCGGGTCAGGATCAGCAGGGCGATCACGCCGTACCAGAGCACCGGAACCACCCAGTGGAACTCCACGACCGCGTCGCGCAGGCCCCGGGGCGCCGGGAGGATGCCGTGCTTGAGGTTGTGCACGGTGGTGTACCAGAACATCAGGATGGTCACGCACCAGGTCAACGTGCACCACAGGCAGAGCGCGTTGATCTCGTACAGCGACTGGGACATCAGCCACATGCAGAAGACCGCGGCGAGCAGGGTGCCCACGTTGAGGCCGAGCCAGTACCAGCGGCGGAACCGGGCGCCGGCCAGCAGCGCCATGCCGATCGCGATGACCACGGCGAACCCGACCAGGCCGGCCATCGGGTTGGGGAAGCCGAAGACCTCCGCCTGCTTGCTCTGCATGACGCTGCCGCAGGAGATGATCGGGTTCAGGCTGCAGGCCGGCTTGAAGTTCGGGTCCTTCAACAGCTCGAACTTGTCCAGGGTGATGATCCAGGCGGCCAGGCCACCGAGCGCACCGGTGATCACCAGGAGCAGGGCGAGGCCGCGACCGGAGCCGATGGTCTCCGCGGCGCTCGCGCGGTCGTCGTCGGTGGACACGTCGTCAAGCGCTGTCGTCGTCATAGGGCCGTTCCGTCTGTCCCGTGGGAGGTGGGGGCGAGGCCGGCGGTCCCGGCCGCGTCCTTCATTGTGCCGCACGTCCCTGTGAACCCGGGGTGCTCAGGGCGGATCCGGGGTGATTGCGCGTACCGGTGTTGACGCGCGGGGGCCCGGACGGCGCGCTGCCGTCCGGGCCCCTGCGGGGTCGGTGTCCGCCGGCTCAGGCCAGCGCCCGCCGGACCTCGTCGACCACCGCGTCGAGCGCGACCGCACTCTGCTCGCCGCTCTGCAGGTCCTTGAGCTGCACCAGGCCCTCGGCCAGGTCCCGCTCGCCGGCGACCAGGGCCAGCCGCGCGCCGGAGCGGTTGGCGGACTTCATGGCGTTCTTCAGGCCCTTGCCGCCGTAGGCGAAGTCGGTGGCGACCCCGGCCAGCCGCAACTCGGTGACCTTGCCGAACAGCACCCGACGGGCCTCCTCGCCGAGCGGGACCGCGTAGACGGCCGTGGCCGGCGGCAGGTCGAGGGTGATGCCCTCGGCCTCCAGGGCCAGCACCGTGCGGTCGACGCCCAGCGCCCATCCGACGGACGGCAGCGCGGGCCCGCCGATCATCTCCGAGAGGCCGTCGTAGCGCCCGCCGCCGCCCACCGCGGACTGCGAACCCAGGCCGTCGTGGACGAACTCGAAGGTGGTGCGGGTGTAGTAGTCCAGGCCGCGGACCAGCTTCGGGTCGTCCTCGAAGGCCACGCCCGCCGCGGTCAGCAGCTCGCGCACCTGCTCGTGGTACGCCTTGCACGCCTCGCAGAGGTAGTCGCGCAGCATCGGCGCGCCGATCAGCTGCTCCTGGACCGACTCCCGCTTGTCGTCCAGGACGCGCAGCGGGTTGATCTCGATCCTGCGGCGGGTCTCCTCGTCCAGCTCCAGCCCGCGCAGGAAGTCCTGGAGCGCGGCGCGGTAGACGGGACGGCACTCCTTGTCGCCCAGCGAGTTGAGCAGGATCCGGAAGTCTCTGAGCCCCAGCGAGCGGTACGACTGGTGGGCCAGGATGATCAGCTCGGCGTCCAGCGCCGGGTCCTCGACGCCGATCGCCTCGGCACCGACCTGCGAGAAGTGCCGGTAGCGGCCCTTCTGCGGGCGCTCGTAGCGGTAGTACGAGCCGGAGTACCAGAGCTTGACGGGGAGGTTGCCGCCCTTGTGGAGGTTGGCCTCCAGCGCGGCGCGCAGCGTGGAGGCGGTGCCCTCGGGACGGAGCGCGAGCTTGTCGCCGCCCTTGGTCTCGAAGGCGTACATCTCCTTGGTGACGATGTCGGTGGACTCACCGACACCGCGCGCGAACAGCTCGACGTTCTCGAAGCCGGGCGTCTCGATGTAGCCGTACCCGGAGTTCCGCAGGGGTGCGGCGATCGCCTCGCGCACCGCGAGGAACGTCGCGGACGACGGCGGGATCAGGTCGTAGGTGCCCTTGGGTGCCTGAAAGGTGCTCACGGAAGGTTCTCGTCACATTCCTCGTCGCGGAGCGGCGGTCGGGGTGCCGTCTCCGAGGCCGGCGGCCACCTGCCTGAGGAAGGGGTTGGTGGCGCGCTCGTGGCCGATGGTGGTCTGGGGGCCGTGGCCGGACAGGACGACGGTGGAGTCCTCCAGGGGCAGGCACACGCGTGCCAGCGACCGGAGGATCTCGGCGGAGTCGCCGCCGGGCAGGTCGGTGCGTCCGATGGAGCCGGCGAACAGCAGGTCGCCCGAGAAGAAGACCGGCGGAACGTCCGCCTGCTCGGGCATCCGGAAGGTCACCGACCCCTTGGTATGGCCCGGGGCGTGCGCGACCGAGAACTCCATCCCGGCCAGCTCCAGGACGCCGCCGTCGGTCAACTCCTTGACGTCGTCCGGCTCGCCCACGGTCAGCTCGCCCATCAGCTGCCGACCGACGGACCGGCCAAGCGCCTTCTCCGGATCGCTCATCATGAAGCGGTCCTCGGGGTGGATCCAGGCGGGGACGTCGTGCGCACCGCACACCGGGACGACCGACGCGACGTGGTCGAGGTGGCCGTGGGTGAGGATCACCGCGACGGGCTTGAGCCGATGCTTCGCGAGCGCTTCCTCGACGCCTTGGGCGGCCTGGTGGCCCGGGTCGATGATCACGCACTCCTCGCCGGCGGCGGGGGCGACCAAGTAGCAGTTGGTCCCCCAGGCCCCGGCGGGGAACCCGGCAATCAGCACGTTCGTCCTTAAGGATCGGCGGGGGCGGGTCTGCGGGACCGCGCCCGGAACATCTCGGCAGCTCCAGAGCCTACCGGCGGGACTCCCGGCAGGGCGAACCCGTATACGGTACGGCCACGGCAGACGGCCGCGATCGAGGCTGAGGACGCTGAGGACAAGGAGACGACCGGTGGTCAGCAAGGACCGGCGGCGGCGCGAGCTCGCCCGGCAGAAGTTCGCGCGCCAGCAGCAGCGGCGCAACGCGTCCGTGCGGCGCACCAAGCGCCGCAACCTGATCGTCGCCGGCGTCGTGGCGGTCGCGCTGGCCGCGGGCGCCACCGCGTACGCCTCCGTCACGCTGATCGGCGGCGACCGGAAGGGCACCACCGACGACGCCGCCCCGGCTCCGTCCGCGACCGCCGACCCGTGCGGCCGGCCCGCCCCGGGCACGCCGTCGAAGAAGACCTGGCCGAAGGAGCCGGCGATGACCGTCGACGCCTCGGCGTCGTACACCGCCGAGCTGGCCACCACCTGCGGGCGGATCACCTTCACCATGGACGCGGCCAAGGCGCCGCACACCGTCAACTCGTTCGCGTTCCTGGCCGGGCAGGGGTACTTCGACCACAGCCGCTGCCACCGCCTGGTCGACCAGCGGATCTACGTGCTGCAGTGCGGCGACCCCAAGGGCACCGGCGAGGGCACGCCCGGCTACACGATCCCGGACGAGAACCTCAAGGACCCGCGTCTGAAGGGCGACGTCTACCCGGCGGGCACGGTCGCCATGGCCAACCGCTACGACGGCACCGACCCCAAGACCCGCAATTCCGGCGGCAGTCAGTTCTTCCTCGTCTACCAGGACAGCCCGCTGCCCCCGAACTACACGCCGTTCGGGCGGATCACCGGGGGGATGGACGTCCTGAAGAAGATCGCCGCCGCCGGTTCGCGTCCCGATCCGGCGACCGGCAACACCGCGCCCAACGCCACCGTCGTCCTCAACGGGGCGGTGGTTCGGAAATCCTGATTCGTGGTGGCCGGTACGGGGGAACGCTCGGTCGCCCCCGCCGAATTTCGGTCGTGCTGGATGCGGACAGCCGACCGCCGGTCGCCTAGATTGGCGTTGTGTAGGGTGCCTGATCCGACGGCCTGCCACCCTCACCGCAATGCAGCCCGTCGGACCGGTCGGGGCGCTGCCCCGACGGACAGAAACTGTGGACGATGCCGGGGGGCCACGGGCCCGCGTCGGCATCATGTTGAGGAGGCGCTGTGAGCAGCGACCCGTGGGGCCGCGTCGATGAGACGGGGACCGTGTACGTGCGTACCGCCGACGGAGAGCAGGTCGTCGGATCGTGGCAGGCGGGCACTCCCGAAGAGGCCCTCGCCTACTTCGAGCGCAAGTATGAGGGCCTGGTCGTGGAGATCGGCCTCCTGGAGCGACGGGTCAGGACCACCGACCTCTCGGCGAAGGACGCCCAGATCGCGATCGACCACCTGCGCCAGCAGGTCGACGAGCACCACGCGGTGGGTGACCTCGAGGCGCTGAAGAAGCGACTGGACGCCCTCGTCAGTGCGGTCGAGTCGCGGCGCGAGGAGCGCCGGGCGGCGAAGGCCCGGCAGTCCGACGAGGCCCGCGAGGCCAAGGAGAAGCTGGTCGTCGAGGCCGAGGAGCTGGCCGCCAGCGAGCAGTGGCGGGCGGCCGGCGAACGGCTGCGGGCACTGGTGGACACCTGGAAGGGCCTGCCGCGCCTGGACCGCAAGACCGACGACGAGCTGTGGCACCGCTTCTCGCACGCCCGGTCGGCGTTCTCCAAGCGGCGCAAGGCGCACTTCGCCACGTTGGACGCGCAGCGCGAGGAGGCCCGTAAGGCCAAGGAGAAGCTGGTCGCCGAGGCCGAGTCGCTGTCCGGCTCCACGGACTGGGGGACCACCGCCGCCCGCTACCGCGAGCTGATGCAGGACTGGAAGGCCGCCGGCCGCGCCCAGCGCGAGCACGAGGACGACCTGTGGAACCGCTTCCGCGGCGCGCAGGACGTCTTCTTCCAGGCGCGCACCGAGGTCTTCGCGGAGCGCGACGCCGAGCAGCAGGAGAACCTGACCCGCAAGGAGGAGCTGGCCGCCGAGGCGGAGAAGCTGCTCCCGGTCACCGACCTGAAGGCGGCCCGGGCCGCGTTCCGGGGCATCAACGAGCGGTGGGAGGCCATCGGCCACGTGCCGCGGGACGCCCGTCCCAAGATCGAGGGCCGGATGCACGCCGTCGAGCGGGCCATCCAGGACGCCGAGGAGACCGAGTGGCGGCGGACCAACCCTGAGGCGCGGGCGCGCGCCGCGGGGCTGACCGGCCAGCTCCAGGACGCCGTCGACAAGCTCCAGAAGCAGATCGACGCGGCGCGGACGGCCGGCAACACCGCCAAGGCCGACAAGCTCGGCCGGGAGCTGGAGGGCCGCAAGGCGCTGCTGGACCAGGCGCTCAAGGGCCTGGAGGAGTTCGGCGGCTGATCCGGCCGCACGACAGCGAAGCGGCCCGCCGGGGATTCCCGGCGGGCCGTTTCGCGTTGCGGGCGGGGGCGGGAGCCGCCCGACGGCCGCCCCCGCGCCCCGGTCAGGGCCGGCGGGCCGAGGTCACGCGGTAGACGTCGTAGACCCCCTCCACGCCCCGCACCGCCTTCAGGACGTGCCCCAGGTGCTTGGGGTCGCCCATCTCGAAGGTGAAGCGGGAGGTGGCGACCCGGTCGCGGGAGGTCTGCACCGCCGCCGAGAGGATGTTGACGTGCTGGTCGGACAGCACCCGGGTGACGTCCGACAGCAGCCGGGAGCGGTCCAGCGCCTCCACCTGGATGGCGACGAGGAAGACCGACGACTGGGTGGGCGCCCACTCGACTTCCAGGATCCGCTCGGGCTGGCGGGACAGCGAGTCCACGTTCACGCAGTCGGCGCGGTGCACCGAGACGCCGCTGCCGCGGGTGACGAACCCGATGATGGGGTCGCCGGGCACCGGCGTGCAACAGCGGGCCAGCTTGACCCACACGTCGTCCACGCCCTTGACGACCACGCCCGGGTCCGCGCTGGACCGGCGCTTGGAGCGCGGCCGGATCGGCGTCGACTCGGCGATGTCCTCGGTGGCCTCGTCCTGTCCGCCGAGCGCCTGCACCAGCTTCTGGACGACGCCCTGCGCGGCGACGTGGCCCTCGCCGATGGCGGCGTAGAGCGAGGAGATGTCCGGGTAGCGCATCTCGTGCGCCAGGGTCACCAGGGAGTCGCCGGTCAGGATCCGCTGGATCGGCAGGTTCTGCTTGCGCATGGCCCGCGCGATGGCGTCCTTGCCCTGCTCGATGGCCTCATCGCGGCGCTCCTTGGAGAACCACGCGCGGATCTTGTTGCGGGCGCGCGGGGACTTCACGAAGCTGAGCCAGTCGCGGGACGGCCCCGCGCCGGGCGCCTTGGAGGTGAAGACCTCCACCAAGTCGCCGTTGTCCAGCGTCGATTCGAGCGGCACCAGGCGGCCATTGACCCGCGCGCCTATGGTGCGGTGGCCGACCTCGGTGTGCACCGCGTAGGCGAAGTCGACCGGGGTGGCGCCGGCCGGCAGCGCTATCACGTCGCCCTTGGGCGTGAAGACGAAGACCTCGTTGCGGGACAGGTCGAAGCGCAACGACTCCAGGAACTCGCCCGGGTCCTCGGTCTCCTTCTGCCAGTCCAGCAACTGCCGCAGCCAGGCCATGTCGTTGACGGTGTCCTGGCCGACGCCCTTGCCGCTGCTCTTGGGCGCGTCGGTGCGCACCTTGGAGGCACCGGCGACCGCCTCCTGCTTGTACTTCCAGTGCGCGGCGATGCCGTACTCGGCGCGCCGGTGCATGTCGAAGGTGCGGATCTGGAGTTCGACGGGCTTGCCGCTGGGACCGATCACCGTCGTGTGCAGCGACTGGTACATGTTGAACTTGGGCATCGCGATGTAGTCCTTGAACCGGCCGGGGACCGGGTTCCACCGCGCGTGGATGGTGCCCAGGGCCGCGTAGCAGTCCCGGACCGTGTCGACGAGGACGCGGATGCCCACCAGGTCGTAGATCTCGGCGAAGTCGCGGCCGCGCACGATCATCTTCTGGTAGACGCTGTAGTAGTGCTTCGGCCGGCCGGTGACGGTGGCCTTGATGCGCGCGGAGCGCAGGTCGGCCTGCACCTCGTCGGTGACGACCGCCAGGTACTCGTCGCGCTTGGGTGCGCGCTCGGCGACCAGCCGGACGATCTCGTCGTACATCTTGGGGTAGAGGATCGCGAACGCGAGGTCCTCCAGCTCCCACTTGATGGTGTTCATGCCCAGCCGGTGCGCCAGCGGGGCGTAGATCTCCAGCGTCTCGCGGGCCTTCTTCTCCTGCTTCTCCCGCTTGAGGTAGCGCATGGTGCGCATGTTGTGGAGCCGGTCCGCGAGCTTGATGACGAGCACCCGCGGGTCCTTGGCCATCGCCACGACCATCTTGCGGACCGTCTCGGCCTGCGCGGCCTCGCCGAACTTGACCCGGTCCAGCTTGGTGACGCCGTCGACGAGCAGCGCGACCTGGTCACCGAAGTCCCTGCGCAGGGTGTCGAGCCCGTACTCGGTGTCCTCGACCGTGTCGTGCAGCAGCCCCGCCATCAGCGTCGCCGGGTCCATGCCCAGCTCGGCGAGGATGGTGGTGACCGCGAGCGGGTGGGTGATGTACGGGTCACCGCTCTTGCGCTTCTGGCCGCGGTGCCAGCGCTCGGCGACCTGGTAGGCCCGCTCGACCTGGCGCAGTGTGGCGGTCTCGATCTTGGGGTCGTTGCTGCGGACGGCCCGCAACAACGGTTCGAGGACCGGGTTGTACGGGCTGGAGCGCTGCACTCCCAGCCGGGCGAGGCGGGCCCGGACGCGGTTGGGCGAGCCGGAGCGGCCGGCCGAGGTGGTCGACAGCGATCTGCCCGGCGGCTGCGGCGCGGGAGCCGGACGGGACCGGCCGGTGGGGCCCTGGGGCGCGGCGGGCGCGGCGGTGCCGTCGGCCGCGTCCGGTCGTTCGGGCTGCGGCGCGTCGGAGGAAACCGCGGGCTGCGGCTTCGGCTCGTCCGGGCGTTCGGCGGGGGTTTCCGCCGGACGCGGTCCGGGGGAGAGCGGCTGAGCCTCGTCTGGCAAGGGCACTCCTCATGCGGGTACGGACCCCAGGACCTCGAAGCGGCCGGGGTGCCATGGTATCGAGCCCATGGCCATGGCTGCCGCGCGGCCATGGGTCCGTACATGACACAGCAGCGGGGGCACCCGGAATGTTCCGGATGCCCCCGCTGCTCCCGTACGGGCGCCGGACCGTGCCGGCGGCGGCTCAGACCGTGATCAGGGCCTCCAGCGGAGCGCCCTTCAGCCCCGGCTCCAGCCGCTGCCGGCCGTCCAGGAAGCCCAGCTCCAGCAGCACCGCCAGGCCCGCCACCTCGGCGCCGGCCCGGCGGATGAGCTGCAGCGACGCGTCCGCTGTGCCGCCGGTGGCGAGCACGTCGTCGATCACCAGGACGCGGTCGCCGGGCGCCAGCGCACCGGCGTGGATCTCGATCTCGGCGGTGCCGTACTCCAGCTCGTACGCCTGGCCCAGCGTCGCGCCGGGCAGCTTGCCGGCCTTGCGGACCGGGACGAAGCCGACGCCGGCGGCCACCGCGACCGGTGCCGCGAGGATGAAGCCGCGGGCCTCCAGGCCCACCACCTTGTCCACCCGGAAGCGCTCGCACAGGTCGACGAAGGCGTCGGTCAGGGCGCGGAACGCGGTCGGGTCGGCGAGCAGCGGGGTGATGTCCTTGAAGACCACCCCCGGCTGCGGGTAGTCCGGGACGTCCGAGATCCGGCTCAGCAGCAGCTCGCGCAGCTCGGCGGGGACGCTCATCGACGCCTCCCCGACGGGCGCCCGCGGCCGCCGCGGTTGCGGGGCTCGGGCTGGGTGCGCGGGCCGACGACGGCGGCGCCCTCGGCGTCCTCCTCGGCTCCCCCGTCCACCTCGGCGTCGCCGCCCTCCTGGCGGGCCGCCTCCTTGGCCGCGGCCGAGGCACGCTTGGCGGCGACCCGCTTGGCCAGCGCCTTCATCTGCGGCTCGCGGTTCTTCAGGTCGGCGACCAGCGGCGTCGCGATGAAGATCGACGAGTAGGCGCCGGCGGCCAGACCCACGAACAGCGCCAGCGAGATGTCGTTCAGCATGCCCGCGCCCAGCACGCCACCGCCGACGAACAGCAGACCGGCGACCGGGAGCAGCGCCACGACGGTGGTGTTGATCGACCGCACCAGGGTGCCGTTGATGCTGCGGTTGGCGATCTCGCTGTAGGTGAAGCGGGTCTGCTTGGTGATGTCCTTGGAGGCTTCCTTGAGGCTGTCGAAGACGACGACGGTGTCGTACAGCGAGTAACCGAGGATGGTGAGCAGACCGATGACCGTGCCCGGGGTGACCTCGAAGCCGACCAGCGCGTAGACGCCGACGGTGATCGTCAGGTCGTGGATCAGGGCGACCAGTGCGGCCACCGCCATCCGCCACTCGAAGGCGACGGCGAGGTAGAGCACCACCAGGACCATGAAGATCCCCAGGCCCAGCCACGCCTTGTTGGCGATCTGCTCGCCCCAACTCGGGCCGACCAGCTGGGTGTTGACGTCCTTGACCGGGACCTTGAGGTCCTTGGCGATCTCCTCCTGGACGGGCAGCGACTGCTTGGTGTCCAGACCGCTGATCTGGATGCGCAGCGCGCCGCCGCCCAGCTTCTGCACCATCGCCTGGTGGCCGGGGGCGGCCGACTCGGCGTGGTGCTGGGCCTCCTCGGTGGAGACCGAGGTCTTCGGGGTGGTGAAGACCGCACCGCCGGAGAATTCGATGCCCATGTTCAGACCGCGCACCGCCAGGCCGACGATGGCCGTGATGGTGATCAGGATCGAGACCCCGTACCAGATCTTCCGCTTGCCGATGAAGTCGTAGCCGACCTCACCGCGGTAGAGCCGGGCGCCGAGGTTGCCGAGCTTCGACATCTCACGCCTCCTTCGTCTGGTTGGGGGCGGTGCGACGACGGCGCAGCGGCGGCTTGGCGCCCAGGCGCTTGGGGTCGAGGCCGGACCAGGGGTGCCCCTCGGAGAAGAACTTCCGGCGGGCCAGCAGCGTCATCAGCGGCTTGGTGAAGAGGAAGACCACGACCACGTCGAGGAGGGTGGTCAGGCCGAGGGTGAACGCGAAGCCCTGCACCTTGCCGACGGTGACGATGAACAGCACCGCGGCCGCCAGGAACGACACGAAGTCGGAGACCAGGATGGTGCGGCGGGCCCGCGGCCAACCGCGCTCGACGGCCGGCCGCAGCGTGCGGCCCTCGCGGATCTCGTCCCGGATCCGCTCGAAGTAGACGATGAACGAGTCGGCGGTGATGCCGATGGCGACGATGGCGCCGCAGACCGCCGGGAGGTTCAGCGCGAACCCGATGCCCGGGCCGAGCAACGTCATGATCGTGTAGGTCAGGACCGCGGAGACCCCGAGGCTCGCCAGCGCGACCAGCGCCAGCCCGCGGTAGTAGGCGACCAGGTAGATGATGACCAGTGCGAGGCCGATGGCGCCGGCGATCAGGCCGGCGTGCAGCTGCTCGCCGCCGAGCGCCGCGGTGACCGTGGTCTCGTCGTCGATCTTGAAGGAGAGCGGCAGGGCACCGTAGGACAGCATGTTGCCGAGGTCCTCGGCGGACTGCTGGGTGAAACCGCCGGAGATGGTGGCGTTGCCGCCGTTGAGCCGCTCGCTGACGCGCGGGTCGGAGACCACCGCGCCGTCCAGCACGATCGCGAACTGGTTCTGCGGCTGCGCCTTGGCGGCGAGCTTGCCGGTGACGTCCGCGAACTTCTTGCCGCCGTCCGAGGTGAAGTCCATCTGGACGATCCAGCCCTGGCCCTGCTGGCTGTCGAAGACCGCCTTGGCGTCCTTGACGTCCGTGCCCTCGACGCCGACCGGGCCGAGCACGTACTTCTGGGAACCGTCGTCCTTGCAGGCCACGACCGGGTCGGTGGGCTTGGTGCCGGCCGCCTGCTCACCGGCCTGGGCGCGGCCCGCCTTGGTGGAGCAGTCCAGTGCCGCGAACTGCTTCTGCACGGCCGGCGGGACGTCCGCGCCACCGGGGGCGGGCGGCGTCGGCGGCACCGAGGGCTTGTCCGACGCGGAGGCCGACGGCGAGGCGGCCGGCTTCTTCAGCGCGTCCGTGACCGCACGGCCCTGGGTGGAGGCGCTGGCGCTCGGGGTCGGCGAGGAGCCCTTGCCGCCGGTGGCCTTCTCGCCGCCCTTGCCGCTCGCGGAGGGGCTGGGCTTGGGCTCGGGGGTCTTGGCACCCGCGGCGGTGGTCAGCACCGGTCGGAACGCGAGCTGGGCGGTGGTGCCGACCTGCTGGCGGGCCTGCTTCGCGTCCGTCCCCTTGGGGATGTTCACGATGATGTGGTTGCTGCCCTGCGTCTGGACCTCGGACTCGGATACACCCAGACCGTTGACCCGCCGCTCCATGATGCCGGCGGCGGTGTTCATGTTGGTCTCGTTGATCGCGTTGGGCTTGCCCGGCTGGTTCTGCGCCGCCAACGTGAAGCTGGTGCCACCCGCCAGGTCGATGCCCAGTCGGGGCGTCATCGTGCCGGAGTAGAACATGCCTCCGACCAGCGCCGCCATCGCGATGAGGACCAGGATCAGGGTGCGACCTGGATGCCCCTGGCTCGTGGGCGCCCTGCGGCCCTTCTTCGGTGCTGCCACCTTGTCGTTTCTCCCTGTCCAACCCCTCGGCCTGGGGTGTCTGCCGAGCGGCCACGAAGTCTTGTGGGGACGTGCCCCCGCCGGAGCCTAGACCGTCCGGGAACCGCGGTGCGTCCGATCGGGGACGTGCCGCGGCTCCCCGCTGCGCAACGGACTACTTCGCGTCGGCGCCGCCGGCCTTCTTGCCGTCCTTGGCGTCGTCACCCTCGGCGGTCGCCGCGTCACCTTCGGCGGCCTTGTCGGCTTTCTCCGCCTTGTCAGCCTCGGCGTCCTTGGCCTTGTCGGCGGCGGGCTCGGCGGCGTCGCCGGCCTCGGCCTTGCCCAGGTCGATCTTGCCGGCCTCGTCACCCTTTTCGGTGGCCTCGGCGCCGGTCAGCGACGAGACGTCGTCCGGAACGACCGGGCCCTCCTCGCCGGCGACCGGGTCGGCACCGTCGAGGATGCGGTTGTACTCCTCATCCGCGAGTACCGCGCCGATGGCGTTCTTCGCGTAGAGGGCGTGCACGCCGGGGGCGACCTCCAGGAGGACGGTCTCCTCGTGGACCTCCTTGACGGTGGCGAACATGCCGCCGATCGTCCGGACGCCGGTGCCGGGCTGCATTTCTTCGCGCATCTGCTGGGCCGCCGCCTGCTTCTTCTTGGCGGACCGCGTCATCAGGAACATGGCCCCGATGAGGACGATGAACGGAAGGAGAGTCATGATACTCACGGGACGGAAATCCTTCGCACGACCGCTTCTCCGCGGTCTCATATACAGAGGTGGATATACCGTCCATACGGGCGGCATCGGCGGAGTCTAAGCGAGTCCGCACCAGTGGAACAACGCCCAGCATCGCACCGCAGTTCCTGACCGGGCGAGTCTCCGCGCCGTCATGCCTCGAACAGTCCACGCTGTCCGCTTCCGCCCGCTTGCTGCGGGGGCACCAGTCCGAGGTGCGCCCAGGCCGCGGGGGTCGCGACCCGGCCGCGCGGTGTACGGGCCAGCAGTCCCTCCCGCACCAGGAAGGGCTCGGCGACCTCCTCCACGGTCTCACGCTCCTCCCCCACCGCGACGGCCAGGGTGGACAGCCCCACCGGGCCGCCGCCGAACAGCTTGAGCAGGGCGGTGAGCACCGCGCGGTCGAGCCGGTCCAGCCCGCGACCGTCGACCTCGTAGACCCCCAGGGCCTGTGCGGCGACCTCGCGGGTGATCACGCCGTCGGCCTTGACCTGGGCGTAGTCGCGGACCCGGCGCAGCAGGCGGTTGGCGATCCGGGGCGTGCCCCGGGAGCGGCCGGCGATCTCGGCGGCGCCCTCCGGCTCTATCTCGACGTCGAGCAGGCCGGCCGAGCGGTGGATGACGCGCTCCAGCTCGACCGGGGCGTAGAACTCCATGTGGCCGGTGAAGCCGAACCGGTCGCGCAGCGGCGGCGGCAGCAGACCGGCCCGGGTGGTCGCGCCGACCAGGGTGAACGGCGGGAGCTCCAGGGGGATGGCGGTCGCGCCCGGCCCCTTGCCGACGATCACGTCGACCCGGAAGTCCTCCATCGCCATGTAGAGCATCTCCTCGGCGGGCCGGGACATGCGGTGGATCTCGTCGAGGAAGAGGACCTCGCCCTCCTGGAGGGAGGAGAGGATCGCCGCCAGGTCGCCGGCGTGCTGGATGGCGGGGCCGGAGGTGATCCGGATCGGGGCGCCCATCTCGGCCGCGATGATCATGGAGAGGGTGGTCTTGCCCAACCCGGGTGCACCGGAGAGCAGCACGTGGTCGGCGGTGGCGCCACGGGCGCGGGCCGCCTTCAGCACCAGGTCGAGCTGTTCGCGGACCCGCTCCTGGCCCACGAACTCGTCGAGGTCCTTGGGCCGCAGCGCGGCCTCGACGGCGTTCTCCTCGCCGTCCGCGTCGGCCGCCACCAGCCGGTCGGCCGGGACGCCGGCGGTCTCCTCGGCGGTGGACGGTGCGGTGTCGTCCCAGTTCACTGCGGATTGCCTCGCGGGGTCGGGGCGGTCGGGCCGCCTGCGTGGTGGTGCGGTCGGGGGCGCGCGGGCGCGGTGCCGGTCATCGGGCGCGGTTGAGGGTCTGCAGCGCCGCCTTCAGCAACTGCGGCACCTGCGGAGTGCCGCCCGCGGCGGCGGCCGCCTCGGCCTGCGGGGCCACCGCGGCGACCGCCTCGTCGGCTTCCCGGGCGGCGTAGCCCAGACCGACCAGCGCGGCCTGGAGTTGATCGCGCCAACCGGCCGGTGCCGTCGCCCCGGCCACCGGACGGGCCGTGCCGATCGGTGCGCCGAGCCGGTCCTTGAACTCCAGCAGCAGCTTCTGCGCGCCCTTCTTGCCGATGCCCGGCACGGCCGTCAGCGCCTTCTCGTCGCCCGTGGAGACCGCCAGGCGCAGGGCGTCCGGGGAATGCACCGCGAGCATCGCCTGGGCCAGTCGCGGGCCGACCCCGCTGGCGGTCTGCAGCAGTTCGAAGGTCTGGCGCTCGTCGTCGTCGGCGAAGCCGTAGAGGGTCAGCGAGTCCTCCCGCACGACGAGGGAGGTGGCGAGCTTGGCGTGCTCGCCGAGCCGGAGGCCGGACAGGGTGTTCGGCGTGCACTGGACGGCCATGCCGACGCCGCCGACCTCGACGACGGCGGTGTCCGGTGCCAGGGCCGCGACCGGGCCGGAGACGAAGGCGATCATCGAGTGCCCTTCAGGGTGCGTGCGGGAGCGGGGGTGCGGCGGGCCGCGGCCTGGGCCTGCTGGAGGCGGTTGACCGCGGGCGCGCGCCAGATGTGGCAGATGGCCAGGGCGAGGGCGTCGGCGGCGTCGGCCGGCTTGGGCGGTGCGGAGAGTCGCAGCAGACGGGTGACCATCGCTCCGACCTGCGCCTTGTCGGCCCGCCCCGAGCCGGTGACCGCGGCCTTGACCTCGCTGGGGGTGTGCAGTGCGACCGGCAGCCCACGGCGGGCGGCGCACAGCATGGCGACCGCGCTGGCCTGGGCGGTGCCCATGACCGTGCGGACGTTGTGCTGGCTGAAGACCCGTTCCACGGCGACGTACTCGGGGCGGTGGGTGTCGAGCCACTCCTCCAGGCCGCGCTCGATGAGCACCAGGCGGTGGGCGACGTCGGCGTCCGCCGGGGTCCGCACGACGCCGACGCCGACCATGGTCAGCGGCCGCCCGGCCACCCCGTCCACCACGCCGACCCCGCAGCGCGTCAGCCCCGGGTCCACCCCCAGCACCTTCATCGGGCCCCGCCCCTCGCCGTCGTTCGGTCGTCTGTTCCTTGCGTTCCTGCAGGTTAGTGGCTGCCACTGACAAACCGACGGGCCGGCGGGGTGTGTTCCCCGCCGGCCCGTCGTACGAACGGTCAACCCGCGAACGTCAGGCGTCGACCTTGGCCATGACGTCGTCGGACACGTCGAAGTTGGCGAAGACGTTCTGCACGTCGTCGCTGTCCTCCAGGGCGTCGATCAGCTTGAAGATCTTGCGCGCGCCCTCTTCCTCCAGCTCGACCTGCATGGTCGGGACGAAGTTGGCCTCGGCCGAGTCGTAGTCGATGCCGGCCGCCTGGAGCGCGGTGCGCACCGCGACCAGGTCGGTGGCCTCGCTGAGCACCTCGAAGGACTCACCGAGGTCGTTGACCTCCTCGGCGCCGGCGTCCAGGACCGCGCCCAGGACGTCGTCCTCGGCCAGCTCGCCCTTGGGGACGATCACCACGCCCTTGCGGTTGAAGAGGTACGACACCGAACCCGGGTCGGCCATCGAGCCGCCGTTGCGGGTCATCGCGACGCGGACGTCGGACGCGGCACGGTTGCGGTTGTCGGTGAGGCACTCGATGAGCACCGCGACGCCGTTGGGACCGTAGCCCTCGTACATGATCGTCTCGTACTCGGCGCCGCCGGCCTCAAGGCCGCCACCGCGCTTGATCGCGGAGTCGATGTTCTTGTTCGGGACCGACTGCTTCTTCGCCTTCTGCACGGCGTCGTACAGCGTCGGGTTGCCCTCCAGGTCGACGCCGCCCATGCGCGCCGCGACCTCGACGTTCTTGATCAGCTTCGCGAAGAGTTTGCCGCGCTTGGCGTCGATCACGGCCTTCTTGTGCTTCGTCGTAGCCCATTTAGAGTGGCCGGACATCCGCCTGTCTCCTTCGCGTAACCCATTTCAGAAACGATCGCCCCAGATCCTACCGGGAGGGCGGCCGGTCCCCCGAACTCCACCCCTCACAGAGCGCTTACGCGCGCTCCTCCTGAGGGGTCGCCGCACGGACCATGTCCACGAAGAACCCGTGGATCCGGTGGTCGCCGGTCAGCTCCGGGTGGAACGACGTGGCGAGCACGTTACCCTGCCGCACTCCCACGGTGTGTCCACCGTACGTCGCGAGGACCTCCACGGAGGCACCTACCGACTCGACCCAGGGCGCCCGGATGAAGACGCCCTCCACCGGGCCGCCGTCGATCCCGGCCACCTCGACGGCCGCCTCGAACGACTCGTTCTGCCGCCCGAAGGCGTTGCGGCGCACGATCATGTCGATGCCGCCCAGCGTCTCCTGGTCGTCCCGGGCGTCCAGCAGCTTGTCGGCGACCATGATCATGCCGGCGCAGGTGCCGTAGACCGGTCGCCCCGCCCGCACGAACGCACGCAGCGGCTCCAACATGCCGAACACGACCGCCAGCTTGGACATGGTCGTGGATTCGCCGCCCGGTATGACCAGGCCGTCGATCTCGGCGAGCTCCTCGGGACGACGGACCGGCAGCCCCCGGGCGCCGGCGTCCGCGAGCGCGGTGAGGTGCTCGCGGACGTCGCCCTGGAGCGCCAGCACGCCGATGGTGACAGTGGTGCTCATCAGTTCCTGCGTCCTTACCAGCCGCGGTTGGCGTAGCGCTCGGCCTCGGGGAGGGTGTCGCAGTTGATGCCGACCATGGCCTCGCCCAGGTTGCGGGAGACGTCCGCGATGACCTTCGGGTCGTCGTAGAAGGTGGTGGCCTTCACGATCGCGGCGGCGCGCTTGGCCGGGTCGCCGGACTTGAAGATGCCGGAGCCGACGAAGACGCCCTCGGCGCCGAGCTGGCGCATCAGCGCGGCGTCGGCCGGGGTGGCCACACCGCCGGCGGAGAACAGCACGACGGGGAGCTTGCCCAGCTCGGCGACCTCCTTGACCAGCTCGTAGGGGGCGCGCAGCTCCTTGGCGGCGGCGAACAGCTCGTTGTGGTCGCAGCCGCGCAGCTTGGCGATCTCGCCCTTGATCTGACGCAGGTGGCGGACCGCCTCGACGACGTTGCCGGTACCGGCCTCGCCCTTGGAGCGGATCATGGCCGCGCCCTCGGCGATCCGGCGCAGCGCCTCACCGAGGTTGGTGGCGCCGCAGACGAACGGGGTGGTGAAGGCCCACTTGTCGGAGTGGTTGACCTCGTCGGCCGGGGTGAGGACCTCGGACTCGTCGATGTAGTCGACGCCGAGCGACTGCAGGACCTGGGCCTCGACGAAGTGGCCGATCCGGGACTTGGCCATGACCGGGATCGAGACCGCGTCGATGATGCCGTCGATCATGTCCGGGTCGGACATCCGGGCCACGCCGCCGTCCTTGCGGATGTCGGCCGGGACCCGCTCCAGGGCCATGACGGCGACGGCACCGGCGTCCTCGGCGATCTTCGCCTCTTCCGGCGTGACGACGTCCATGATCACGCCGCCCTTGAGCTGCTCGGCCATGCCGCGCTTGACGCGCGCGGTTCCGGTCTCGGGGGTCTGGGGCGTAGTGGGCGTGCTGGACACGTTGACCTCACTCAGTGCGGGTGGTTGCGCTTCGGCGCCTACACAACCGTGGGTCAGTGACCTGGGAAAAGGGCCAATTAGAGGCCGGTGGCTTGCCGACCCCCACCGTCCCAGCAGCCGGACGGTTTGGTTCCGCTTCGTGCTCGGTCAGTTCCTGACCGAGCGGTCGTCCAAGACGGCCGGCGGCTCGTCGTCCATCTCGAACGCCATCGGGAACGGCGCGTGCCCGGCCAACCGCAGGTAGCGCACCACCCGATGCCGACGGACCGCCCGCGCCGCCCGCACCGCGTCGTTGTGGAACCGCCGCGCCATCGGGACCCGGCGCACCGCCGCGGTCAACTCCACGACCGTCCGCTCGCCACCCGGCGCCGCCCGCACCGCCGCCAGCTGCGCCTCGTCCTCGAAGACCGCCCGCAACGCCTGGCTCAACTCGCTCTCCGCGACCTCGCGCTGCTCCTCCGTCGCCTGCCGGGCGTCGTGCGCGGCCTGGTAGAGCACGATCGAAGCGGCCGGATCCAGCACCCCCGCCGTCCCCACCTCCTGCGCGACCGAGGCCCGCCGCAACAACTGGGCGTCCAGCGCCGCCCGCGCCGCGTCGATCCGCGCGTGCAGCCGGTCGAGCCGGCCGGCCGTCCAACTCAAGTAGAGGCCGATGAGGACGATCGCGGCGGCGATCCAGATAAACGTTGTCACGCCGGGTCACGCTATCGCTTGCGCGGGGCTCGTTCGTACGTCGCCGGCTTTCCCGCGGTGGGGCTTTGTGCTTGCGCATGGCGGCGCGTTGCCGCTGCGCGGGGCTCATTCGTACGTTGCCGGCTTCCCCACCGTCGGGGTTGCCGTTTGCGCCTGCGGCGCGTTGCCGCTGCGCGGGGCTCATTCGTACGTTGCCGGCTTCCCCGCCGTGGGGCTTTCGCTGTTTGCGCCTGCGGCGCGGGGCCGCTGCGCGGGGCTGGTCGGGGGCGGTGCCGGGTGTGCGGGAGGTGGGGTGTCCGGACTGCTGCGCTTTACGTCCGGACACCCCACCTCCCGCACACCCGTCCCCTCCCGTTTGTGGGTGGAAGGGAGGGGGTTGGGGGTACGCGTGGGTGGGTTGGTGCGCGTTGTGTGTGCCGTGGTGCAGGGGGACGCGGGTGCCCCTTTGTGCCTTGGTATGGGGAACGGGCCCCCTCTCCTTGATGCAAACCGGCACCAGCCCACACACCAAGGGCCCCACTCACCCGTCTTTCAACCCACCCTCAACGGGAGGGGGCGGGCCGGAGGGGGTGGTGTGCAGGACGTAAAGCGCAGCAGTCCTGCACACCACCCCCGCAGGCCCGACACCGCCACCCAAACGCCCCGCGCAGCGGACAACGCCCGCCGCAGGCGCAACGGCGGCAAACCCCACAACGTGGGACCAGGCCAGCGCCGCCAGGCGCAAACCGCAACCACCACGGCGGGAAAGCCAAAAACGTGGGAAGCCAACCGCTACCGCACGCGCTCATCCGTAGCCACCGCCGACGCGCCGGCCGTGACGGTCTCGTAGACGGCGAGGATGTCCGCGCCGACCGTGGACCAGTCGAAGCGGCGGACGTGCTTGCTGCCGCGTTCGCTGAGTTCGGTGCGCCGGTCGGGGGTGTTCAGCAGGCGGATCGCGCTGGTGGCGAGCGCCTCGGCGTCCTCGTTGGCGAAGAGTTCGCCGGCCTCGCCCTGGTCGAGGACCTGGGCGAACGCGTCGAGGTCGCTGGCCAGTACCGGTGCGCCGGCGGACAGCGCCTCCACAAGGATGATGCCGAAGGACTCCCCACCCGTGTTGGGCGCGACGTAGACGTCGACGCTGCGCAGCAGGCGCGCCTTGTCCTCGTCGGAGACCATGCCGAGGAACTCGACCCGGGAGCGCAGCTCGGCGGGGAGGCCGGCGACCGCTTCGTCCTGGTCGCCGCGGCCGGCGACCAGGAGTCGGGCGTCGGGGACCGCGGCGAGGATCGCGGGCAGGGCCTTCATCAGGACCGGCAGGCCCTTGCGGGGTTCGTCGATCCGGCCGATGAAGCCGAGGGTGCGGCCCTGCCAGTCGGGCCGTGGCTCGGCCCGGGCGAAGAAGTCGACGTCCACGCCGTTGGGGATGACCACGGCGTCGCCGCCGAGGTGCTCGACCAGGGTGCGGCGGGCGAACTCGCTGACCGCGATGCGGGCGCTGATCTTCTCCAGGGCGGGCTGGAGGATCGGATACGCGGCGATCATGGCCCGGGAGCGCGGGTTGGAGGTGTGGAAGGTCGCCACGATCGGGCCCTGCGCCGCCCAGCAGGCGAGCAGGCCCAGGGAGGGCGAGGCGGGCTCGTGGATGTGGATGACGTCGAAGGCGCCGTTCTGGAGCCAGCGGCGGACCCGTGCGGCGGAGAGGAATCCGAAGTTGAGGCGGGCGACCGAGCCGTTGTACGGCACGGGGACGGCCCGGCCGGCCGGCACGACGTAGGCGGGCAGCGGGGTCTCGTCGTCCGCGGGGGCCAGGACGGACACCTCGTGGCCGAGGCCGATCAGGTGCTCGGCCAGGTCGCGGATGTGGAACTGCACGCCGCCGGGGACGTCCCAGGAGTACGGGCAGACGATGCCGATCTTCACGGGGACTCCGTTCCGGGGGTGCCGCCGCGCGGCGTCAGGTCGGCGAGCCACAGCCGCTGGAGCATGTGCCAGTCCTCGGGGTGGTCGGCGATGCCGCCGGCGAAGGCGTCGGCGAGTTCCTGGGTCATGCGGGCGGCCTTCTCGGCGCGGGTGCCGTCCTCGGGCACCTCGATCTCCGGGTGGACGCGACCGCGCATGACGGGGGTGTCGTCGTACCAGAGGGTGACGGGCAGCAGCATCGCGCCGGTCTGGAGGGCCAGCATGGCCGGGCCGGCCGGCATCTTCGCGGCGTCGCCGAAGAACGTCACCGGTATCCCGGAGCTGGACAGGTCGCGGTCGGCGACCAGGCAGACCAGGCCGCCGGCGCGCAGCCGCCGGGCCAGGGTGCCGAAGGCGGCGCCGCCGGTGTGCGGCAGGACCTCCATGCCCAGTCCCTCGCGGTAGGCGACGAACCGGTCGTAGAGGGACTCCGGCTTGAGGCGCTCGGCGACGGTGGTGAACGGGGTGTTGAGCTTGGTGGTGACCCAGACGCCGGCGAGGTCGTAGTTGCCCATGTGGGGCAGGGTCAGAATCACCCCGCGGTCGCTCTTGAGGCCGTCCTCCAGGTGGTGCACGTCCTCGGGGGCGAAACCGCCCCTTATCCGCTCCTGGCTCCACGCCGGCAGCCGGAAGGACTCCATCCAGTACCGCATGTACGAGCGCATCCCGGCCCGGGAGAGCTCCGCCAGCCGCTGCGCGGAGGCGCCCGGGACGACCCGCGCGAGGTTGGACTCCAGCCGTTGCACGCCCTTGCCGCGGCGCCGCCAGGCGACGTCGGCGAGCTGCCGGCCGAGCTGCACCGCGACGCCCTCGGGGAGCCGCTTCACGGTGCCCCAGCCCAGGCCGTACAGCCCGTCCGCGAGCTTGTCGGTGTCGAACAGCTTCCGGCTCCCCATCAGCCGTTCCCCCCTTGGGCGAGGGCGTCGGCCTCGGCCGACTCCCGGCGTACGGTCACCACGCGCTGGCCGAGCGTGACGGCGCTGCCGGCGGCGACCACCCACAGGGCGATCGGCAGCAGCACCTGGACGCCCGGCACGCCGAACGCGTGCAACCCGGACAGGCCGCAGGCCACCAGCGAGATGACCAGCCGCTCGGCCCGTTCCACCAGGCCGTTGACGTTCACCGGCAGCCCGATGGCCTCGCCCCGCGCCTTGGTGTACGAGACGACCTGGCCGCTGGCGAGACAGAAGATGGCGATCGCGCAGAGCGCCAGGCTGTCGCCGCGGCCGGCGTACCACAGGGCCAGCCCACCGAAGATCGCCGAGTCCGCGACCCGGTCGAGGGTGGAGTCCAAGAAGGCGCCCCAGCGGCTGGAGCGGCCCAATTGACGCGCCATGTTGCCGTCGACGAGGTCGGAGAAGACGAACAGCGTGATCACGACCGTGCCCCAGAAGAACTCGCCCTGGGGATAGAAGATCAGGGCGCCTGCCACCACGCCGCCGGTCCCGACGAGGGTGACCGCGTCCGGGCTGACCCCGAGACGGATGAGCAGGGCGGCGAACGGTGTGAGAACACGCGTGAAGAACGCACGCGCGTACTTGTTCAGCATGACCTTCCCGGAAAGTCGATACGGGCCGCGCGGTCAAGGGGCCACCGGCTGGCCCATCGTAGCCAGGAGGCCCGGGGGCACCACGAACGCATCGCGGCGCGAGGTGCATCACACGGCTCGGGCCGCCCGTCGCGCGCCCGCCCGGCGGCCCGTCACCCCCCGCCGTGTGGCCGGTCGACACCTTGGCAGCGCGGACCCTACGTGCCACGTATGGACGCATCCTGAACCCGGTGGAAAGCTCGAATCACCGCAAAGTGTCGACCTGGAGGCGAGACACATGAGCGAGAAGTCGAGTACGAACCCAGGAGCCGCCGGAAGGGCACCGGCGGCCGACCGCCCCGCTGCCCTGCGCAATGTGGTGCTGGTCGGCCACAGCGGCTCGGGGAAGACCACCCTGGTCGAAGCGCTCGCGCTGGCGTCGGGCGCGGTCAACCGCGCGGGGCGCGTCGAGGACGGCGGCTGCCTCTCCGACTACGACGAGATCGAGCACCGGCAGCAACGCTCGGTACAGCTCTCCCTGGTCCCGGTGGACTGGGGCGGGATAAAGATCAACCTGTTGGACACCCCCGGGTACGCGGATTTCGTCGGGGAGCTCAGGGCCGGTCTGCGCGCGGCGGACGCGGCCCTCTTCGTCGTCTCGGCGGCCGACGGCGTGGCCGGCGCGACCCGGATGGTGTGGGACGAGTGCGCGGCCGTCGGGATGCCGCGCGCCCTGGTCGTCACGCACCTGGAGGCCGCGCGCGCCGACTTCGACGAGATGACCCGGCGGTGCGCGGTGACCTTCGGCGGCGACGACCTGGACGCCGTCCTGCCCCTTTACCTCCCGCTGTACGGGCCCCAGGGCGCGGACGGCCACTCCCCCGTCAACGGCCTGATCGGCCTGCTGTCGCAGCGCGTCTTCGACTACTCCTCCGGGGAGCGCACCGAGCGCGCCCCCACCGACGAGGAACTCCCGCTGATCGAGGCGGCCCGCAACCGCCTGATCGAGGGGATCATCGCCGAGAGCGAGGACGAGTCCCTCATGGACCGCTACCTCGCCGGCGAGGAGATCGAGCTCAAGACGCTCGTCGGCGACCTGGAGACCGCCGTCGCCCGCGGCTCCTTCCACCCCGTGCTGGCCGCCGCCCCGGCCGTGGACGGCGCCAAGCAGGGACTGGGCACCGTCGAACTGCTGGAACTGATCACCGGCGGCTTCCCCACCCCCGCGGAGCGCGAGGCGCCCGCCGTGACCAGCCCCGACGGCGCTCCGCAACCGGGACTGGGCTGCGACCCGGAGGGCCCGCTCGCCGCCGAGGTGGTCAAGACCTCCTCCGACCCGTACGTCGGCCGGCTCTCCCTGGTCCGGGTCTTCTCCGGCACCCTGCGCCCCGACGACACGGTGCACGTCTCCGGTCACGGCCTGGAGGACCGCGGCCACGAGGACCACGACGTCGACGAGCGGGTCGGCGCGCTGTCCGCGCCGTTCGGCAAGCAGCAGCGGCCGCTCCCCCGGGCCATCGCCGGCGACCTGGCCTGCGTCGCCAAGCTGACCAGCGCCGAGACCGGCGACACCCTCTCCGGCAAGGACGCGCCGCTGTTGATGGAGCCGTGGGCGATGCCGGACCCGCTGCTGCCGGTCGCCATCCGGGCGCACAGCAAGGCCGACGAGGACAAGCTCTCGCAGGGCCTGGCCCGGTTGGTCGCCGAGGACCCCACGATGTGCCTGGAACACAATCAGGACACCCGCCAGGTGGTCCTGTGGTGCATGGGCGAGGCGCACGCCGACGTGGCCCTGGAGCGGCTGCGCACCCGTTACGGCGTCCAGGTCGACACCGTCGACCACCGGGTCGCGCTGCGGGAGACGTTCGGCGGGCCCGCGACGGGCCGCGGCCGGCACGTCAAACAGTCCGGCGGCCACGGACAGTTCGCGATCTGCGAGATCCAGGTCGAGCCGCTGCCGGGCGGCTCCGGCATCGAGTTCGTCGACAAGGTCGTGGGCGGTGCGGTGCCCCGGCAGTTCATCCCGTCGGTGGAGAAGGGCGTCCGCGCCCAGGCCGCCCGCGGGATCGCCACCGGGCATCCGCTCGTGGACGTCCGGGTCACCCTGCTCGACGGCAAGTCCCACTCGGTCGACTCCTCGGACGCGGCGTTCCAGACGGCGGGCGCCCTGGCCCTGCGGGAGGCCGCCGCGCAGACCACGATCGACCTGCTGGAACCGGTCGCCGACGTGCGCGTCCTGGTGCCGGACGAGTACGTGGGACCGGTGCTCAGCGACCTCTCCGGCCGCCGTGGCCGGGTCGTCGGCACCGAACAGTCCGGCTTCGGCCGCACCCTGGTCCGCGCCGAAGTACCGGAGATCGAGATCGGGCGCTACGCCGTCGACCTGCGCTCGCTCTCGCACGGCACCGGACGCTTCGGCCGCGGGTACCTGCGACACGAGCCGATGCCCGGCCAGCTCGCCGCGCGGATGCGTGCCGAGGAGGCGGTCACGGCTTAGGCGACGACGTAGGTAACGGCCGGTCAGCCGCCGTCCCGGACAGCCCACTTGGGTCGGGCCGGCGGCTGTACGCTGGGGTCTTGAGCCGCTGCGCCGCGCGTTCCGGGCCAACCTGCGAGCACACCGGCCCAGCAGGTGTGCGCCAAAGCGTAGTCGGGTAGAGCGCATCAGCGGATACGCGCGTGATGGGGGCGGTAGTGGCAGACGGCTTTGACTTCAGTCCGGGGGCGCAGGTCCCCATCTCGGGAGGCGCCGGACAGACGGCGGCGACCCAGGCGTTGGCCTCGGCCGCCTACCGGGACAGCCCGCTGGCCGACATCTCCAAGGCCGACTCCGACTCCGACGCGTCCGAGATCAAGAAGCCCAAGCTGTCGCTGTTCGCGCCCAACCTCGGTGAGGCGTTCGCCCGCGCCGTCCAGGTGC
This sequence comes from Streptomyces lunalinharesii, assembly GCF_039532155.1. NCBI lineage: Bacteria > Bacillati > Actinomycetota > Actinomycetes > Kitasatosporales > Streptomycetaceae > Streptomyces > Streptomyces lunalinharesii. Next base: position 141,146 of record NZ_BAAARK010000011.1, read on the forward strand.
GGATGCTCGGGGGCGGCCGCGGCCCGTTGATCCAGTCCTTCGGCACCGAACCGCAGACGGTCGTCGAGCACTGCCTGTCCGCCACCCGTCTCCGCAAGCAGCGCGACGCCCAGCTGACCGTCCTGATGGTGGTGTGCGGGCTGCTCTTCCTGCCCGGCGTGCTGCTGTGGCTGGGCGCCTTCCAGCTCCGCAAGATGTTCTCCAAGGACGGCGAGGGCAACGGCATCTCGCCGCTGGGCGGCGTGCTGCTGGCCCTGCTGGCCGCGGTCGGCCTGTTCTTCATGATCAAGCTGCCGCTCAACGGCTTCTGGCCGCTGTACGCCCGGGGCATGCTCATCGCCCCGGTGGTCGGCTGGTGGCTGGCCAAGCAGATCTGCGAGCGGACGGCAGTGACGCTGCGGCAGGCGTGGAAGGGGCTGTTGGAGGGCGGCGGCGTCGCCGCGAAGATCCCCGAGGCGGTGCCGCAGGACCCCAACCACACCTCCGCCGAGACCCTGCGCCACAACCTCGCCAAGGTCTCCGCCGAGCAGCGCAGCAACGTCGTCTTCTACGCCGGCCCCAAGGGCATACTCGGCATGGGCACCCGGTGGGGCACCTGGCAGCTCGCCGAGGAGCTCCGGCCGGCCCGCGAGGGCACCGACATCCACCCGTTCCGCAGCTGGGACGTCATCCGCGCGATCCACGACCGGCTGCGCCTGCTGGAGCGCAGCCCGCTGCACACCGGCGGGTTCCAGCAGCCGCCGTCCGTGCGCCACTGGATCGTCTCCCCCGTGGGCGAGAAGGCCAAGGCCGTCTCCCGCCCGGAGGGCACGCACGTCGACGGGTACGAGGTCCGCGACCACGAGATAGCGCGGATCTGCAACGAGCAGCAGTTCGGCAGCGGCGACCGCCACTACCTCGGCGTCCAGTTCGTCCTGTGGGACGGCCAGTTGGTGCTCACGCTGATGATCACCGTCACCGTCCTGCACGAGACGCTGCGCATCGAGGTCAGCGGCCATGCCCTCGGCCCGGTCAACTCCCTCTTCACCGGCAAGCCGTCGCCCAAGACCAAGGAAGTGGCCAAGGTCGTGCGGTTCTGGGAGACCAAGACCCAGACACTGCCGTTGATCGAACCCTCCGAGGTGGTCCGGCTCGCCGCCCGCGCCCCGCTGACGTGGTTCCCGCCGGTGCTGGACTTCCTCGGCGGGAAGCTCGCCCTGCCCGAGCCGTTCGGGCTGCGCCACGTCTGGGCCGACAAGCCCTGGCGCCACCGCTTCATGGCCGATGACGCGCTGCGCGCCGCGACCCCGGTCCTGCGGGCCGTGCACGCCGCCGCGATGAGCGTCCTGAAGGAGAACGGCGTCGACGTCGAGCGGTTCGACAACCGCTCCCTGGTGCTCAGCGGGATGGTCCAGAGCGCCGAGCCGAAGAAGGCCGACGAGTACAACGCGTAGGACACGGCTCCGCGCTCCGTGCGAACACGGGCGCGCGCCCGGCTTCCCGCCGGGCGCGCGCCCGTTTCCGTTCCACCGCCGGTCGGCTCCGGCGGGCCGGGCCTAGCGGAAGATCCCGGTGTGCCCCAGCGAGTACCGCCCCGGCTGCGGGTAGACCGCGAGCCCGTGCGGCCCGACGCCCACCCGGATCTTCGCCAGGGTCTTCCCGTTGTGCGTGTCGAGCGCGTAGACCTCGGAGTTGTACCGCCCGGACAGCCACAGCACGTTGCCGTCCGCCGAGACGCCGCCCATGTCCGGGCTGCCGCCGCCTCGGATGTGCCACTTGTTGACGAGTTCGCCGGTCTTGAAGTCCAGCAGCGAGATGGACCCCTCGCCCCGGTTGGAGACGTACATGGTCCGGGAGTCGCGGCTGACGTAGAGGCCGTGGGCGCCCTTGCCGGTGGGCAGCAGCTTCGGCCGGTCGAAGGTGTCGCCGTTCACGATCCAGACGCCGTCGGCCATCATGTCGGCGACGTACCAGGTCTTGCCGTCCGGCGAGATCTTCACGTCCTGCGGCATCGCCCCTTCGAACGGGAGCTTCTGCTGGGCGATCACCTTCATCTTCGCGGTGTCGACCTTGAGCAGCTCACCGGAGAACTCGCAGGAGACGATGAAGTACTTCCCGTCCGGCGAGAAGTCGGCGTGGTTGACGCCCGCGCAGCTGACCGGGAGGGTCTTGCGGATCGCCATCGTGTGCGGGTCCCGGAACACCAGCTGCCGGTCCATCGACGCCATGACGACCGCGTACTTCCCGTCCGGCGTGAAGTAGAGGTTGTACGGGTCGTGGACCTTGACGGGCTTGCCGGCCTTGCCGGTGGCCGGGTCGATCGGGGTGAGGTCGTGCCCCCGGTTGTTGTTGACCCACAGCGTCTTCATGTCCCAGGACGGCACCACGTGTTGCGGCTGCACGCCCACCGGGATCGTCTCGATCACCTTGTAGGTCTTGGGGTCGATGACGGTGACCGTGTCGGAGCCGGTGTTGGGCACGTAGATCCGCGACGGGAAGTTCTTGACCTGCGGCGCCAGCCGGTTGGGCCGGTCCGCTGCGTACAGGTCGCGCGCGTCCAGCACCGGCGGCATCCCGGGCAGTCCCTGGACGACGGCCTGGTGCGGCGAGGGCCCGGCGGACCGCGCGGGGGCGGACTGCTCCCCGCCGCCGGCGCAGCCCGCCGCCACCAGGGCGCAGGCCGCGACGAGCAGCGCGGCCCGCCGGGTGGGCCGGGAGCCGGGCGGGCGGGGGTGGGTACGGTTCCGGTCAGCCATCAGGTCACTAGCTCCGTTGTCGTCACCGCGCGCAGACCGCGCCGGCGGAGGCCGTCGAGGATCGGGGGCAGCGCGGCCACCGTGCCGGCGTGCCCGAGGTGGAGACTGACGACCGACCCCGGCCGGATGCCGTCCAGGACCGTGCGCTGGACGGCCGGGGCGCCGGGGTCGTTCGCGTCGAGGGAGTCCACGTCGTACGACAGGACGTGCGGATAGCCGACCTGCCGGGCCAGCCGGATCACCTGGGGGGTCGCCCGTTGGGTCTGCGAGGGACGGAACCAGCTGCCGATGCTGCCGGTGAGCCTGCGCAGCCGGTCGGCGCACTGACTGATCTCGGCGAGCGCGGCGGCGGCTGGCAACGCACAGATGTTGCGGTGGTGCATGGTGTGGTTGCCGAGTTCGTGGCCGCCGTCCAGGACGCGGCGGGCCATCGCGGGCTGCTCGTCGAGCCAGTCGCCGACGGCCAGCACGGTGACCCGGGCGCCGGCCCGTTCGGCCTCGCCCAGCAGCGCCCCGGCCAGCCGGGGATCGCCCCTGCCGTGGAACGTCAGGGCCACCGCGTGGCCGTCGCGCGGGCCGTGTTCGATCTCCGCGGGCAGGCCGGGGGCGCGGGTCGGCGGCCGGGCGGCGGGCTGCCGGGCGGGGGCGGACCGGCCCGTCCCGTGGGGGGTCGGTCCGCCACCGGCCGGCCGGGAGGCGGAGTCGTCCGCCGATCGCTTCGGATCACAGCCCGCGGCGAGTGCGCCGGCGGCCGCTGCCGAGGCGGCCGCGCGCAGCACGAAGCGACGATCTAGGGAAGTCACCACCCCATTAGAGGCGCAAAAATTCCCAATCGGTGCGATATGTACGATTCATTCGGGTGCGTGTCGCCGCGTTCACCCGACGCGCACCCCTGCTACACCGGCCAGGCCGCGGCCAGCATCGCCCGGGTGTCGGCGAGGAGTTGGGGCAGCACCTTGGTGTGGCCGACCACCGGCATGAAGTTGGTGTCACCGCCCCAGCGGGGGACGACGTGCTGGTGGAGGTGGGCGGCGATGCCGGCGCCGGCCACGCTGCCCTGGTTCATCCCGATGTTGAAGCCGTGCGCCCCGGAGGCGGTGCGCAGCGCCGTCATCGCCCGCTTGGTGAAGGCCGCCAGCTCCGCCGTCTCCGCCTCGTCGAGGTCGGTGTAGTCGGCGACGTGGCGGAACGGGACGACCATGAGGTGCCCGCCGTTGTACGGGTAGAGGTTCAGCACCGCGTACACCCGCTCACCGCGGGCGACGACGAGACCGTCCTCGTCCGACTTCGCGGGAATGGTGCAGAACGGACAGCCGTCGTCGGCCCCCGGGCCGCTCGGCTTGTTCTCCCCCTGGATGTAGGCCATCCGGTGGGGCGTCCACAGGCGCTGGAAGGCGTCCTGCGTCCCGACTCCGATCTGCTGTTCCGGCTCACTCGTCATGTGGCGAAGCATATTCTCCCGGGCCGGCGGGGGAAGCGGCGAGGGGCGGTCCCGATGGGACCGCCCCCGTGCGCACCGCCGCGTCACACCTGCGCGCGGCGCTCCACCACGTCCCGGAGCTTGGCCAGCGCCGCTTCCTTCGGAATGCCGTTCTCCTGCGAACCGTCGCGGTAGCGGAACGACACCGCGCCGGCGGCCAGGTCCTCGTCACCGGCGAGGATCATGAACGGCACCTTGGCCTTCTGCGCGTTCCGGATCTTCTTCTGCATCCGGTCCGAGGAGGCGTCGACCTCCAGCCGCAGCCCCTGGGCCTTCGCCTCCGCGGCGAACTCCTCCAGGTACGGGACGTGCGCGTCGCCGATCGGGATGCAGGTGGCCTGCACCGGGGCCAGCCACGCCGGGAAGGCGCCCGCGTAGTGCTCCAGCAGCACCGCGAAGAACCGCTCGATCGACCCGAACAGCGCGCGGTGGATCATGACCGGCCGCTGCTTGGTGCCGTCCGCCGAGGTGTATTCGAGGTCGAAGCGCTCCGGCAGGTTGAAGTCGAGCTGGATCGTCGACATCTGCCAGGTGCGGCCGATCGCGTCCTTGGTCTGGACGGAGATCTTCGGGCCGTAGAAGGCGGCGCCGCCCGGGTCCGGGACCAGCGGGAGGCCCTGCTTGTCCGCGACCTGGCGCAGCGTCTCGGTGGCCTCCTCCCAGACCTCGTCCGAGCCGACGAACTTCTCCGGGTCCTTGGTGGACAGCTCCAGGTAGAAGTCGTCCAGACCGTAGTCGCGCAGCAGGTTCAGCACGAAGGTGAGCGTGCGATCCAGCTCGTCGGCCATCTGCTCGCGGGTGCAGTAGATGTGCGCGTCGTCCTGCGTGAAGCCGCGGGCCCGGGTCAGGCCGTGCACGACGCCGGACTTCTCGTAGCGGTACACCGTCCCGAACTCGAAGAGGCGCAGCGGCAGTTCACGGTACGAGCGGCCGCGCGCATCGAAGATCAGGTTGTGCATCGGGCAGTTCATGGGCTTGAGGTAGTAGTCCACGCCCTCGTCGAGCTGCATGGGCGGGTACATGCCGTCGGCGTACCAGTCCAGGTGGCCCGAGGTCTCGAAGAGCTTCCCCTTCGTCGCGTGCGGGGTGTAGACGAACTCGTAGCCCTCTTCCTCGTGGCGACGCCGCGAGTAGTCCTCCATCACGCGCCGGACGATGCCGCCCTTGGGGTGGAAGACGGCCAGGCCGGAGCCGATCTGCTCGGGGACGGAGAACAGGTCCAGCTCGGCACCGAGCTTGCGGTGGTCGCGCTTCTCGGCCTCGGCGAGGAAGTCCAGGTAGCCCTTCAGCTCGTCCTTGGTCGGCCAGGCGGTGCCGTAGATGCGCTGGAGCTGCGGGTTCTTCTCGCTGCCGCGCCAGTAGGCGGCGGCCGACCGCATCAGCTTGAAGACCGGGATGGCGCGGGTGCTCGGCAGGTGCGGGCCGCGGCACAGGTCCTTCCAGCACAGCTCGCCGGTCTTGGCGTCGAGGTTGTCGTAGATGCTCAGCTCGCCCGCGCCGACCTCGGCGGAGGCGCCCTCGGCGGCGTCCGCGGCGGAGCCCTTGAGGCCGATCAGCTCCAGCTTGTACGGCTCGTCGGCCAGCTCCGCACGGGCCTCCTCGTCGGAGACCACGCGGCGGGAGAACTTCTGCCCGCGCTTCTGGATCTCCTGCATCTTCTTCTCGATGCGCTTGAGGTCGTCCGGGTGGAAGGGCTTCTCGACGTCGAAGTCGTAGTAGAAGCCGTCCTTGATCGGCGGGCCGATGCCGAGCTTGGCCTCCGGGAACAGCTCCTGCACGGCCTGGGCCATCACGTGCGCGGCGGAGTGCCGCAGGATGTTCAGGCCGTCCTCGGAGGTGATCTCGACGGGCTCGACCTCGTCGCCGTCGGCCAGCTCGTGGGCGAGGTCCTTCAGCTCGCCGGCCACCCGTGCGGCCACGACACTGCGCTCGCCCTGGAAGAGGTCGGCGGCCGTAGTGCCCGTGGTCACCACGCGTTCTTCCCGCTCGGAATCGCGTTGGACGGTCACACGGACGTCTGACACCGGTCTCTCCTGACTCATGGCTTTCGCGCGTCAGCGTGTGCTGCGCCCCCGAATCGTACCGAGCCGCAGGACCACACCGCGAAACGGTGCCGGTCACCCGCTCAACCGTCCGCCGGCGGCCCCTCGCACGCCTCCTCGGCGTCGTCGAATCCGTCGTCGCCGGGTTCCGCCGGCGCCTCCGCCAGCGCCTTCATCAGCCGGTCCCGATCGGCCGGATCGACCTGGACGGGGGTGACGTCCCGACCGCCGGTGATCCGCCGGAAGCCGCCCCGGCTCTCCAGCCGGCCGCTGACCCGGATCGGCAGCCCGGCCAGGTGGGCGTGGCCGGCGATCCGGTAGTCCTCCTCCTCCAACGCCGCCCGCACCTGCCCCACGTCCGCCCCGGTGATCACCCGCAGCCGCACCGTTCCCGGGCCGTCCGGCCGCTCCCGGCGCAACCTGACGACGGAGCCGGTCACCCGCACCGGCAGCGACGGCTCGACGCGGACGTAGCGCCGGGCGGCCCGCTGGAGCGCGGGCAGGTCGCCGGGCGAGAACTCCACCGGTTCGGGGCGGTCCGCGAAGCCCGCCGGGGCGCCGGCCGCCGGCGACCAGCAGAGCGTGATCCGGACCCCCTCCGCACCCCGCACCAGCGCGATCAACGCCTGCACCAGTTCGTGGCAGACGCCCAGTCCGACCGCCGCGTCGAACGCCTCCATGCCGCCGGCGGCCCGCTGGTAGTCGGTGGCGTCCCGGGCCGCGTGCAGCGCCCGCTGAAGGCCGGTGACCACGCCCCGGCCGGCCCGTACGGGCACGAACGCGGTCAGGTGCCGACCGGCCGGACCCGGGCCGACCAGCACCTGGCCGAGGAACCCCTCGGCCCGCCGTTGGTGCCGGGCGCCGTAGTAGCCGGCCCGGGCGTAGCTGCCCAGCGCGCCGGCGGTCAACAGGGCGCGGGCCGCCGCGCGCAGCTGCTCCTGCGCCACCCAGTGCGCCGTGCCCGGTCCGCCGTCCGGGACCTCGCGCTCCCAACGGACCTCGTCGCTGGGCACCGCGAGCCCGACCAGCACCTCCCGGGCCGACGGCACGGCGCTCCGCTCCAACGCGGCCAACGCCTCGGCCAACAGCTCGGCGCTGTCCGGAAAACGCCGGTCCTGGGGCACCAGCAGGCTGGTCCCGCCGGCCCCGTCGGGCGGGGTCCAACGGGCGTAGTGCCCGGCCGCGCCGCTGCGGCGCCGCCACCCGTGCCGGGCCAACAGGGCCGCGAGCACCGTCGGGTCGAGCCGCGCCGGGTCCGGTGGAGCCGCGCCGTAGTCATCGGTGGACCGCGCCATCAGGGTCTCCCTCCCGCCCCGACCCGCGTCATGATCTCGCGGAGCGCGCGGTCGTCGAAGATCCGCGTGGTCGGGATCCGCACAGTGGTCCGGCGCCGGCCGGTCACCGGATGGCCGGCGAGGTTGGTCCAGTAGCAGCAGTGCCGCAGTTCCAGGTGGTCGGGCCCGGCCCGCAGCCAGTCGTCCGGGTCCCGCGGGACCAGCATCACGACGAGGATCTTGTGCACCGCCACCGGCGAGCGGGCCAGCTTCACCAGGTGGTCGTTGTCGAGCGTGAAGGCGAACGTCGGCCCCGGTGGGCGCGGGGCGGTCTGGTAGGTGCACTTGAGCTGCACCTTGATGGTGACTTCGTCGTCGACGGTGTGACCGGGGGCGGCATGGCTGACGTGCCAGTCGATGCCGTTGTCCGGGAAGGGCTGCGCCAGCGAGCAACCGGCCGCGGCGGCAACCGCGTGCAGGTAGCCCACCTGGAGGGTTTCCATGCAGGCCGTGGTGGCCAGGCCACCGCGCTGCGGTGTGGGAGAGGGCCGGGGGTACCGCCCGCTTGCGGGGGACAGCCCGCCCGGTTCGGGCTGCGCGAGGGTCATCGCGGATGCCTTCCGGGCCGTGCCAAATCGTGGGTTTCCGGGCGGCGGGGCGGGGTCCGGCGCACGGGAGCCGCCGGACCGCGCACGGTGCGCCGGCCCGTCACTGTCGTTGTCTCCGCGTCAAGCGGGCCGCAAACAAGGGCGGTTCGAGCCGACTGCAACTCGGGTATCACCAGCACGGATGACGTCGCACCGCCATCCCCCGTACGACCGCGAGGAGTTGGATGATGCCGCGCTGGTATGACGGTCCACTTGCCGCCTTCGACACCGAGACGACGGGCATCGACGTCGAGCGCGATCGCATCGTCTCCGCCGCCCTGGTGATCCAGGAAACCCCGCGCGCCGCCCCGCGCGTCACCCGCTGGCTGGTCAATCCGGGCGTGGAGATACCGGAGGCCGCGACGGCGGTGCACGGACTGACGGCCGACCACCTCGCACGGCACGGCCGCTGGCCGTCGCCGGTGCTGGCGGAGGTCGCCCGGGCGCTGGCCGCCCAGGCGGTGGCCGGCCGGCCGCTGGTGGTGATGAACGCCCCGTTCGACCTGACACTCCTGGACCGGGAGTTGAAGCGCCACCGCGCCAGCTCGCTCGACGCCTTCCTGGGGGCGCACCCCCTGCACGTCCTCGACCCCCGGGTCCTGGACAAGCACCTGGACCGCTACCGCAAGGGCCGCCGCACCCTCACCGACCTCTGCGCGCACTACGAGGTCGAACTGACCGACGCGCACGAGGCGGCCGCGGACGCACTGGCCGCACTGCGCGTGGTCCGGGAGGTGGGCCGGCGCTTCGCCGACCGGCTGGACGGGCTGCAACCCGCCGAGCTGCACACCCGACAGGCGATCTGGTTCGCCGCCCAGGCCCGCGGCCTCCAGGCGTGGTTCGCCCGCAGCGGTTCCCCGGAGTCGGTCGACCCGCACTGGCCGTTGCGGCCGGAACTCCCCGCCGCCGCCTGATTCCCCATCAGAATTCCGCCGGGAATTCCCGCGAACTCCCTCGACAGCGGAACGGAATTACCGTTCCACGGGCGAAGCCCGGGCCGCCCCAACAAAAAGAACCGGACCGCCTCTTGGCGGCCCGGTTCCTGATCCCGGTGGGCGATACTGGGTTCGAACCAGTGACCTCTTCGGTGTGAACGAAGCGCTCTCCCACTGAGCTAATCGCCCGGGTTTCGGCGGGGTTTCCCCCGCGAACGACCTGAACGATACAGGTCGTCACGCCCTTCCATCAAATTCCCCTGCCGAGCCCCTCATCCGCGGGCCAGCCAGGCCGCCAACCCGCGCCGCCCGGCCCGCATCATCAGCACGTGGTTGATCCGGAACAGCGGCCGCCCGACCAGCGCCCACCACCGCAGCGCCGGCTTGCGCAGCTCCACGTCCTGCTCGAAGACGACGCGGGTGCCACCGGCCCCGGGCGCGACCGTCCAACGCGCCCGACCGACCAGGTCCCCGCTCATCGCGACCTCCAGCACCCCGACCCCCGGATCCCGCCGGACCTCGGTCGCCACCACGGTCAGCTCGTACGGCAGAAAGGACCGGAACCGCGCGCTGCCACTGCGGTCGTCGAGCGGAACGACCTCGCGCACCTGCGGCCACCAGCGGGGATACGCCTCGCCCCGCTCCAGGACCGCATAGACGACGGTGGGCTGGGCGCTCAGCAGCCACACGCTACGGAAGCGGTAGCGGTGGAGCCGGCCGGACGGACCGGAGGGGGCGAACATGATCCCAGTGTGCGCCCCGGCACCCGGGAAACCCCTCAACAACCGCAACGGCCCGGAGACTTGAGTCTCCGGGCCGTCGTCCGGGGTGGGCGATACTGGGTTCGAACCAGTGACCTCTTCGGTGTGAACGAAGCGCTCTCCCACTGAGCTAATCGCCCGGGCGCATCGCCAACATTACCGCACGTCGGGGGCGCTCCCGACCACGGCGACGGCACCGTCGACACCCCGCGCCCGGAGCGGACGCCGCTCCTGCCCGCCTGTCGACCCGGCCGCCGCGCCCGGCACGCCGAACCGACGGAGATCATCGCAAAGCACTGCCCGCTCCGTTACTCTGCGTATTCGTCACGCCCGCGCAACGGACCGGATCGCCTGGCGAAATTACCGCCGAGGACGCTCACGCAATCCGCCGTAAGAGGTACCTGAAGCCACCCAAAACCGTCAGAGGGGTTTACAACGGCACCGTAGGTGGCATGTCGATTTCGCCGACGTGCGAATCCCCGAGCGCACACTGAGCGAAAGGCCCTGGCGCTTATGAACACCACGGTCAGCTGCGAGCTGCACCTGCGCCTCGTTGTGTCGAGCGAGTCCTCACTGCCTGTACCCGCGGGCCTGCGGTATGACACGGCCGATCCCTATGCCGTGCACGCCACCTTCCACACCGGAGCCGAGGAAACGGTTGAGTGGGTCTTCGCCCGCGACCTCCTCGCCGAGGGCCTCCACCGGCCCACGGGCACCGGCGACGTCCGCGTCTGGCCGTCCCGGAGCCACGGTCAGGGCGTCGTCTGCATCGCCCTGAGTTCCCCGGAGGGGGAAGCCCTGCTGGAAGCCCCGGCGCGGGCGCTGGAATCGTTCCTGAAGCGAACGGATGCCGCCGTACCGCCCGGTACGGAGCATCGCCATTTCGATCTCGACACGGAGCTCTCCCACATCCTGGCGGAGAGCTGAGACGCAGCACGCAACCCACCGCAACCACCCGCTCACACTTGCGACCGTCCGACTCGGGGAGACGGCGCAGGACCGACAAGTTCACACGGCACACTTCGGCGCCGTCGCCGCGGACCCACCGCGGAGACGGCGCCGAAGCTTGTCCCAGGCGCTAGAGTCGGCGACCATTCGCCAACGACACCGGGGCGGCACCGGCCGACCCCACCGGGCCAGGGAGCGGAACCGTGCTGATCACCCATGACACCCGGTGCGCGCTGGACGCGGTCGTCGACCTGTTGAACACCGCTCCCGAGGGCGACTCCCCCGGTGCCCCGGACAGCCTGACCGACCTCGCGACCCTCACGGAGTTCGTCCGGCGCAACGAGGTCAGTGACGTGGGATCGCTCGGTCCTCACGACCTGGCCGCCGTGCGGGCCGTGCGGGCGCGGTTCGCGGAGATCTTCGCGGCCGGCGACGACCGCACCGCGGCCGCGCGGTTGAACGCGCTGGTCGCGGCCGCGGGCACCACGCCGCAGCTGACCGATCACGACGGCTACGACTTGCACGTCCACTACTTCGCGCCGGGCGCCACGGTCGCCGACCACCTGGCCGCGGACGGCGGGATGGCACTGGCGTTCATCCTCGTCGCCGGGGAGCGCGAGCGGCTGCGGCGCTGCGAGGCACCGGACTGCCGGCACGCGTTCGTGGACCTCTCCCGCAACCGCTCGCGGCGCTACTGCGACAGCCGGACCTGCGGGAACCGGCTGCACGTCGCGGCGTACCGGGCACGACGGCGGGAGGCGGCGGGCTGACCGGCCAGGATGCCGCGACCCGCCCCCGGGCGGAGCCGTCACGTCGGACGGCGCCGAGGGTCAGAGGATGTAGAGGTCGTGCACCGCTCCTAGGAGGAGCAGCAGGCCGATCACGGCTAGGAAGAGCATCAGCGGCGGCTGGGACAGCGCGAACAGGCAACCGCGCGGTTCGGCGGACGGGGCGTCGTCTTGGGCGAGGGCGCACTCATCGTTCATCTCGCGCGCATCATCGCGCAGATGATCGTCCCGGAACCCGCAATGGTCCCCTCAGCAGGGGGAGTTCATCAGATCCCGTGCTTTTTCAGGATCGCTTCGATGTCCGAGAAGTCATCCTTGGGAGCGCTGCCGGCGCTCGGGGCCGGGGCGCTGGTGGGGGCCTTCCGGCCGGGGCCGAGGGACGGCGCGGAGGCGGCTGGGGCCACCGCCGTCGCCTCGGAACCCGCCGCGGCCCGCCGCTCCTTGCGGCCCGCCACCCCTCGGCGCCGCTCCACCAACCTGCTGAGCGCGAACAGTGCCGCGGAGATCGCGAGCACCCCGAACCCGGCCCAGACGGTGGGCTTGAAGACGATGCTGGTGACCCAGTCCACGACGCCGGTCATGACCAGGCCGATCGGGATCAGGGCGAAGGCGGCGATCCGGGTCGCGGCCAGGAAACGCTTGCGGTAGGCGGTCAGCGCGGCGATGCCCAAGCCCGCTGCCGACACCGCGGCACAGACTGTCGAGGTCAGCATCCGGTCCTCCTGCCGGTCGAAGGGGCGAGCGGGCGTTCCGCGCGCTCTTCCATCCTGCCCTCTCGGACCCCGCCCAGGCCACGTTCCGACCAGGACCTCAGGGAGATCTCCGGGTCACCCTCCTCCGTAGGTCCGGGTTCCTCCCCAGGTCGACGGGCTGGAAGACTGGCCGCATGAACGACGCCGCCGCCTCCGGCCCCACCAACCCCGTCAGCCCCACCCGCCCCGTCCTCGACGTGTGGTGCGATCTGCAGTGCCCGGACTGTGCCACCGCCCTGACGGACGTGCGGGCGCTGCGCGAGCGCTTCGAGGACCGGCTGGAGATCCGGCTGCGCCACTTCCCGCTGGCCAAGCACAAGCACGCCTACGCGGCCGCCCAGGCCGCCGAGGAGGCCGCCGAGCAGGGCCGGGGCTGGCCGTACGTCGAGGCGGTGCTGGCGCGGGCCGAGGACCTCGGCAAGCGCGGCGAGAAGGTGTTGGTGGAGATCGCCGCGGAGCTGGGGTTGGACGCCGAGGAGGTCGACACCGCGCTCGTCGACGGCCGGCACCTGCTGGTCGTGGACGCGGACCAGGCCGAGGGCAAGGCGATCGGCGTGACCGGCACCCCGACCTACGAGGTCGGCGGCGAACGGCTGGACGGCGGCAAGAGCCAGGACGGACTGCGCGCGCGGATCGAGGAGATCGTCGAGCGGCTGCTGGCCGAGCAGGACGCCACGGCCGGCTGACGCACCGGAGGAAGAGCCCTGCCGGACCGGCGCGGGCCGGCCCCGCGGGCTGCTCAGAGGATCGGCTTCCACATGCGGTAGGCGGTAGTCCGGTAGCCCAACGACCGGTAGAGGCCGAGCGCCGGGACGTTGTCGGCGGAGACGTTGAGCGCCAGGGAGCCGCGGCCCGCGGCCAGGGTCTCGCGCTCGGCGACGAGCATCAGGCTGCGGCCGTGGCCCTCGCCGCGGTGCTCCGGCGCCACCCGGACGTCCCGCACGTAGCCGCCGGGCTGCCCGGGGAGCCGCAGGGCGAGCCAGAGGGTGCCGACGTCCGTGCCCTCGTGGGCGAGGATCCGCAGGACCTGGCCGGGGGTGGCCGCGCCCTCGGGGAACAGCGCGTCGTGTGCGGCGGGCGTGGTCCGTTCGGCGTGTGCGACGGGCACTCCCTGGGCGGTTTCCGACCGGATGCGCTCGGCGACCGAGGCGTCCCGCCAGGCCGGGTACTCGGCCGCCGTCATCGGCCGGTCGACGCTGCCGTCCGGGAGCCCACCGGGCCGGCTCAGGGCCCGTGCCATGGTGCGGCTGCGCTCGGTGTAGCCCAGGGCCGCCGAGAGGCGCACCGCGGCCTCGGCGTCCGCGGGCACGGTGAGTTCGATCTGCCGGCACCCCCAGCCGCGCAGCACTTCCTCGGCGGCCAGCGCGGCGACCGTGGCCCGGCCGCGGTGCCGGTCGGGCGCGTCGACCCCCAGGGCCTCGATCCGGCCGGCGGTGGGCCCGAACCGGGCGTCGGTGGCCAGCTGGATCCCGCCGACCCGGCGGCTGTTGACGCAGATGTCGTAGGGGCGGGACCGGCGGCCGTCGTCGTGTCGTACTTCGGGGCCCGCGGGGCGCAGCGTAGTGGTCACGAGGACTTTGTACTCGCCCGCCCACGGGCCCGTCACCCTCAGCGCGGGTCGAAGTCCGCGGCCGCCTCCCGGTCGAAGATCCGCATCGCCTCGGCGGTCACCGGGCCGGGGGCGTCGGCGAGTTGGCGGTCGTCGATCCGCGTCACGGCCTGGACGTCGCGCAGCGTGGAGGTCAGGAAGATCTCCTCGGCGCTCTCCAGGACGTCCCACGGCAGGTCCGTCTCCTTGGCACCGGCCCAGGCCACGGTCAGCGCCCGGGTGATGCCGGCCAGGCAGCCGGAGGCCAGCGGCGGGGTGTGCAGTTCGCCGTCGAGGACGACGAAGACGTTGGAGCCGGTGCCCTCGCAGAGCGCGCCGACGGTATTGGCGAACAGCGCCTCGGAGGCGCCCCGTTCGCGAGCGCGGGCGAGGGCGACGACGTTCTCCCCGTACGAGGTGGTCTTCAGGCCGGCGAGGGCGCCGCGCTCGTTGCGCGTCCAGGGGACGGTGACCGCGGCGGTGGTGTCGGGCCGCCGGGCGGCCTCGGAGGCCGCGACGACCAGGGTCGGGCCGGCCTCGCCGCGGTCCGAACCGAGTGGGGAGAGGCCCCCGGTGTAGGTGATCCGCAGCCGCCCCAGCGGCATCGGGTTGGCGTCCAGGACGGCCGTGCAGCCGCGTCGCACCTCGTCGAGGTCGGGGGCCGGCAGGCCGAGGCCACGCGCGGAGGTGGCCAGGCGCTCCAGGTGGCGGGTGAGGGCGAAGGCCCTCCCCCGCTCGGCCTTGACCGTCTCGAAGACCCCGTCGCCGACCGTCAGGCCGTGGTCGAAGACCGAGACGCGGGCCTCCCCGGCGTCCTGTAGTTCGCCGTCGAGCCAGATCTTCATCGCTTCAGTCCTCCGCTCACTTCGTGCTCACCGGACGCTACCGCGAGCAGTCGGCGCGCCTTCAACTCGGTCTCCGCCCACTCCCGGTCCGGATCCGAGTCCCAGATGATCCCGGCCCCGGCGCCGAACCTGAGTGCCGGGCCGTCGGGGGCGGCGCGGTCGATCCAGAACGTGCGGATGCCGACGTTGAGCCAGCCGGTGCGCCGGTCGGCGTCCACCCAGCCGATGCCGCCGCAGTAGGGGCCGCGCGGGGCGGTCTCCAACTCGTCGATGATCCGCAGGGCGCTGGACTTGGGGGCTCCGGTGACCGAGCCGGGCGGGAAGGTGGCGCCGAGGAGATCGGCCCACGCCGTCTTCTCGTGGGTGTCGGCCAGTTCACCGCGCACGGTGGAGACGAGGTGGACGAGGCCGGGGTGCTCCTCCACCGCGCACAGGGCGGGAACGGTGACCGAACCGGTGGCACAGACCCGGCCCAGGTCGTTGCGGACCAGGTCCACGATCATCACGTTCTCCGCGCGGTCCTTCGCGGAGAGGTCCGCGGCGGTGCGCCCGGTGCCCTTGATGGGGCCGGACTCCACGGTGCGGTCGTCCCGACGCAGGAAGAGCTCCGGGGAGGCGGTCGCGATCTCGACGCCGTGCGCGGGCAGGCGCATCGTTCCGGCGTACGGCGCGGGGTTGCCTCGGGCGAGGACGGCGGAGAGCGCGTCCACGTCGGCGCGGTCGGGGTCGGGCAGCGGCGCGGTCAACACCCGGCAGAGGTTCACTTGGTAGACCGTGCCGGCCGCGATGTGGTCCCGGATGCGTCGGACGCCGTCCGTATAGGCGGTGCGGTCCATGGAACTGCGCCAGTCGGCCGGGGCGGGGCCCCGCCAGGCGTCGGGCGCGGGGGCGTCCGCGGCCGTGGCCGGGCGGACGTCGCCGAAGCGGGCGCAGACCACGCCGCCCTCGAAGTCGGCGGTCACCGCCCACCAGCCCGCGGAATCCAGTGCCGCGGGATCGCTGGTCACATCGCGCAGGTCGGTGGCTATCAGGCCGCCGAAGCGGGCCATCGGAGCGAAATCGTGCACGTCAGTGAGTCTATGGCCGGGCACCGTGGATCGCCCGGGCCGGGCGAGCAGCGCAGCACGCTGCACAAACGCGTTTTTGTACTGGCCCAGGAATCCGCTAGAGTTCAACACGTCGCCGGGACACGAAAGCGCCCCGGAGGCCAGGGAGCTTCCCGACCTAGTCAGGGAGAGCCACCCGCGGACGTAGCTCAGTTGGTAGAGCACCACCTTGCCAAGGTGGATGTCGCGAGTTCGAGTCTCGTCGTCCGCTCGATGTGGGGGATCATCTCGAACCCCCTGCACACTCCTGGTGGAGTGGCCGAGAGGCGAGGCAACGGCCTGCAAAGCCGTCTACACGGGTTCAAATCCCGTCTCCACCTCCAAGGACGATTAGCTCAGCGGGAGAGCGCTTCCCTGACACGGAAGAGGTCACTGGTTCAATCCCAGTATCGTCCACTGATCCGGTATCGCCGGATCCCCGCGCGATTAGCTCAGCGGGAGAGCGCTTCCCTGACACGGAAGAGGTCACTGGTTCAATCCCAGTATCGCGCACGCAGCATCCGCGGTGATCTTTGAAATCCGCGGTCCCGAGGACGATTAGCTCAGCGGGAGAGCGCTTCCCTGACACGGAAGAGGTCACTGGTTCAATCCCAGTATCGTCCACACCGCAGGTCGAGGGCCGGAGCAGTTGCTCCGGCCCTCGGTCGTTGTCGGCTGTTGCAGCGCGCCGGTGGGGCAACTCCCCCGGGGCGGCTGGTCGTTCCCGAAAAACCCGATGGCCGGGCATCTCCCCAGATGCCCGGCCACTCGTGCCGTCCGCCGCACCCCCGTCCCCACGGGGTTTCGGCCGGAAGTCCCCGTCCCGGACCGCTCTCCCGGGACCGGGGCGCCCGCTCAGCGCCCCAGCATTCCGACCACGGACGACGCCTGTGTGACGACGGCCTCCCAGCCGCCGAAGACCACGGCCAGGAGGAACGCCAGCGGCAGCACCATGGCGACCGCTATGAGGGGATGGCGGGTGCCGGTGGGCCGGCTGCCGCCGAGCGCACCGGTGGCCCGGTGGCCCCGCGCCCGGAGAGCCGTCCGCCCCGTCGTGTCCGCCATCGCCCTGCTCCCGTCATGATCCGGAGCGGCGGGCGTCTGACCTCGGGGGACGAGTGCTGCACCCGCCGCTTGACCTCAAGCCTAGGCGCGCGGGCGCGGCGGGGCGTCATGCCGTCGTACCGCTTGGCCGGCCTCCAGGAGGATGACGGGAGGGGGCCGGGCGTACTCCCCTGGGTGGAGAGAACGCGCGGCGGCCCCGGGACATCCCCGAGAGGGACCCGGGAGGGCTGCCGCCCGCTGCGAGGGCCGAGGGGGTCGATCGTGCGCGAGCGTGACGAAACGGTGACTTCGATCACTCGGTGCGCTGCGCCGCGCAGGGTTCCGCCGCCCGCGACGCGGGGACCGCGCGCTCCCGGGCCCGCGCCGCCCGCGCACCTTTCACACCGTCAAAGTCCGCTGGGAAAGGGATCTTTGGGGGGCGGTGCGGGTAGCGGAGCCGGGGGCCGGGCGGATTTCCCTCCGTGCGGCGGGGATCGGAACGGCCGCGGGCAATCCGGTTGCCGACGCATGCGCGGCCTCTCAGCACAGTGAGCCGTCAATCCGTAAGCTGTGCCACGTCAGACGGTTGAGCGGAGTGGGGCCTCCCCACCGCAGGCAGGGGACGGACATGGCGATGATGCGGCTCCGACGCGAGGACCCGCGTGTCGTCGGATCGTTCCGGCTGCACCGCCGGCTCGGCGCGGGCGGGATGGGCGTGGTCTACCTCGGCTCGGACAAACGCGGGCAGCGGGTCGCGCTGAAGGTGATCCGGCCGGATCTGGCGGAGGATCAGGAATTCCGGTCGCGGTTCGCCCGCGAGGTGTCGGCCGCCCGGAGGATCCGGGGCGGTTGCACGGCGCGGCTGGTGGCGGCCGATCTGGACGCCGACCGCCCGTGGTTCGCGACGCAGTACGTCCCCGGCCCCTCGCTGCACGACAAGGTGAACGAGGAGGGGCCGCTCTCCCCTGCCCAGGTCGCCGCGATCGGGGCGGCGCTGTCCGAGGGGCTGCTGGCCGTCCATGACGCGGGCGTGGTGCACCGGGACCTGAAGCCGTCCAACATCCTGCTGTCGCCCAAGGGGCCGCGGATCATCGACTTCGGGATCGCCTGGGCGACCGGCGCCAGCACCCTGACGCACGTCGGGACGGCCGTCGGCTCGCCGGGCTTCCTGGCGCCGGAGCAGGTGCGCGGCGCGGCGGTCACGCCGGCGACCGACATCTTCTCGCTGGGCGCCACCCTGGCGTACACCTGCACCGCGGATTCGCCGTTCGGGCAGGGCAGTTCGGAGGTCATGCTCTACCGCGTGGTCCACGAGGAGGCGCACCTGGCCGGAGTGCCGGACGCGTTGGCACCGCTGCTCGCGGCGTGCCTGGCCAAGGATCCGGCGGACCGGCCCAGCACCCTGTCGCTGTCGCTGCGGCTGAAGGAGATCGCGGCCCGTGAGGCGCACGGGCTGTCGGGCGGGAACTGGGAGCACGGGTCCGGCGGCGGAGAGGACTGGGGGCGCGCCGAGCGGCGGCCGGCGGAGCGTCCGTCCGGCCAGCGGGCCGAGGAGTACGCCCGCCAGCGGACCGAGCGGCGGACCGGCGGCGCGTCGGCGCCGCGGCCCCGACCGGCCCGGCCGGCGGCGTCCCGGGACGCGGCACCCCGCGACGCGTCCGTCCGGGCGCAGGGGCCGGCGTCCGGCACCGGATCGCGGACCGGCGGGCGGGACGCGGCGCGGGGCCCGGCCTCCCGCCCCACGGGGCGAAACGGTTCGCGGCCCGCGGTGCGCACCGGTTCGGGCGGCCGGCGGCCGGGCCCGGACCGGCGGTTGCTGCGGCAGCGGGTGGTGGTGTTCGTCGTGGTGACGCTGCTGGTGGCGCTGGGCATCGCGGCGGCCCAAGGATGTCAGGGACCGACCCGCGGGCTCGGCGGGGAACGGCCGGTGAGCGTCGCGTCGTACCACGGCGGTGGCGCGGCCGGCGGGGAGGCCCGGCCGCACTGAGGCCGGACGGCCCGGCGGCCACCGCCGGGCGGGAGCCCGGGGCTACTCCGGGCGGGACGTGGTGACCGCGTAGAAGGCGACTGCCGCCGCGGCACCGACGTTGAGGGAGTCCACGCCGTGGGCCATCGGGATGCGGACCCATTCGTCGGCGGCGCGCAGGGCGCCGGTCGTCAGGCCGCCGCCCTCGGCACCGAGCATCAGCGCGACGCGTTCGAGGCCCTGCGGGGCGGCCTCGTCGAGGGCCACCGCCCCCTCGGCCGGGGTCAGGGCGAGCAGTTTGAAGCCCGCCTCCCGTACGACGGCCAGGTCGCGCGGCCAGCTCTCCAGGCGGGCGTACGGGACGGAGAACACCGCGCCCATGGAGACCTTCACCGAGCGGCGGTAGAGCGGATCGGCGCAGTCCGGGGAGAGCAGGACCGCGTCCATCCCGAGGGCCGCGGCGCTGCGGAAGATGGCCCCGATGTTGGTGTGGTCGTTGACCGCCTCCATGACGGCGATCCGGCGGGTGCCGGCGAGGAGTTCGGCGGCCGGGGGCAGCGGCTTGCGCTGCATGGAGGCGAGCGCGCCGCGGTGCACGTGGTAGCCCGTCACCCGCTCGGCGAGGTCCGGGCTGACCGCGTAGACGGGGGCCGGGACCTCGTCGATGACGTCGCGCATGACGTCGACCCACTTGGCCGAGAGCAGCATCGAGCGCATCTCGTACCCGGCGTGCCGGGCGCGGCGGATGACCTTCTCGCCCTCGGCGATGAAGAGTCCTTCGGCTGGTTCGCGCCGGCGCCGCAGCTCGACGTCGGTGAGGCCGGTGTAGTCGCGCAGCCGCGGGTCGTCCGGGTCATCGACGGTGATGATTTCTGCCACGGGGAGAGGGTGCCTTGTCGGTGTCGAGGTGCGGGGGCCGGGGAGCGGATCGGCTACGGGGCCGGGGTGGTCGGGGTGAGGGCGACCACGTCGCCGATGACGATGACGGCCGGCGGGCGGACGCCTTCGGCCCGTACCGTCGCGCCGAGGGTGGCGAGGGTGGCGTCCACCCGGCGCTGGGCGGCGGTGGTGCCTTCCTGGACGACGGCGGCCGGGGTGTCCGCGGGCCGACCGCACTCTATGAGCTTGGCCGCGATGGCGCCGCTGTTCTCCACGCCCATCAGGACGACGAGGGTGCCGCGCAGCTTGGCGAGCGCGGCCCAGTCCACCAGCGACCGCTCGTCCTCGGGGGCGACGTGGCCGCTGACCACGGTGAACTCGTGGGCGACCCCGCGGTGGGTGACGGGGATGCCGGCGGCGCCGGGGACGGAGATGGTGGAGGAGATGCCGGGGACGACGGTGCACGGGATGCCGGCGTCGGCGAGCGCCTGGGCCTCCTCCATGCCCCGGCCGAAGACGAACGGGTCGCCGCCCTTGAGGCGGACCACGGCCTTGCCGGCCTTGGCGTGTTCGATCAGGGCGTTGTTGATCGCCTCCTGCGCCATGAACCGCCCGTAGGGGATCTTGGCGGCGTCGATGACCTCGACGTGCGGCGGGAGTTCGGCGAGCAGGTCGCGGGGGCCGAGCCGGTCGGCGATGACCACGTCCGCCTCGGCCAGCAGGCGGCGGCCGCGGACGGTGATCAGGTCGGGGTCGCCGGGACCGCCGCCGACCAGTGCCACCGTGGGGGTGTGCGGGCGGCGGTGGTGCGGGGCGGCGATGCTGCCGTCGCGCAGGCCCTCGACGATGGCGTCGCGGACGGCCGCCGAGCGGCGCGGGTCGCGGCCGGTGAGGACCGCGACGGTGACGCCCTCGCTGCGTCCGGTGGCCGGGGTCCAGGCGGTGGCGGCCTCGGCGTCGTCGGCGCGGACGGCCCAGACGCGGCGCTCCTCGGCCTCCTGGGAGGCGGCGGCGTTGGCCTCGGGGTCGTCGGTGGAGATCAGCGCGTACCAGGCGCCGTCGAGGTCGCCGGGCTGGTAGCGGCGGCGCTCCCAGCGGAGTTCGCCGGTGTCGGCCATCGCCTCGACGGAGGGGGTGGCGGACGGCGAGACCAGCAGGACGTCGGCGCCGGCGGCCAGGAGGGCGGGCAGCCGGCGCTGGGCGACCTGGCCGGCGCCCAGGACGACCACGCGGCGGCCGGACAGCCGCAGTCCGACGGGGTAGGCGGAGTGTTCGGCGACGGGCTCGGCCATGGTGGTGTGGGCTCCTCGTGCGGTGGTGCGAGTTCGACGCCCGTTCAGTCGCTGCGACGCCGGAGCGGCTGAGGGGTGGAACGGGCTGGGGAACGTACGGCCCCGGCCCACAGCCTATGGGGCTGCGGGCCGGGGGTCATGCGGGGGCCGGGCGCCCCGGGTCAGCCCTTCTCGGTGACTCCGGCGGCGTCGAAGGTGGCGACCTCGTGCATGGCGCGGGCGGCGCTCTGCACCACGGGCAGCGCCAGCAGGGCGCCGGTGCCCTCGCCCAGCCGCAGGTCGAGGTCGACCAGTGGGCGCAGGCCCAGCTTGTTGAGGGCTGCGACGTGGCCGGGCTCGGCGCTGCGGTGGCCGGCGATGCACGCGGCCAGCGCCTCGGGGGCGATGGCCCGGGCCACCAGGGCGGCGGCGCCGGCGCTGACGCCGTCCAGGATCACCGGCGTGCGCAACGAGGCGCCGCCGAGGATCAGACCGATCATGGCCGCGTGCTCCAGGCCGCCGAGGGCGGCGAGGACGCCGATCGGGTCGGCCGGGTCGGGCTGGTGGAGTTCCAGGGCGCGGCGGACCACGTCGACCTTGCGGACGTGCGTCTCGTCGTTGATGCCGGTGCCGCGGCCGGTGACCTCAGCCGGATCGACGCCGGTGTAGACGGCGATCAGCGCGGCGGAGGCGGTGGTGTTGGCGATGCCCATCTCACCGGTGAGCAGCGCCTTGTTCCCGGCGGCGACGAGGTCCCGGGCGGTCTCGATGCCCACCTCGATGGCCTTGAGGACGTCCTCCTGGGTCATCGCCGGGCCCTGGGTGAAGTCGGCGGTGCCGGGGCGGACCTTGCGGGGCAGCAGTCCGGGGGTGGCGGGCAGGTCACTGGCCACGCCGACGTCGACCACGCAGACCTCGGCGCCGACCTGGTTGGCGAAGGCGTTGCAGACCGCCCCGCCGCCCAGGAAGTTGGCGACCATCTGGCCCGTGACCTCCTGGGGCCAGGGGGTCACGCCCTGGGCGTGCACGCCGTGGTCGCCGGCGAAGATGGCCACCGCCGCCGGCTCCGGGATGGGCGGCGGGCACTGCCGGGACAGGCCGCTGAGCTGGGCGGAGATGATCTCCAGCATGCCGAGCGCGCCGGCCGGCTTGGTCATCCGCTTCTGCCGCTCCCACGCCTCGCCGAGCGCCTTGGCGTCCAGCGGGCGGATGCCGGCGAGCGTCTCCTGGAGGAGGTCGTGCGGGTCCGCGCCGGGCAGGGCGCGGCGGCCGTAGGTCTCCTCGTGGACGACCCAGGAGAGCGGGCGGCGCTTGGACCAGCCGGCCTGGAGGAGTTCGGGCTCGTCGGGGAACTCGTCGACGTAGCCGACGCAGAGGTAGGCGACGACTTCGAGGTGTTCGGGCAGGCCCAGTTCGCGGACCATTTCCCGCTCGTCGAAGAAGCTGACCCAGCCGACGCCGAGGCCCTCGGCGCGGGCGGCGAGCCAGAGGTTCTCGACGGCGAGCGCGGAGGAGTACGGCGCCATCTGCGGCTGGGTGTGCCGGCCGAGGGTGTGCCGGCCGCCGCGGGTGGGGTCGGCGGTGACGACGATGTTCACCGGCGTTTCGAGGATGGCCTCGATCTTCAGCTCGCGGAACTGCTTGGCGCGGGCCTTGGGCAGCGACTGGGCGTAGGCCTCGCGCTGCCGCATGGCGAGCTCGTGCATCTTGGCGCGGGTGTCGTCGGACCGGATGACGACGAAGTCCCAGGGCTGGGAGTGCCCGACGCTGGGGGCGGTGTGGGCCGCCTCCAGGACGCGCAGCAGGACCTCGTTGGGGATCGGGTCGGAACGGAAGCCGTTGCGGATGTCGCGGCGCTCGCGGATGACGCGGTGCACGGCGGCGCGCTCGGAGTCGTCGTAGCCGGGCGCGGGGGGCGTCGTGGGCACCGGCTCGGCGGCGGGTGCGTCGGCCGGGTGGGCGGCGTCGCCCTCGGCGTGCTCGACGAACTGGGCGTCGTCCTGCGCGTGCGGGCGGGCCTCGGCGGCACCGTCCGCTTCCGCTGCCACCGCTGTTTCGGCAGTGACGGGGGCGTCGGCCGGGTCGGCCTGGGTCGGATCGGCGTCGGCGGGCGCTGCGGCCTGCGGTGCCTGGTCGGCGACGGGCTGCTGCGCGGCTTCGATGGGGGTCGGCTCGGCGGTGGCCTGGGCCGGGGTCTCCACGGTGGCGGGCTGCGGCTCCGGCGCGGTGGGCGCGTCGGCCGGCGGCTGGGCGGGGACCTCGACCTGCGCGGCGGCGGGCTCCGGGGCGTCGACGGGCTGCTCGCCCTCGGCCACGGGCTGCGGCGCCGCGTCGGCGACGGCCGGCTGCTGTCCCTCGGCGACCTCGGGGGCCGCGGGCTGCGGGGCCGCGGCGTCCTGGGGCGCCTCTATGACGGGCTGTTGGGCGGCCTCCTCCGGAGCCGGCGCGGCCTCGGGGGCGTCGGCGGCCTCGGGGGTGGTCTGCGCTTCGGCGGGCGCCGGCTCCGCCTCGGCGGCGGGAGCGTCCTCGGGGGACGGCGGCTCGGCGGCCTGCGCGGCGACCGGCTCGGGCTGCTCGGCGGGGGCCGGAGCCTCGGCCGGGGCGGCCGGCGCCTCGTCGGCGACGGGCTGCGGTGCCTCGTCCACGACCGGCGCCTCCGCGACCACGACGGCCTCCTCAGAGGCGTCGTCGGCCACCGACTGCTCGACGGGCTGCTGCTCGGCGGGCGGGTTCGCGTCCTGCGGGGCCTGGGCCGGCTCGGCGGGCACCGGCACCGGCACCGGCTCGGCGGCCGGCGGCTCGCCGGCGGTCTCGGGCTGGGCCGCCGCGTCCGGGGCGACGGCCTGCTGCTCGTCCACGGCCTGTTCCGCGGCCGGCGGCTGAACCTCGGCCTCCGCGGCCTCCTGGACTACGGCGGCGTCGACGGGCGGCTGCGGGAGCACGGCGTCGGGCGCGGGGGCGGGCTGCGGGGCGGCGGCCGGCTCGGCCTGGGCCTCGGCGGCCGGCGGCTGCTCGGCATCGGGCTCCGCCGCCTCCACCGGGGTCTCGGCCGGGGCCTCCTGGGCGGCTTCGGGCGCCGCCTCGACGAGCGGCGCGGCAGCGTCCGCGGCGACCGGCGCGTCCTCTGCGGGCACCGGCGCCGGCTGTTCCGGCGCCTGCTCGGCGGGCGCGGGCACGGCCTGGGCGGGCTCGACCAGAGCCTGCTGGGCGGGCACCTGCTCGACGGGCAACGCACCGTCCTGGACGGGGGGTTGGGCCTCGGGCACGACCGTTTCCGCACCGGCCGGTTCGACCGGCACGGCCGTCGGCTCGGCGACGGGGACCGCCGCGGCCTGGGCGGACGCCTCGCCCCACGGCTGCACCTGGGCCGGCGCGTGCGACGGGATCTCGCCCAGCTGCGGGCCCGGCAACGGTCCCTGGCCGGCGGCCCCGTAGGACTGCTCGGCGAACACCTGGCCCTCGTAGGGCTGCTGGCCGTACGTGGGCAGGGCGGCGGCCGGCTGCTGCGGGTACGCGGCGGCGGCCGGCGGTTCCGGGAACGGCTGGACGGACACCGCCTGGGGCTGCGCGGCGGCCGGCGCGTCGTCGGTCGGCGGCACGGCGGTGGGCTGCGACTGTGCGGGCAGCTCCGGCACGGGCAGCGGCGCGACCTGGGCGGCCGCCACCGGGGCGTCGGGGTTCTCAGGGCCGGCGGCCGGGCGGGCGGTCTGTCGGGCGGCCGGCTGGGGCGCGCCGGCGGGCCCGCGATCGGCGAGCGAACGGACCACGCCGCCGGTCGCGTCCGGGACCGGCGGACCCATGTGGAGCGGGCGGCGGGGCGCGGCGGTCTGCTCCCCGCCGGCTGCCGCCGGCACGTGGGGCTGCTGCTGGGGGGCGGCGGGTTGCGGGACGCGGACCGCACCGAGGTCGACGGAACCGGAGTCCCGGCCGCCGCTCTCGTGGTCACCGACCGCGGCGGGCACCTGCTCGGGCACGACCGGCGGTTCGAACGGCGCGGTCTGCTGCGCCGGGACGGCCTGCGGCGGGGTGGGTGGCTGGGCCTGTTGGACGCCGTGCTCGCTCCAGGCGCCCTGGGCGCCGGGCATCAGCAGGTCGTCGTCCTCGACGGAGCCCTCGGCCGGGCCGAGGTAGGCGTATTCCGGGTGCTGGGCGGTGCCGGGGTCGGCAGGGGAGGGAACGGCCTGCGGCTGCCCGTGATGTCCGCCTGCGTTCTCCGGCTGTCCCTGGCCCGGGACCTGGCCGGTGTCGGTCATGCGTACCCCTCGCCCACTGATAGTGCTCCTTCCAACCGCTCGTGCGACGCGCCGACCGGTGCGCACCGACGCCCCGATAGCGAGAACGAGCGAGCGCGCCTCCCGGCACGTCCGCCCTCAAGTGCTTCATTTTCGTCCAAAACCACGGCAATTTCCGGATATTGGCGTACGAAGCTGAAAGCGGAACGGCGGCGCAACGATCCGCCAGCCTACCTCGCGCGGGTGGTCTTCCTGGTCACGGGTGAGGAACGCGATAGCCGCTCAGCAAAAACACCACAGAGCGTTCACGTTCGACCCAAACGGAAGTGTCCAGTTCCACGGACTGCAGGAGCGCGCACTCGACTTCGTAGCCGCCGTCGGCGAGGGCCCGGCCGAGCGCCTCGGCCTGGTCGCGGGTCGAGGCGTGGGTGACGATCCGTTCGGGACGGCGGGCCGCGCAGGCCGTGACCACGTCCGCTCCCCCGGCGCCGATCCGCACCACGTCGGGCTCCGGGAGTTCCTCCAGGACCTGCGGCGCCCGGCCCGCGACGGCCTGGAGCTGGACGCCGTGCCGGCGGGCAAGGGCGACGGCGCGGGCACAGGCGTCCGGGTCGGCGTCGACCGCGATGACCGCGGCGCCGAACCGCGCGGTCTCGACGGCGGCCGCCCCGCTGCCCGATCCGATGTCCCAGACCAGGTCGCCCACCCGTGGCCCGAGGCGGGCGAGTTGGGCGGTGCGCAGTTGGGTGGACTCGCCCTCGCCCAGCGCCCCGCCGTAGGCGCGGTCCGGAAGTCCCCAGCCGCGCGGGCCGGTCGGGTGGCCGACCTCGTGGCCGGCGATCCATCCGGTGCCCTGGGCGGCTGCGCCGGCCGGCGAACCGCCCGCGACGATGACGACGTTGGGGTCGCGCCACATGTGGTCGGCGACCTTGTCCGATGTGAGGACCGTCACCCGTTCCCGTGTGGTGCCCAGGTCCTCGCAGATGACGAAGGTGCGGTGCACGCCGTCCAGGAGGAGGGCGAGTTCGGCGGGGCCGGCGCCGGGCGAGGTGAGCACCGCGACCTTGGGGTGGGCGCGGCAGACGTTGACGGCGCGGCGCAGGTCGCGGCTGTGGGCGACGACGACCTGGGCGTCGTCCCAGGGCATGCCGGCGCGGGCGAAGGCCGTGGCGACCGAGGAGACGGCCGGTACGACCTCGACCTCCAGGCCGTATTCGGGGGCCCGCAGCGTGCGGACCACGCCGAAGAAGCCGGGGTCGCCGTCGGCGAGGACGACGGCCGTGCCGCGGTGCTGGGCGATGCGGCGGGCGGCCAGGGTGACGCTGCCGAGCCGGATCCGTTCGGCGGTCGCCGGGACTTCGGGCAGCGCGAGGTGGTGGGCGGCACCGGCGACCAGGGTCGCGGCGGCGAGGGCGGAGCGGGCGGCGGCGGTCAGCGGAGAGCCGTCCCATCCGATCACCGTGACCCGGTCGGCCATGCTCGTCAGTCTCCTGGGGGCTGGTGGGGGTGTCCCGGGCGGGCGGTGGGGCGGTCGCTTCCGGGGGTGCGGGGGTGCCGGTCCGTGCTGGTCGGGGCGGGCCCGGCCGCCGTCCGGCAGGCCGAGGGTACCCCGGCGGGCGCGGGCGGGAGGTGGTCCGGGGTCAGTTCCACTCGGGGTAGACGAAGCCGTTCGCGTCGGTCGTCCGGGCGGGGAGTCCGTCGAGGTCCTCGGGGAGCAGGCTCCAGACGATCTGGTCCGTGCGGAAGTCGGTCCAGCCGCCGTCCTCCACCCGGGTCCGGGCTATGCAGGCGTTGCGCAGCACGCCCTCGCTGATGCAGCCGATCTTCTGGGCGACCTGCTGGGAGGCGGTGTTGCCGGCGGCGGTGCGCAGCTCCAGGCGCTCGAACTTCTGGTCCTGGAAGAGCCAGCGGGCGGTCGCGAGGGCCGCTTCGGACGCGTAGCCCTCGCCGCGCGCCCAGGAGGCGACGATGTACGAGAGCTCGGTGGAGCGCACCCGCCAGTTGGTGTGGCCGAGTTGCACGATGCCGACCAGGCGCTGGGTGAGGAACTCGGTGACCGCGAGGTCGAGGCCGCGGCCCGCGATGCGCTCGGTGGGCGCGTACCCGGTGATCCAGGCGCGCGCGGCGTCCTCGGTGTAGGGCTGGGGCACCGCGGTCCAGGAGGCGACCAGTTCGTCGTTCATCATCGCGGCCAGGGCGGGGACGTCGTCCTCGTCGAGTGGGCGCAGCACCAACCGGTCCGTGCTGAGGGAGATGTCCGGAAAGGTGGATGTCATGCCGATGCTCCAACGCCGTTGACTGAGGTGTGCTCCGGGACGCCACGGGCCGTGCGCGCCGTGCGGCCCGGGCCGTCCCGACCGTCTTGAATGCACCAGCATGCAGCATCGGCCGGCGGACGTGCCACGCGCCCGCGCCCCGGGCGTGCGGGCCGGCGCGGGCGGGCCCGCCAACCGGGCGCCGCCCACCCCCGGGAGAGGGGGTGGGCGGCGGGGCGGAACCCTACGCGGCGGCGGGTCAGCCCTTGACCGGGCCGAAGGCCGGGATGACCGAGCCGTCCTTGTAGGTGTCCTCGATGAACTTCTTGACCTCGTCGGAGTTGAGGAGCTTGGCGAGCTTCTTGACC
The DNA here is from genome assembly GCF_039532155.1 of Streptomyces lunalinharesii. Lineage (NCBI taxonomy): Bacteria > Bacillati > Actinomycetota > Actinomycetes > Kitasatosporales > Streptomycetaceae > Streptomyces > Streptomyces lunalinharesii. The sequence continues at coordinate 169,041 of NZ_BAAARK010000011.1, forward strand.
CGCGGGTCGTTCTCGCGGCCCTTCTTGACGGCGAGGAAGTTGGCGTAGGGGTTGCCCTGCGCCTTCTCCAGGGCCAGCGCGTCGGTGGCGGGCTTGAGCTTGGCGCCGACCGCGAAGTTGCCGTTGATGACGGCGGCGTCGACGTCGGCCAGGCGGGGCGCGGTCTGGGCGGCCTCCAGCTCGGTGATCTTGATGCCCTTGTTGTCCTTGACGTCGGTCAGCGTGGCGTCGGAGCCGACGCCGGGCTTCAGGGTGATCACACCGTTCTCGGCGAGCAGCTTGAGCGCGCGGCCCTCGTTGGACGGGTCGTTGGGGACCGAGACGGTGGAGCCGGGCTTGAGGTCGGAGAGCTTGTGGATCTTCTTGGAGTAGACGCCCAGCGGCTCGATCTCGACGTTGACGACCGGGACGATGTTGGTCCCGTTCTCCTTGTTGTAGGAGTCGAGGAACGGCTTGTGCTGGAAGAAGTTGGCGTCGACCTGGCCGTCGTCGGTGACCTTGTTGGGCAGCTTGTAGTCGTTGAAGACCTTGACGTCCAGCTTCAGGCCCACCTGGGGCGCCAGCTTCTTCTTGACGTAGTCGAGGATCGTGGCGTGCGGGGTGGGGCTGGCGGCGACGACCAGCGGGGCGTTGGTGTCGTTCTTGTCGCTGCTCGCGGTGACGTCGGAGGGGGCGCTGCAGGCGCTCGCGCCGAGGGCGACGGCGGAGGCGGCGGCCACGGCCACGGTGATCTTGAGGGTGTTACGCACGAAGAGTGCCTCTTTCTAGTGCACACGGAGTCCGTGTGAGCTGCGCCCGGCAAAGGGTCCGGGCCTCAGGGATGCTGGTGGTGCTGGTGGTGCTGGTGGTGCGGGGGGTCAGGCGGCCTCGGCGACCGGCGTCGGCTCCTCGGTGCGGACCCGGCGCAGGCCGACCCGCAGGGAGGAGGCGCGGGTGCCGCGGCCGGCGAGCCGGCGGACGACCAGGTCGCCGACCACCTGGACGATGGTGACGATGACGACCAGTTCGACGACCGTGACGATCATGAGCGGGGTGTCGTACCGCAGGTAGCCGTAGGTGTAGGCGAGGTTGCCCAGACCGCCGCCGCCGACCGCGCCGGCGATCGCCGAGTAGCCGATCAGCGTGATGACGGTGGTGGTGACCGCGGCGACCAGGGCCGGCAGGGCCTGCGGAAGCAGCACCTTGAAGATGACGGTCCAGGTGCCGCCGCCCATCGCCTGCGCCGCCTCGACCAGCCCGTGGTCGACCTCGCGCAGCGCGGCCTCCACGAGGCGGGCGAAGAACGGGACGGCGGCGATGGTCAGCGGGACCACCGCGCCGGTCGGGCCGATGGAGGTGCCGACGAGGAGCCGGGTGAACGGCATCAGCACCACGATCAGGATCAGGAACGGGAAGGACCGCCCGATGTTCGCGATCGCGCCGAGGACCTTGTTCACCACGGCGTTCTGGAGCATGGCCCCGCGGGCGCTCAGGTGCAGCAGGACGCCGACGGGGACGCCGATGAGGACCGCGTAGAACGTGGACCACCACACCATGAAGAGGGTGTCGAGGGTGGAGTCGGACAGCAGCGGCTGCATGTCGTTCCAGCTCACTGGGCACCTTCCTTCTGGAGCGGGGTGGTCGTCGGGGCGTCGTCGGCGGCGCCGTCGACGACGTCGACCTGGAGACCCTGCTCGCGCAGGAAGCCGATGGGCACGACGTTCTCCTCGAAGCGGCCGGGCAGTTCGATGCGCATCCGGCCGACCTGCTTGCCGCCGAGGGTGTCCATGGCGGCGCCGAGGATGGAGACGTCGACGTTGTAGGTGCGGGCCAGTTCGGAGATCACCGGCCGGGTGGCGGCGTCGCCGTGGAAGGTGACGTCGACGACCGTGCGGCCCTCGGCCAACGACTCGCCGCCGACCGGGAACAGCTCACGGGCCAGCTCGGAGCCGGGGGTGGCGAGCAGCTCCGCGACGGTGCCCTGCTCGACGATCCGGCCGCCCTTCATCAGCGCGGCGGAGTCGCAGATGGTCTTGACGACGTCCATCTCGTGCGTGATGAGGACGACGGTGAGGCCGAGCTGCTGGTTGAGGTCGCGCAGCAGCGTCAGGATGGAGCGGGTGGTCTCCGGGTCCAGGGCGCTGGTGGCCTCGTCGGAGAGCAGCACCTTGGGGTCGCCGGCCAGGGCGCGGGCGATGCCGACGCGCTGCTTCTGGCCGCCGGAGAGCTGGCCGGGGTACGCCTTGGCCTTGTCGGCGAGGCCGACGAGGTCCAGCAGTTCCAGGGCCTTGCGGGCGCGGTCGCGGCGCGGGACCTTGAGGATCTCCAGCGGCAGTTCGACGTTGTCCTGGACGGTCCGCGAGGACAGCAGGTTGAAGTGCTGGAAGACCATGCCGATGTGGCTGCGGGCGGCGCGCAGGGCCGCGTTCGCGCGCTGGCCGCCGCCGCCGAGGGCGGTGAGGTCCTGGCCGGCCACCGTCACCGTGCCGGAGGTGGGGCGCTCCAGGAGGTTGAGGCAGCGGATGAGGGTGGACTTGCCGGCGCCGCTCTGGCCGATGACGCCGTACACCTCGCCCTCTCGGACGTGCAGGTCGACGCCGTCCAGGGCGGTGACCTCACGGCCTCCCGAGCGGTAGACCTTGGTCAGGCCCGTTGTGGTGATCACAGGGAATTCCGTCACTGTCGAGTGCTCGGCGGCTGGCCCGCCGGGCACGGGGCATTCTTGGCGAGTGCGGCAGGGGGAAACGAGGAGCGGCGGCGGGCGCGGGGCCCGGCTCCGGCTTCCGGTGACGCGGGGCGACCGATGGCGCGGGGGTGCGGCGGTCGGCTCATGGCGGCAGGTCTCGCTTCGGGGCGCGAGGCTCAGGCGGGGGCCCTCAGCGGTCACACATTCGACACATGCAACGAGCACCGGGCGTGGAGTACGCCTCGGTCGCGGGGGTGCGGCTGCTCGTCGTGGTCATGGCGGTCAGTAAACCAGACAGCGGTATGGCCCGATCAACCCCGTCCGCATATCGGACACCGGTGACCGACCCGTGGACCGCACCCCGTCCCACCTGGACGATCTTGGTCGGTCGGCCGTGGCCTGCACGGATGCCGGTGGCGGGGTGGAGCCCCGGCGAGGGGCCGACCCTCCGGCGCCGGACGGGCTGTGGCCAACGCCACGACCATCGGCGGCCCGCGCGCCGCGGCGCCGGCCCGGCGGGCCACGGCGGGGCCGGACGCGGTGCTCCGCCGGGCGCCGATTAGCATCGGGCCCATGCCCCACAACCCCACGGCGCGCGGCCGCCTCGACCGGAGGCCGCGGTGATCGACGCGCTGACGATCGCGGTCGGCGTGACCGCTTGCGCGCTGGCCGCCTGGTGCGGCTTCGCCGCGTACCGCAACGAACCCACCAAGGACTGGCACTTCATCGGCATGGCCGTGGTGTCGCTGCTGTGCGTCGTCCAACTCATCGTCGCCATAGCGCAGTTGGCCGGCGGAGACACCCCCGACAAGGGCACCGCGCTCTTCCTGGCGTACCTGCTCGGGGCCGTCGCGTGCGTTCCGGCGACCGGGTTCATGTCGCTGTCCGAGCGGACCCGGTGGGGTTCGGCCACCGTCGCCGCGGGCTCCGTGGTGCTGGCCGTGCTGGAAGTACGGCTCTTCGACATTTGGGGAGGCGGCAGTGCCTGAGACTGCGCCGAAGACCACGGCGGCCGATGCCGCACAGGAATCCACGGTCCGGGACCCGGCCACGAGGCTGGCCGCGGGCCCGGGGCGGCTACTGGTCACCCTGTACGGCGTGTTCACCGTGGCCGCCGCGTCCCGCTCGATCTACCAGCTGATCGCCCAGTTCGACCGCGCCCCGCTGGCGTACCTGCTGTCGGCGGCCTCCGCGCTGGTCTACGGCTTCATCACCTTCTCGCTGGTGCGCGGCGGCGAGGGCGCCCGCCGGGCGGCGATCGCCTGCTGCGCGCTGGAACTGCTCGGAGTGGTCGGCATCGGCACCTGGACGCTGGTGGACCCGGCGGCGTTCGCCGACTCCACGGTCTGGTCGTACTTCGGCATGGACTACCTCTTCATTCCGGTCGCCCTGCCGGTCACCGGGCTGATGTGGCTGCGCCGGGCCCGTACGGCGACCGCGTAGCGGGTGCGGCGTCCGGGCCCGCGCGGCGGGCCCGGACCGGCGTCACAGCGCTGCGGCCGGCTCCTTCTCCAGCGTGACCAGGCTCAGCCGCTGGCTCAGCTGCTCGGTGCCGACCGGCGCGTAGCCGTGGCTGCGGTAGAGCCGGAGGTTGGCCTCGCTGCGGTGGCCGGTGAAGAGGCGGTAGCGCTTGGCGGAGCGGTCCTCGGCCAGCCGCTGTTCGACGGCGGCCAGCAGCCGGCCGCCGAGCCCGTGCCGCTGGAGCCGGGGGTGCACGATCAGCTTGCCGATCCTGGCGGTGCCGTCGGCGTCGACCGTGCCGCGCACCGAGCCGACGACCTCCCGGCCGAGTCTGGCCACCATGACGCAGTCGCCGGAGAGTTCGGCGCGCAGGGAATCCAGCGTCTGGGTCAGCGGCTCGATCCCGTAGTCGTCGTAGAGCTCGGCCTCGGGCTGGTAACAGAGGTACTGGAGTTTGAGGATCTGCTCGGCGTCGTCGTCGGTCGCCGTCGAGATGGTCACGCTCGTGCCCATGCGCGTTTGCCTCCCCTTTTCGGTTCGCTGTCCGCTTCCGGACTCCCCGGCATTCGGCCGCGGCAATCGCCGCCGCAGGCATTCTGCGCGGGCATACGGGACAAGCGGAACGGACCGGCGCCAAGCTCCCCTGTGACATTGCCAACTCAGATGAGTGGACGGACGGGTGGAGCCGGGCGCCGGTCCGGGCGCGCCGCGGGGGTCAGTGCCGGCGGAACTCCTCGGCGGCGACCAGCGCGGTGTCCGGGTTGTCGGAGAACAGGCCGTCGATGCCGGTCGCGAAGAGCGCCTTGAAGTACGCGAGCGAGTTGCCGTAGGCGGCCGGGTCCTTGCCGACCTGGAAGTCCAGCGGCAGGAAGCTGTTCTCGTTGCGCACGGTGTACGGGTGGACGACCAGTCCGGCGGCATGCGCGTCGCGGACCAGGGCGGTGGGCTCGCCGAGCTTGCCCTTGGCGTCCTGGGCGATGACCTGCGGCAGCCACGGGCCGATGCCCTGGGCGAAGCCGGCGATCCACTTCAGCCCCGCGGGCTTGAGCAGGTCGGCGGTGGTGCGCGGGTCACCGGACTCGACGAAGTCCCAGGGCCGCACGGACGGCTCGTCGAGCAGGACGACCTTCGGGCACTTCACGCCCAGCTCGCCGAGCCGGCTGAGACTGCTGGGCTCGAAGGACTGGAGGAAGTTCGGGGCGTGCGCGGTGTGCCGGCCGTACCGGCGCAGCAGGTGAGCGAGGCGCTCCTCCAGGCCCAGGCCCAGCTTGCGGAAGTAGGTGGGGTGCTTGGTCTCGATGTGCAGCCAGACCGGGCGGCCGCGCTCGCGCCCCTTCTTCTCGGCCCACTGCAGGGCCTCTTCGAAGGTGAGGATCGGCCAGACGCCGTCGTAGAGGGTGTTGTGCTGGCGGACGTCCGGTATGCGCTCCTTGGCGCGCAGCGTCTTGATCTCGGCGAGCGTGAAGTCCTCGGTGAACCAGCCGGTGATCTTCTTGCCGTCGATGGTCTTGGTCGTCCGGCGGCCGGCGAACTCCGGGTGCTGCGCGACGTCGGACGTGGCGCTGATGTCGGGCTCGTGGCGCAGGATCAGGTGACCGTCCTTGGTGGGGACGAGGTCACCTGCCTCGATGACGTCCGCGCCCATGTCGAGGGCGAGTTGGTAGGAGCCCAGGGTGTGCTCGGGGCGGTAGCCGCTCGCGCCCCGGTGGCCGACGACCAGCGGGACCGGCAGCTTGGCGGGCCGGCCGGCGGGAGCCGGCCGGTGCGCCGGGGCACCGGCCGGCTCCGTCCGCCCCGCGGCGTTCGCCTGTCCCGCGCCGGCCAGTACGGCCGCCCCTGCGCCCAGGGCCGCGGCGCCCAGTACCGTCCGTCGTCCCGGCTCGTGCCGCTTCTCCATGCCCGCGCTCCTCGTTCTGCGTCGTGTCCCGGTGCGACCGGTGGCATTCCGGACGTACCGGGGGTTTCCGGTGTGTCCACGGTCCGGAAGGCGTCGGTGGACCCTCCCGGAAGCCCCTTGATCGTAAGCACGGACGGGTGATGCCGGGGAGACGTCCGCGAGGACTGTGGGGAACATGGACGTGACGCACGTCAACTCTGCGTATCGGCCCGGTGAACCCGATGTGCGCGCGGGAGTGACCCGCGAGTATGGTCCTGGGCTGCGGAGCGCTGTGCCGCCTTGACCTGACCACCACGACCCGGAGGGCCCGTTGTCCCGCATTGTGCTGAAGGCGATCCTCGGACTGATGATGCGCGTCCTGTTCCGCCCGAAGGTCGAGGGCATGGAGCGGATCCCTGAGACGGGTCCGGTGATCATGGCCGGGAACCACGTCACGTTCATCGACTCGCTCTTCCTGAGCCTGGTGGTCAAGCGCCCGGTGTACTTCATCGGCAAGGACGAGTACGTCACCGGCAAGGGCGTCAAGGGCCGGCTGATGGCCTGGTTCTTCACCACCGCCGGGATGGTCCCCGTGGACCGCGACGGCGGGCGCGGCGGCGTGGCGGCGCTGATGACCGGCCGCCGCATCCTGGAGCAGGGCCAGGCGTTCGGCATCTACCCGGAGGGCACCCGCTCCCCCGACGGCCGGCTGTACCGCGGCCGCACCGGCGTCGCCCGGCTCGCGCTGATGACCGGCGCCCCGGTCGTCCCGTTCGCCATGGTCGGCACGGACAAGGTGCAGCCCGGCGGCAAGGGCCGCCCGCACCTCGCCCCGGTGACCGTGCGCTTCGGCGAGCCGCTGGAGTTCTCCCGCTACGACGGCATGGACCGGGACCGGTACGTGCTGCGGGCGGTCACCGACGAGGTGATGAGCGACGTCATGGAGCTGTCCGGCCAGGAGTACGTCGACGTGTACGCCACGAAGGTCCGCGCCGCCGCCTGACCCGCCGCGCACGGCACAAGGGGCCCCGTCCGGCCAGGACGGGGCCCCTCGGCGTGCTGCGGCCGTTACCGGGCGGTCAGCAGGGGACCCGGAAGCCGCCGGGCGCGCGCTGGCCCTCGGCGTCGCCGGCGAGCGCCTTGCGCAACGCCTCCTCGGGGCGCGGGATGCGGTCTCCGGCGTCCTGGAGGAGCTGCTGGTGCTCGGCGACGGAACCGACCCGGGCGCCGGCGAGGTGGGCGTTCCTGACCGTGATGCGGTTCAGTTCGGACGGGGAGAGCCGGCGTCGGGAGCGGACGTAGGCGATGAAGCTCTCGAAGTCCCGGGTGTGCCGGACCGGATCGGTGAAGCCGGTGAACGCGCTGAAGCCGTCCTGGTTGATGAGGGTGTACGAGGGGGCGGCGAGGCGGTAGCGGCGGGTGAGGTCCAGCGGCTTGCCGTCGATGCGGACGTCCGCGGGCTCGATCCGGTGCCCGGCCCGGCCGGCGGCGTCGAAGGTGTAGCGGACGTTCCCGGAGACGGCGAGCGGCGAGAAGGACAGGCCCTCGCCGGCGGTGGACGCCCACTGCTGTTCCAGGGCGTCGTGGATCTGCCGGCCGGTGACCGTGACGGTCATGATCGGGTCGCCGAAGCCGACCGCGTTCCACGCCTGCCCGAAGGTGACCACGCCGTCCGACGCTTCGTCGCGCACCAGGTCGGCGCCGATGATCGCGGCACCGACCCGCGGGGCCAGGGCGATGACGGCGAGTTCGGCGGGGACGTTGCGGTGGCCGCCGCGGTCGTCCATCGGGCCGTGCGGCTGGCCGCCCGCCCACAGCGCCCAGTCGGCGACGAGGTTGCCCATGGTGGACTCCCCCACCGCGTTGCGGCGTCGGGTGAAGGAGGCGGTCTGGGTGCCGATCCGGGTGCGGGCGCGACGGGCGCCGTAGCCCGCCCAGTAGTCGGCGATCGACTTCAGCTCCGGATCCGGCGTCACGTCGCGGGTGTTGGGGTGGTTGACGGAGGTGGTCAGCTCCCGGATCACCTTCCCGCTCACCGGGTCCAGCCGCAGGTTGATCTCGTTGATGATCTGGCCGTAGCAGCCGGCCTCGACGAACGGGCGGGGCACGCCCTTGGGGTCGGGCAGCATCATGGTGAAGGCGCAGTGCCAGTGGCCGGTGACGATGGCGTCGATGAGCGGGGAGACCCGCAGGGCCAGTTCGTAGGCCGGGCCGGAGGGGTTGGTGCCGCTTTCGAAGTTGCTGCCGGCGACCGCGCCGTCGTGCATGCTGAGGACGATCGCGTTGACGCCCCGGCTCTTCAGGGCCGCCGCGCAGCGGTTGGCGGTCTCCAGCTCGTCCAGGGTGCGCAGGCCGGGCTGGTAGGAACCGGGGAAGGACTCGGTGCCGATGGCGGTCAGGTGGATGAAGCCGATCGGCAGCCGCCGGCCGCGGCCGGCGTCGACGTGCACGATGTTGTACGGCGGCAGCACCCGTTGGCCGGTGTCGTGCCACACCATGTTGGCGCTGTAGTAGGGGAAGTTCGCGCCGCGGAAGCGGTGGCCGGTGGAGTCGGTGAAGGACACGTCGCGGCCGACGACCGGGAACGCCCGGCCGCGTTCCATGTGCTCCTTGAGGAAGACCGTCGACTTGTCGAACTCGTGGTTGCCGGCCGAGGCGAAGTCCAACTGGAGGGCGTTGAGGGCCTCGATGGTGGGTTCGTCGGCGAAGGAGGCGGCGTCGAACTCCCAACCGGAGAAGAGGTCGCCGGGGGCGAAGAAGAGCGAGTTGCGCCGTCCGGCGCGCAGCCGCTCCAGGTGGGCGGCCATGTAGGCGACGCCACCGACGGTGTGGCGCTTGCCGCCGGTGCCGGTGATGACGGAGTTGGCGCCCGGGGCGCCCTGCAGATAACCGTGCAGATCGGTGATGTTGAGCAGTTGGACGTCGACGTACTCGTCGGCCGTGGCGGCGTCGCGGGCGTGGCCGGTGGCGTAGGCGTTGGTGCCGATCGCGCTCGCGGTGGCCATCGCCCCCGCGGCGGTTACGAAGGACCGTCGTCCGATGTCGCGCACTGCGTCACTCTCCTGAGCGGGTCCGACCGTTGGGGGGACGACGGGAGAGTCAAGCGAGCCGTGCGGGACAACCGGCCACCAAGACGCGTACCGGGCGTGAACGGCAGGGGACAGTCGCCCCCAGGGGCGTGTCCTGTGGATCATGGCCGGTACGTGCGGTCACGATCCACGGGACACGCCTGCGTGGGGGCAGGGGGCGGGGCGGAGTCCCTCGTTCGCCCGCCGGGTGGGGCCTTACGGGTGCCGGGTGGTTCCGGAGCCGGCCATCGGCGCGGCCTCGGGGTCCGCCGCGGGCTCCGGCGCCACGCTGTCCGCCAGCGCCTGGCCGCGGAGCAGGAACCACGCGGCCACCGCGGCGCCCAGCAGCACCACCGCGCCGATTCCGGCCGCGGTGTCCACGCCGCTGACGAACGAGTCCTGAGCGGCCTTCAGCAGCGTCACGCCCTGGTCGGCGGGTAGGTGGCCGACGGTTTCCACGGCTCCGCCGAGCGAGGAGCGGGCGGCGTCGGCGGCGTGTTCGGGTACGCCGACGGGGGTGGCGAAGCCCTGGTAGATGCTGGTGACGATGGAGCCGAGCAGGGCGATGCCGAGCGCGGCGCCGAGTTCGTACGCGGTCTCGGAGACGGCGGAGGCGGCGCCGGCCTCCTCCTTGGGCACGCTGGAGAGGATGACGTCGGCGGTGACCGTGAAGGCGAAGCCGGCGCCGATGCCCACGGCGAACAGCAGGGTGCACAGCGCGAAGGTGCCGGTGTCGGCGTGCAGGGCCATGCAGCCGGCGAGTGAGAGGCCGACCACGGCGAGGCCGCCGGCCACCACCAGGCGCACCGACAGCCGGCGGGCCACCCAGCCGGCGGCCAGGCCGGCCCCCACCGCGCCGACCGCGGCCGGGAGTTCGACCAGCCCGGCGTTGAGCGGCGAGCGCATCTGCACCATCTGGAGGAACTGGGAGAGGAAGAAGACCAGTCCGGACATGCCGAGGATGGTCAGCAGGTCGGCCAGGACCGCGCCGGAGAAGCCCCGGTGGTGGAAGAGCTTCATGTTCAGCAGCGGCGCTTCGAGGGTGAGCTGACGGCGGACGAACAGCAGCAGGGCGAGCAGGCCGACGACCGCGGCCGGCCCGATGTCCCACCGCAGGCCGTGCACCGCCGCCTCCTTGACGGCGTAGACGACGCCGACCATGCCCACCAGGGACAGCAGGACGCTGGGGACGTCCCACGGGCCGGGTGCGGGGTTGCGGGACTCCGGGATCACCTTGGCGCCGACGACGACCAGCAGCGCCATCACCGGAAGGTTGATCAGGAAGACCGAGCCCCACCAGAAGTGGCCCAGCAGGAAGCCGCCGAGGACCGGCCCGACCGCGGTGCCGGCCGAGGCCATCGCGCCCCAGATGCCGATCGCCAGGCTGCGTTCCTTCGGGTCGTGGAAGAGGTTGCGGATCAGGGCGAGGGTGGAGGGCATCAGCGTCGCACCGGCCACGCCCTGGAGCGCCCGGGCGACGATCATCATCGACGGGCTGGTGGCGTAGGCGGCGAACACCGACAGCGCGCCGAACGCCACCGAGCCGATCAGCAGCAGCTTCTTGCGGCCGACGCGGTCGCCGAGGCTGCCCATGGAGACCAGCAGGCCGGCGATGACGAAGGAGTAGACGTCGCCGATCCACAGCAGCTGGGTGCCGGACGGCCGCAGGTCCTCGCTGAGGAAGGGGGTGGCGAGGCCGAGCACGGTGGCGTCGACGCCGACCAGCAGGACCGCCAGGACCAGGACCGAGAGCGCGAGCCAGCGGCCCGGCCGGGGCTGCTCGTCCAGATGGGCCGAACCGGCCCGTCCCGAGGCTGCACCGGGCCGCCCTGCGGCTATGGGATCGCTCATTTCTCCATGCTCCGTCGGATGCCGCCGAGCAGCAGCTCGGCGATCGAGTGGTTGAGGTCGTGCCGGGCGACGCGGCCCTCGTGCGCCGCCCAGGCGCCGGCGCCGAGGAGGCCGTAGAACGCCTCGGTCAGCCAGGCCGTGCTGAGGTCGACCCGGAAGTCGCCCTCCTCCTGGCCGCGGCGGAACAGTGCGGCGAGCCGGGCGTCGAGGCGGGCCCAGCCGGCGTTGACCGGCCCGCTCTCGAAGAGTTCGTTCTCGGTGAAGAGGAAGGCCAGCACGCCGGCGACCGGTTCGGCCTCGCGGACCAGGCGGCGCAGCGCGGCGGCGGCGTCCCCGTCGTCGAGCCGGGCGGCGTCCATGGCCTGGGCGAACCGCTCGATGCCGTGCTCCTCCAGGGCCCGGATCAGCGCTTCCCGGCCGGCGAAGTGCCGGTGCAGGGTCGCCCGGCTGATGCCCGCGGCGCGGGCGATCTCGTCCATCGACGTCGTCGCGCGGCGGGCGAGCAGCGCGGCGGCCTCGGTGAGTACCCGTTCTCGATCCACAGCCATGAGACACAGAGTACCCGGATGAGACGTGAGTGTCTCATTCAATAAGGCGACGCCTCAGCCGTCACCGCGCCGGAGCCTGCCCCGTCGCCGGCGGGCACGACGACGAGGGCGGCCCCCACCCTCGTGGTGGGGGCCGCCCTCGTCGGTCGGCTCGCGCGGCGCCCGCCGCGCCCGCCTCACTTCTTGGCCGCGGCCCACTCCTGCTGCCGCACCAGGTCCGCCCGCACCTCGGCGAGCTGCACCGCCACCGCCGACGGCGCGGTGCCGCCGCGGCCGTCGCGGGACGCGAGCGCACCGGGGACGTTGAGGACGCCGCGGACGTCGGGCGTCAGGTGCGGCGAGATCTTGGCGAACTGCTCGTCGGTGAGCTGGTCGAGCTCGATGCCCTGCGCCTCGCACTCCTTGACGCACTCACCGGCCACCTCGTGCGCCACCCGGAACGGCACGCCCTGCTTGACCAGCCACTCCGCGATGTCGGTGGCCAGCGAGAAACCGGCCGGCGCCAGCTCCTCCATCCGCTCCCGGTTGACGGTCAGGGTGGCCATCATCCCGGTGAACGCCGGGAGCAGCACCTCCAGTTGGTCGCAGGAGTCGAAGACCGGCTCCTTGTCCTCCTGAAGGTCGCGGTTGTACGCCAGCGGCAGCGCCTTCAGCGTCGCCAGCAGGCCCGTCAGGTTGCCGATCAGCCGGCCCGACTTGCCCCGCGCCAGCTCCGCGATGTCCGGGTTCTTCTTCTGCGGCATGATCGAGGAGCCGGTGGAGAAGGCGTCGTGCAGGGTCACGAAGGAGAACTCCTTGGTGTTCCAGACGATCACCTCCTCGGCGATCCGGGAGAGGTTGACGCCGACCATCGCGGTGATGAAGGCGAACTCCGCGACGAAGTCCCGCGAGGCCGTGCCGTCGATGGAGTTGCCCACCGAGCCGCGCTCGAAGCCGAGGTCCGCGGCGACCGCCTCCGGGTCGAGGCCCAGGCTGCTGCCGGCCAGCGCGCCCGAGCCGTACGGCGAGACGGCGGTCCGCTCGTCCCACTGCCGCAGCCGCTCCGCGTCCCGGGACAGCGCCTGGACGTGCGCGAGCACGTGGTGGGCGAAGAGCACCGGCTGGGCGTGCTGGAGGTGCGTGCGGCCCGGCATGGCGACGTCCGGGTGCGCCTCGGCGAGGCCGATCAGCGCCTCCTGGAGGTCGGCCAGCAGCCCGCCGACGATCCGGGCGTGGTCCCGCAGGTACATCCGGAAGAGCGTGGCGACCTGGTCGTTGCGAGACCGGCCGGCGCGCAGCTTGCCGCCGAGGTCCGGACCGAGCCGCTCCAACAGCCCCCGCTCCAGGGCCGTGTGCACGTCCTCGTCCGCGATGGTGCCGGTGAACGAGCCGTCGGCGACGTCGCGTTCGAGCCGGTCCAGGCCGTCGAGCATGCGGGTCAGCTCGTCGGCGGTGAGCAGTTGGGCCTTGTGGAGCACGCGGGCGTGGGCACGGGAGCCGGCGATGTCGTAGGGGGCCAGCCGCCAGTCGAAGTGGACGGAGGCGGAGAGTTTGGCGAGCGCCTCGGCCGGCCCGTCGGCGAAACGACCGCCCCAGAGCCGGACGTCGCCGTTGTTGCTGCTCACTAGCTGTGCTCCTCGTGGATGGTGGAATTCACGGCGAGCGCCGGACGGGCTGGCGATCAGCCCGCTGGGCGCTCGGGCGGCGGACGGGGCACCCCGTGCGCCGGCCCGGGAAGGGTCAGCCTGCCAGGTCCCGCTTGGCGGCGATCTTGCTCGACATGCCGAACAGCTCGATGAAGCCCTTGGAGAGCGACTGGTCGAACGTGTCGCCGGTGTCGTAGGTGGCGAGGTCGAAGTCGTAGAGCGACTGCGCGGAGCGCCGGCCGGTGACCACCGCGCGGCCGCCGTGCAGGGTCATCCGGACGTCGCCGGAGACGACCTGGTTGGCCTCGTCGACGAAGCCGTCCAGGGCCCGCTTGAGCGGCGAGAACCACAGGCCGTCGTAGACCAGCTCGCCCCAGCGCTGCTCGACCTGCCGCTTGTAGCGGGCCAGTTCGCGCTCGACGGTGACGTTCTCCAGCTCCTGGTGCGCGGTGATCAGCGCGAGCGCACCCGGCGCCTCGTACACCTCGCGGGACTTGATGCCGACCAGCCGGTCCTCGACCATGTCGATCCGGCCGACGCCCTGCGCGCCGGCACGGGCGTTGAGCTGCTGGACGGCCTGGAGGACGGTGACCGGCCGCCCGTCGAGGGCGACCGGCGCGCCCGCCCGGAAGGTGACGACGACCTCGTCGGCCGCGCGGGCGGCGGCCGGGTCCTCGGTGTACGCGTAGACGTCCTCGGTCGGCGCGTTCCAGAGGTCCTCCAGGAAGCCCGTCTCCACGGCGCGGCCGAAGGCGTTCTGGTCGATGGAGAACGGCGACTTCCTGGTGGTGGCGATCGGCAGCCCGGCCTTCTCGGCGAAGGCGATCGCCTTGTCCCGGGTCATCGCGTAGTCCCGGACCGGGGCGATGCACCGCAGGTCGGGGGCGAGGGCGGAGATGCCGGCCTCGAAGCGCACCTGGTCGTTGCCCTTGCCGGTGCAGCCGTGCGCGACGGTGCTCGCCCCGTGCTTGCGCGCGGCGGCGACCAGGTGCTTGACGATGACCGGCCGCGACAGCGCGGAGACCAGCGGGTAGCGGTCCATGTAGAGGGCGTTGGCCTTGATCGCCGGGAGGCAGTACTCGTCGGCGAACTCGTCCTTGGCGTCGGCGACCTCGGCCGCCACCGCACCGCAGGCGAGCGCCCGCTTGCGGATGACGTCGAGGTCCTCGCCGCCCTGACCGACGTCCACCGCCACGGCGATGACCTCGGCGCCCGTCTCCTCGGCGATCCAGCCGATGCAGACGGAGGTGTCCAGACCGCCCGAGTAGGCGAGTACGACGCGCTCGGTCACGGGCTTCTCCTCACGGTGGCGCATACGCTCGTAGGCATAAGTATGCACTGGACCGTATGTTTCGTCAATGAACGGGGAAGTCCCAGGTCAGAGGCGCTTCACGGCGGCGAGACCGGCACGGAACGGCGCCCGCGAGCGGGGCACCCCGGCGCCTTCAGCGCTCCCCGAGCACCTCGCGGAGCACCTCCGCATGGCTGAGCGGCACCTCTTTCGTCGCCGTCAACAGGACGAGCGGGCCGCTGGACGCGAGTTCCCGCAGATGGGCCAGCGCGTCCTGCGGCGCCCCCGCGGCCAGCTCGGCCCGGTAGCGCTCGGCGAACGCCCCGAACCGCTCCTCGTCGTGCCCGTACCACTTGCGCAGCTCCGACGACGGCGCCACGTCCTTGCACCACTCGGCGTCGGCGACCCGCTCGTCCCCCTTCGCCATCCCCCGGGGCCACAGCCGGTCCACCAGGACCCGCGCCCCGTCCGCCGGCTCCGGCGGGTCGTACACCCGGCGCACCTCGACCCCGTGCGCCGCCTGCGCCTTCTTCGCTTTGGGAGTTTTTGCGGACATATTTCCATCGAAGCACGGTCGCTCCGCCCCCGCTCGGGGCTCCGGGAACGCCCCGGAAGGACCCCGCTTTGGATTCATCGGCCGGGACAGGGTATTTTTCTTTCTGCACGCCCCGACCGGGACTCCCGGTCGGTACGAGCACCGGGACGTGGCGCAGCTTGGTAGCGCACTTGACTGGGGGTCAAGGGGTCGCAGGTTCAAATCCTGTCGTCCCGACGGTGCACGAACGCCGAGGCCGCCTTCGCAGAGATGCGAAGGCGGCCTCGGCGTTGTGCGTGCAGCGGCGGGCGGGGCGGTGGCCGGGCGGCCACCTGCCCCGTCGGCCCTACCGCGCCCCTTCCGCCAGTTGCAGCAGGTGGTCGGCGAGCTGCTGGCCACCCGCCGGATCGCGGCTGATCAGGAGCAGGGTGTCGTCGCCGGCGATGGTGCCGAGGATGTCGTGGAGCTCCGCCTGGTCGATGGCGGAGGCCAGGAACTGGGCGGCACCCGGCGGGGTGCGCAGGACGACGAGGTTGGCGGACGCCTCGGCGGAGATGAGGAGTTCGCCGGAGAGGCGGCGCATCCGCTCCTCCTTGGCGGACTCCCCCAGCGGCGCCCGCGGCTTGCGGTCGCCGCCCTCGCTCGGTACCGCGTAGATCAGCTCACCGCCGGTGTTGCGGATCTTCACCGCCCCCAGTTCGTCCAGGTCGCGGGAGAGCGTCGCCTGGGTGACGGAGAGCCCGTCGTCGGCGAGCAGCTTGGCGAGCTGGCTCTGGGAGCGGACCGGCTGCCGGTTGAGGATGTCCACGATCCGGCGGTGGCGGGCGGTGCGGGTCTGCGGCACGGCCGGGCCGTTGGTCTGCGGCTCGGTGTCCTGCGGCTCGGTCATCGTTGCGTCAGTCTCCGGATCATCGTTCCCCGTTGGCCGGTTGTGCGGCCGTCTCAAGGACGCCGGGGAGCTTCTGGAGGAAGGTCTCCACCTGCTCTTCGGAGACGATCAGCGGCGGGGCGAGCCGGATGACGTCCGGCGCGACCGCGTTGATCAGAAGTCCCGCGTCCTGGGCCGCTCGTTGCGTCTGTGGCGCGAGGGGCCCCGTCAAGACGATACCGAGGAGCAGCCCGGCGCCGCGGACCTGGCCGACCAACGGGTGCTCCAGGGCCTCGATCCCGGCGCGCAGCCGCTCGCCGACCCGCTTGACGTGGTCGAGCAGGCCGTCCGCCTCGATGGTGTCCAGCACCGCGAGGGCGCCGGCGCAGACCACCGGGTTGCCGCTGAACGTCGAGCCGTGCGAGCCGGGGGTGAGGAGTTCGGCGGCCGGGCCGAAGGCGAGGGTGGCGCCGATCGGGAGGCCGCCGCCGAGGCCCTTGGCGAGGGTGATGACGTCGGCCTCGACGCCCTGGGCGAGGGACTCCAGCCAGTGCCCGGTGCGGCCGATGCCGGTCTGGATCTCGTCGAGGACCAGCAGGGTGCCGGTCGCGGCGGTGATCTCGCGGGCGGCGGCGAGGTAGCCGGGCGGCGGGACGACCACGCCGTTCTCGCCCTGGACCGGCTCCAGGATGACGAAGGCGGTGTCGGTGGTGACGGCGGCACGGAGGGCGGCCACGTCGCCGAACGGGACGTGGTCGACGTCGCCGGGGAGCGGGCGGAACGGGTCCTGCTTGCCGGGCTGGCCGGTGAGGGCCAGGGCGCCCATGGTGCGGCCGTGGAAGCCGCCAGCGGTGGACACCATGTGGGTGCGGCCGGTCAGCCGGCCGATCTTGAAGGCGGCCTCGTTGGCCTCGGCGCCGGAGTTGGAGAAGTAGACCCGGCCGGGCCGGCCGGCGAGCGCCAGCAGCCGCTCGGCGAGGGCCACGGTGGGCTCGCTGACGAAGAGGTTCGAGACGTGGCCGAGGGTGGCGATCTGGTCGGTGACCGCGCGGACCACCGCGGGGTGCGCGTGGCCGAGCGCGTTGACCGCGATCCCGCCGAGGAAGTCGAGGTACGCCGTGCCGTCCGCGTCCCAGACGGTGGCGCCCTCGCCCCGCACGAGCGGGACCCGGGGGGTGCCGAAGTTGTCCATCATGGCGCCCTGCCAGCGCCGGGTCAGGGCGTCGTTGCCGACCGGACCGTGCCCGGCCGCCGCGTCCCCGGTGGTCGGGTTCCCCGCCGTCGTGTTCATGCCGCCCCCTGCGTGGTGTGGTGTGCGATACCGCCGCGCGGTGCGGTGGCCGGTTCGGGGTCCGGGACCACCATCGTGCCGATGCCCTCGTCGGTGAAGATCTCCAGCAGGATCGAGTGCTGGACCCGCCCGTCGATCACCCGGGCGTTGCGCACCCCGTTGCGCACCGCGTACAGGCAGCCCTGCATCTTCGGGACCATGCCGCTGGCCAGGTCGGGCAGCAGCTTCTCCAGCTGGCTCGCGGTGAGCCGGGAGATCACCTCGTCGCTGTGCGGCCAGTCCTCGTAGAGCCCCTCGACGTCGGTGAGCACCATCAGGGTCTCCGCGCCGAGCGCCGCCGCCAGGGCCGAGGCGGCGGTGTCGGCGTTGACGTTGAACACCCCGGAGGCGTCCTCCTCGTCGCTGCTGCGGGCGATGGAGGAGATCACCGGGATCCGGCCGTCGTCCAGCAGCGCCTGCACCGCGCCGGAGTCGATCGCGGTGATCTCGCCGACCCGGCCGATGTCGACCGGCGCGCCGTCGACCTGCGCGTAGTGCTTGGTGGCGGACATCAGCCGGGCGTCCTCGCCGGTCATGCCGACGGCGAGCGGGCCGTGCTCGTTGAGCAGGCCGACCAGCTCGCGCTGGACCTGGCCGGCCAGCACCATCCGGACGACGTTCATCGCCTCGGGCGTGGTGACCCGCAGGCCGCCCTTGAACTCCGATTCCAGACCGAGCAGTTCGAGCTGGGCGCTGATCTGCGGGCCGCCGCCGTGGACGACGACCGGGCGCAGGCCGGCGTGCCGCAGGAAGACCACGTCCTGGGCGAAGGCGCGCTTGAGCGCGTCGTCGATCATGGCGTTGCCGCCGAACTTGATCACCACGGTCTTGCCGTGGTGCCGGGTCAGCCAGGGCAGCGCCTCAATGAGCGTGCGGGCCTTGGGCAGCGCGTTGTGCTTGCGGGTGGTCATGCGGCCTCGTTCCGCTGGGTGGGGTGTCCGACCGGTGCGCACGGGGGCGCGGCGGGTCCGGTCATGAGGAGTACGCGCTGTTCTCGTGGACGTAGTCGGCGGTGAGGTCGTTGGACCAGATCACCGCGGACTCGGTGCCGGCGGCGAGGTCGGCGGTGATCCGCACCTCGCGGTAGCGCATGTCGACCAACTCCCGGTCCTCGCCCACCGAGCCGTTCTTGCAGACCCAGACGTCGTTGATGGCGACGTTGAGCCGGTCCGGGTCGAAGGTGGCGGAGGTGGTGCCGATGGCGGAGAGCACCCGGCCCCAGTTGGGGTCCTCGCCGTGGAGGGCGCACTTGAGGAGGTTGTTGCGGGCGATGGAGCGGCCGACCTCCACCGCTTCGTCCTCGGTGGCGGCGTTGATCACGTCGATGCGGATGTCCTTGCTGGCGCCCTCGGCGTCGCCGATCAGCTGCCGGGCGAGGTCGCCGCAGACCTCGCGGACCGCCTCGACGAAGGCGGCCGCCTCCGGCACGACGCCGGAGGCGCCGGAGGCCAGCAGCAGCACCGTGTCGTTGGTGGAGGTGCAGCCGTCGGAGTCGACCCGGTCGAAGGTGGTGCGGGTGGCGGCGCGCAGCGCGGCGTCCAGCTGTTCGGCCGGCACGTCGGCGTCGGTGGTCAGCACGGCGAGCATGGTGGCCAGGCCGGGTGCGAGCATGCCGGCGCCCTTGGCCATCCCGCCGACGGTCCAGCCGTCCTTGGCGACCTGCGCGGTCTTGTGGACGCTGTCGGTGGTCTTGATCGCGATCGCGGCCTTCTCGCCGCCGTGGCCGGTGAGTTCGGCGGCGGCCTTCTCCACCCCCGGCAGCAGCTTGTCCATGGGCAGGCGCACGCCGATCAGGCCGGTGGAGGCCACCGCGACCTCGCCGGCGCTGTGCCCGTCCAGCACGTCGGCGACCTTCTCCGCGGTCGCGTGGGTGTCCTGGAAGCCCAGCGGGCCGGTGCAGGCGTTGGCACCGCCGGAGTTGAGGATCACCGCGGAGACCCGGCCGCCCTTGACGACCTGCTCGGACCAGACGACCGGGGCGGCCTTGACGCGGTTCGAGGTGAAGACGCCGGCGGCGGCCAGGCGCGGTCCGCTGTTGACCACCAGGGCGAGGTCGGGGTTGCCGTTCGCCTTGATGCCGGCGGCGATGCCCGCCGCGAGGAATCCCTGCGCTGCCGTCACACTCACGGCGCGACTCCAATCGTGGAAAGGCCCAGTTCCTCGGGGAGGCCGAGGGCGATGTTCATGCTCTGGACCGCGCCTCCGGCGGTCCCCTTGGTCAGGTTGTCGATGGCGCTGATCGCGATGATCCGGCCGGCCGCCGCGTCGAGGGCCACCTGGACCTGCACCGCGTTGCAGCCCTGCACGGCGGCGGTGGCGGGCCACTGCCCCTCGGGCAGCAGCCGGACGAAAGGCTCGCCGGCCAGCGCCTTCACGTACGCGCCGCGGACCGCGGCGGCGTCCACGCCGGGCCGGGCCTTGGCCGAGCAGGTGGCGAGGATGCCGCGGGACATCGGCGCCAGGGTGGGGGTGAAGGACACCCCGACCCGCTCGCCGGCCGCCGCGCTGAGGTTCTGGATCATCTCCGGGGTGTGCCGGTGCCCGCCGCCGACGCCGTAGGGGCTCATCGAGCCGATCACCTCGGAGCCGAGCAGGTGCGGCTTGAGCGCCTTGCCCGCGCCGGAGGTGCCGGACGCCGCGACGATCACCGCCTCCGGCTCGGCGAGGCCGGCCGCGTAGGCCGGGAAGAGCGCGAGCGAGACGGCGGTGGGGTAGCAGCCGGGGACCGCGATCCGCTTGGTCCCGGCCAGCGCGGCACGGCCGCCGGGCAGTTCGGGGAGGCCGTACGGCCAGGTGCCGGCGTGCGGCGAGCCGTAGAACGCCGTCCAGTCGGCGGCGTCCGCCAGGCGGAAGTCGGCGCCGCAGTCCACGACGAGGACGTCGGGGCCGAGCCCTTCGGCGACCGCGGCGGACTGGCCGTGCGGCAGCGCGAGGAACACCACGTCGTGGCCGGCCAGCACCTCGGGCGTGGTCGGCGCCAGCTCCCGGTCGGCCAGCGGGCCGAGGTGCGGCTGGAGGGTGCCCAGGCGCTGGCCCGCGTTGGAGTGCCCGGTCACCGCGCCGATCTCGACCTCCGGATGCCCCAGGAGCAGGCGCAGGAGCTCACCTCCCGCGTATCCGCTCGCACCGGCGACTGCTGCTCGTACCGTCATGCCCCTGGACCCTCCTCATCGATGGCATGACTATACGGATGAATGCAGTTTTATGCAATGCTCCGTGCGGCGTCACGGTGACGCGCCCACGACGGAGCGCCCCCGTCGACCGGCGGGGTGACGCACGTCACGACGGGCGGCGTCACAGTTGCGGGCCCTGCGGGGTCTTCCTGGGGAACGGCAGGGCGATCCCGGCGGCCTCGGCACGGCCGTCGTTCCGCGCCCGCCGGCCACGAGAAGGGACGGGTCATGGAAACCTTGACCGTGCAACGCGTCATCGCGGCGCCGATCGCCGACGTTTTCGACTGGTGCGCCACCACCACCCACTACACCCGCACGCCGTTCGTCCTGAAGGCGCGGTTGGCCCGGCCGGGACGGGACGCCCCCTACGGAGTGGGCGCCGTCCGGCTGCACACCTGGGTGATCGGCTGGTTCCGCGAGCGGATCACCGCCTACCACCCGCCGTACGACTTCGACTACACCGTCGAGCGCAGCATCCCGCCGGCTCGGCACGAACAGGGCCGGATGACCTTCACCGAAGTGCCCGGCGGCACCCTCGTCGCCTGGACCACCGCGTTCCAGGTGCCCCTCCCCCTCGTCGGCGGCGCCCTCACCCGCGCACTCGCCAAGCCGGTCGTCGCCCACGTCTTCGGCGCGATCCTCGACGCCGCCGACACGGCACTCACGGGCGCCCCGGCCACCCGCCGCTGAGCGGGCCGCCCGTGCGGTCGGGGCGGCCCGCTACGGGTGTTCCGCGCGCGGCGGGGCAGCGGGGCCCGAGGGTGCCCCGGGCTCGCCGTGGAGGACGTCGCGGGCCTGCTCCGCGGCGCGGGCCATGCTCTCGCCGACGACGTCGACGAAGCGCGCGATGCCCTCGAAGCGGGCGGCGGCCGGGGTGCCGGGGCCGAGGACGTCGACGCCCCGTCGTGCGGTTTCGGCGAGCCGGGCGTTGGCGCGGGCGTTGGCCCGCATCGCCTGGTACCAGATGTCGTCGTCGACGACGTAGCGCTCGCGGCGGCGGTCGTCGCGCTCCCGGCGGACCAGGCCCTGCCCTTCGAGGAACGCGATCGCCTTGGAGACGGACGCCGGGCTGACCTGGAGGTGCCGGGTCAGTTCGGACGCGGTGAGGCTGCCGGCGTCGGCGGTGTAGAGGCAGACCAGCACCCGGGACGTCATCGCGGGCAGGCCCGATCGCACGAGGACGGCGGCGAACGCCTCCTCGTAGGCGCGCACCGCCTCGGCGTCGCGCCCGGGGACCTGCGCGGGGACCTGCGCGGGCGCCCCGGGGTCGCGCGGCGCGGGCTGTCGACGCCGGTGGGCGCGGTGCGCGGTGGCGCGGTGGGCCAGGTCGGCACGGTAGGCGGTGGGGCCGCCGTTGCGCAGCACCTCGCGCGTGACGGTCGAGGTCGGGCGGCCCAGGCGCCTGGCGATCTCGGCGCAGGCCAGGTCGTCGGCCAACCCCCGTGCGATCTGCTGGCGTTCCTGCTGGGTGAGTCTGCCTCCCGGCATGGCGGCCCCCTTCCCGGTCCGCGGCGTCTCCGGCGGCGCGTTCACTCACCATCCATTGCAACGAGCTGGCGGCGTTTGCCGTAGGAACTCGAAGGTTGCCGCAACGATTCCCCGGATCCTATCGGCCATGACGGCGAGCTCACAGGGCAATTCCGTTCCCGCCGCATGAACGCAACGTAGCGTTTCCGTCAAGAGAAACTACGGGTCGCTCCCGCGCGAGGAGGCCGGGCCGTCACCCGCGCAGCGCGCCGCCGCCCACCGAACCGCCCGTAAGACAGGCGCCCCGCAGGGGAGTTGGCCCGATACCCGGCAGACGGGGGCGCGGCGGCGGGCCTACCGTGGCGGGCCATGGACCTCCTGATCGTCGGCGGCAGCGGCTTCCTGGGGCGCGAGTTGGCACGGCAGGCGGGGGCGGCCGGGCACGCCGTGACGGCGACCTTCGCCACCCGCGCCGGCGAACTCCCCCGGATCCGCTGGCTGCCCCTGGACCTGCGGCGCGGCGAAGAGATCGCACCGGTGCTCCGGGCGGCCCGACCGGACGTCGTCATCAACGCCGCCTACCGCAAGGCGGATTGGGCGACCACCGCCGACGGCGCGATCCGCCTCGCGCTGGCCGCCGGCCAGTACGGGGCCCGGCTGGTGCACGTGTCCAGTGACGCCGTCTTCTCCGGCGCCGACGTCCACTACGACGAATCCGCCGCGCCGGATCCGGTCACCCCGTACGGGGCCGCGAAGGCGGCGGCCGAGACGGCGATCCGGCTGTTCGCCCCGACCGCCGCCGTCGCCCGCACCTCGCTGATCCTCGGCGACGGCGACTCGGTGCACGAGACGTTCGTCCGCGACCTGGCCACCGGGCGGCGGGAGGGCGTGCTCTTCACGGACGACGTCCGGTGCCCCGTGCACGTCGCCGACCTCGCCCGGGCCCTCCTCGAACTGGCCGGTTCCGCCCGCGCGGGCACGTACCACCTCGCGGGTGCGGACGCCGTGAGCCGCCACGAACTCGGCGTCCTGGTCGCCGGCCGCGACGGGTTGGACGCCGCCAGGCTGACGCCCGGCCGGCGCGCCGGCACCGGTGCCCCGGGGGCGTTGGACGTCCGCCTGGACAGCACGCGGACGCAACGCACCTTGCGCACCACGCTGCGCGGCGCCCGCACGTTCCTGCGCCCGGCGGACCGCTGACGCCCGGTCAGCCCCCGTGCGCGGTGAGGGTGTAGCCCTCCGGGCCCTCGAAGGAGAACATCGGCCCGAACGGGCTGTCGGCCATCGGGGCGAGGATCGTGACGCCGGCGGCGACGAGTTGGTCGTGGAGCTGGGGGCGTCGGGCGTCCGGAACCAGAGCACCACACCGAGGCCGGGGCGTGCGGCGTCGGCGAGGTCGACGCCCGGCAGGAGCTGCCGGACGGCGAACGGGGTCGGCCGGGTGTCGAAGACGACCGCGTGCGGCGGCGAGACCGCGGCCCGGCGCAGGCCCAGGTGCCGCTCGCAGAACGCGGCGGCGGCGGCCACGTCACGGACCTGTAGGGCGACGAAATCGGGGCCGTCGATGGCAACAGACACGAGCACTTCCTCCACTTCCATGTCAAAACTTTGACATGGGAGAGATTAGGGAGCCCCGAGGTCTCATGTCAAAATGCTGACATGAACGAGAGGACGCCCACCGGGCCGCCGCAGCCCGTACCCGACGTCACCCACCACGTCGGGTACCTGGTCAAACGGGCCCAGGCCGCCCTGCGCGCCGCCATGGACAAGGTCCTGCGCGCGCACGGGCTCACCGTGCCCCAGTACTCCACCCTCGAACTCCTCGCCCAGCGCCCCGGCATGTCCAACGCCGACCTCGCCCGCGCGACCTTCGTCACCCGGCAATCCGGGAACGTCGTCCTGCGCGGCCTGCAGGACGCGGGCCTGATCACCCGCCCCGCCACCGCCGACCACGGCCGCGCCCGCCCCACCCACCTCACGGAGGAGGGCCACCGGCGCCTGGCCGTGGTCCAGGAGGCCGTCTACGCCGTCGAGCAGCGGATGGTCGACGCGATCCCGCCGCAGCGCCTGCCCACGCTCCTGGCCGACCTCGAACTCCTGGCGACGGCCCTGGAGGAATGACCCGGCACCGCGGCGCGGGGCGGCCCGCTGAGTCGCACCCGGCGGGTCACCTCCCGTACACCCGGGCGGTGTTGGGCTCCGGTGCCGGGCGGTGGTGCGCCGCCGGACCCGCGGCGAAGGCCCGCAGCAGGTTCTCCGTGGTGCGGGTGACGAAGGCGCCGGTGCGCCGGTCCAGGCCGTGGTTGCGGCCGTTGTCCCGGGTGCCCGCCATGAGGGCCTCGACCCAGCGCATGGTGCCGGTGGCGAAGACCCCGGCGCCGCCCGGGACGGTGTAGTAGGCGGAGTCGGCGTGGCTGGCGCGGCCCCGGCAGACCAACGGGGAGTGCGCGACGATCTGGAGGTCCGCCGGGGTGGGGGCGGCGGGCGTGACCCGGTCGTACTCCACGCCGACCAGGTGGTCGAAGGCGTCGCCGGCCCGGGCCCCGGTGCCCTCGAAGAGCCAGTGGTCGGCGCCGTGCACGACGTAGGGCGCGTCCGTCGGGTAGCCCTCGTAGAAGACGCCGGTCAGGGCCGACTCCGGGTCGGCGGCGGGCGGCGCGCGAAAGTCGTGGGTGGGCGGGTCGCGGCGGACGGCGAACCCGGGGTCGTCGCGGTAGGCGGTCTTGTAGCAGGTCACGGTGCGCAACGGGCCGGCCGGACCGGCGTCCAGGCGGACCCGGCGGAAGCACGCGTTGGCGCCGAGGAAGGCGAGGTTGCTCCCGCCGTCGCGGGCCCGGGTGACGTGGTCGCGCTGCTGCGGCGTCCAGTACTCGTCGTGGCCGAGGGAGAGCACGGCGGTGGCGCCGCGCAGCGCGCCCGGGTCGTCGTGGACATCCACCGAGGTGGTGTAGGCCAGCGGCAGGCCCAGCCGCTCGGCCAGCACCACCAGGGCGCGCTCGTACACCAGGAACTTCTCGGCGCCGGTGGCGTCGTAGGGGCGGTCGAAGCTGACGGCGAGGGAGCGGGTGGCGTAGGCGCCGTCCCGGCCCTGGTAGAGGCTGTGGCCGCCCCAGGCGTTGTACGCCTGCCAGGTCGTCACCGCGTGCATCAGGACGGTGCGGCCCGCCGCGCCGGTCGAGCGGACCACCAGCGGGACGTAGCGCTGGTGGCCGTGGTCGGCGTCGAGGCGCAGCAGGTAGGCGCCGGGCGGCCAGCCGGCGGTGCGGACGGTGGTGGTGCGCGGCCAACCGGCTTCCACGGTGCGGGTGTCGGCGACCAGTCGCGGGGCGGGGCCGCGCCGGCCGGCGAGCCGATCCGAGCGCCACACCAGCCGGGCCTGGGCGCCGCCGTACCAACCGACCCGGTAGGCACGGATGCGGAAACCGGGTGCGGTGGTGGAGACGTGCAGGCCGAACTCCTCGCCCGGCCGCACGCTGACCCGGTCCGCATAGCCCTCGATCGCGTCCGGGGGGCCGGTGGCGGCCAGCCGCCAGTCCGGGTCGCCGGGGCGGGTGCGCTCGGCGGCGAGCGGGTCGGCGGGCCGGTGGCCACCGGGGGCGCCGCCCGGGGAGTCGCAGCCGGCCAGGCCGGTGGCGAGGGCCGCGAGCCCGGTGGCGGCGCCGAGGAAGTGCCGGCGGTCCAGGCCGGTGCGCGGCCGGTCCGCGGGGGGCCGCTCCGGCGTGTCGTGCGCCGCGCCGTCCGCCATCGGCCCGCTCCCGTCGTCGCCTTCCCGATTCGTCCCGGTGGCCGCGGGCGCACCCTCGGGTGGCCGGACGCCGCGGGCGCCACCGCGGGGCGGCGGCCGGTCGGCGTGCCGCCCCAGGACGATCCTGCGCCCGGCGGCGCGGTACGACGACCGCTGCGGGCCCGAACGCGGGTACCGTCCCCGGACGCGGAAGTCCGGCCGCCCCCGGGGACGGCCGGACCCGACCCACCGCTGGGCCGTCGGCTCACGCGGGCTGCGGCATCTCGTTCCTGAGGGACTTGCGGAGCTGTTCGCGCAGTTCGGGGCCGTCCGTGTGGCCGTGCACGGAGATCGCGTGCGCGGTGGCGGCGCGGAGCACCTCGTCCTCCTCGCCGATGAGGACGAGGCTGCACCCCGTCTCGCTCGGGTGGTCCCGGCAGTCGATCATCTTGCGCATCGCCCACCACCTCCTCCCCTTCAGTGTCGGCCGCCCGCGCCCGCCCGGCGCCGCGCGTACGGGGAACCACGTATGGCGCGCCGACCGCACGACCTGATGCAGTGGAAGCACGAGGCAGCGTGGCGAGGAGGTGACGGCCATGGCGGTGTCCGCCCCGGCCGCACCGGGTGCCGCCGGGAACGGCGGAACCACCCGACAGGACCGGGTGGACGCGTTCCTGGAACGGGTCATCGCCGACGGCGGGGCCGCGGTCGCCGGCCTGTGCACCTCACTCGGCGACCGGCTCGGGCTGTACCGGGCGATGGCCGGCGCCGGCCCGCTGACCGCCGCGCAGCTCGCCGCCCGCACCGGACTGGTCGAGCGGTACGTCCGGGAGTGGCTGGCGGCCCAGGTGGCCGGCGAGTACGTGACGTACGCGCCGGAGCGCGGCACGTACCTGCTGCCGGACGCGCACGCCGCGGTCCTCGCCGACCCCGCGCTCGCCAGCTACGCGGCCGGCTTCTTCACCGTGCTCCAGGCGGTGTACGCCACCGAGGACAGCCTGGTGGAAGCGTTCCGCACCGGTGCGGGCATCGGTTGGGAGGAGCACGGGCCGGCGCTGTTCGAGGGCACCGCGAAGTTCTTCCGCCCCGGTTACACGGCGGCGCTGGTGCCCCAGTGGTTGGCCGCGCTGGACGGCGTGGTGGAGAAGCTGGAGCGCGGCGCCACGGTGGCGGACGTCGGGTGCGGCTACGGCTACTCGACGGCGCTGATGGCGCGGGCCTTCCCCCACTCCCGCTTCACCGGCTACGACTTCCACCGCCCGTCGGTCGAGGCGGCCCGCGGCGTCGCGGCCGAACAGGGCGTGGCCGACCGGGTGTCGTTCGAGGTGGCGGCCGCCGACGACTTCCCCGGCGCGGACTTCGACCTGATCACCTACTTCGACTGCCTGCACGACATCGGCGACCCGGGGGCCGCGCTGCGGCACGCCGCGCACGCCCTGGCCGACGGCGGCACCTGCATGATCGTCGAGCCGAACGCCTCCGCGCGCGACGAGGAGAACGCCACTCCGGTGGGGCGGGTGCTGACCGCCGCCTCGGTGGCCGTGTGCCTGCCCTCCGCGCTGGCCCAGCACGGTCCGCAGGCCCTGGGGAACCACGCGGGTGAAGGGGCCCTGCGGGACCTCGCCGAAGCGGCCGGGTTGCACCACTGGCGGCTGGCGACGCAGAGCCCGGTCAACCGCGTCTATGCCGTCGGGCGCTAACCGCGCCCGACGCCCCCGGCCGGTCTTCCCCCGGCCGGCCGGGCGGCCCCGCTCCGGACGGCTCCCGAACGCCCCGGGAGCCGTCCGCTCGGCCTTGACCGGGGTCGGGCGGCTCGGCACGCTGGACGTATGAGCGCGGCCGCGCAGGCCGGCCTGCGGCGCATCCTCTCCGTCGTGGACCTCCTGATCGACGCCGTGGACGAGGACGCCCTGGTTCCGGCGCTGCTCCCGCTGCTGCTCGGCGCGCTGCCCGGCGACAGCGTCATCTGGTCGCCCCGGCCGGATCCGGCCCATCCGCTGCGCACCCTCCCGGACGACCTGCTGAGCCGGGACGTGCTGGACGCCTTCGACCGCGGGTGGCGCTGCGACTCCTTCGTCCGGCACACCCGGATCGGCAGCGGCACCCCCCTGCTCCGCTCGGCCCTGCAGACCACCGGCGAGTTCCACGCGCTGCCGTTCTACGCCGACGTCTACCGGCCGTTCGGCGCCGAACGGCAGCTGGCGATGTCGTTCCCCGCGGGGTACGTCGCCGGCGTGCCGCGGCGGGTCTCGGTGGTGGTCAGCCGCGACCGGCACGGCAGCGAGTTCAGCGACGCCGACCTGGCCGCGGCCGGTCTGCTGCGCACCCGCCTCAGCCGGGTCCTGGGCCGCCTCGCCCCGCCGGCGCCGGCCCCGGTCAGGGAACTGGTCACCGACCGCGAATCGGCCGTGCTGGGCCTGCTCGCCGACGGCCTGACGAACCAACAGATCGCGCACCGGCTGGCGATCAGCCCGCGGACCGTCGACAAGCACCTGGAGCACGCCTACGCCAAGCTGCGGGTGGTCGGCCGGGTCGCGGCGGCCAACGCCTGGCTGCGCCGGGAGGCCGGGCCACCGGATCGCGGACCGCACGCCCCGGGCTGAACCGGGGCGCGCCAGCCGGGCGACCGCCCAGGTGGCGGGCGGCGGTGCGGGAGCCCCGGCCCGGCTCCCGGCGTCAGGGACCGACCGGGCCCGGATCGAGCAGCCCCAGCGTCATCCACTGCTCCGGGGAGGTCAGCGGCCGGAAGCCGACCTTGGCGTAGACGCCGTGCGCGTCCTTGGTGGCGAGGGTGATCCGGGCCAGCCCGTGCGGGGCCAGGTGGGCGGCGACCGCCTCCACCAGGGCGGTGCCCAACCCCTTGCCGCGGTCGTCGCGGCAGACGTAGACGTCGCAGAGCCAGGCGAAGGTGACGTAGTCGGTGACGATCCGGGCGTAGGCCACCTGGCGCCCCGAACCGGACGCGTACAGGCCGAAGTTGAGCGAGCCGGCGAGGGCCCGGTCGTGGTGTGCGCGGGTGCGGCCGAGCGCCCAGTAGGAGTCGGTGGCGAGCCAGTGGTGGACCAGGTCGGAGTCGAGCCGGTCCGGGTCGGTGGAGACCTCGTAGCCGTCGAGGGCGCGGGCAGTCATGCCGGGAGCCTGGCAGACGGGGCGGGCCCGAGTCGAACGGGTTGCCGGGCCGGCCGGGCAACCCGTTTCAGGCCACCACAACGCCCAGTTCGTCGCAGGCGACCCGGAGACGGCGGGCCCCCTCGGCCAACTCTCCGACGCCGGCCGCCGAGGCGAAGCTCAGCCGGAGGTGGGCGGCCGGCGGCTCGGCCGGGAAGTAGGGGCGGCCGGCCGCCACCGCGACGCCGGCCCGCAGCGCGGCGCCGGTCAGCGCCGCCTCGTCGGTGCCGGCGGGCAGTCGCAGCCACAGGTGGTAGCCGCCGAGCGGCGTGCGCCGCTCGGGTCCCGCGGCGTCCAGCGCCGGCAGCTCGCGGTGCAGCGCGGTCCGCAGGGCCTGCCGACGCACCGCCAACTCCCCCGCGATCAGCCGCAGGTGGCGGGTCCAGGCCGGCGAGCCGACGAGTTCGAGCGCGGCTTCCTGGAGGGGTCCGGGGACGAAGAAGCTGTCGACGACCTGGATGGCGTGCAGCCGGTCGAGCACCGGGCCGCGGGCCGCCAGGGCGCCCACCCGCAGGCTCGGCGAGGTGGCCTTGGTCAGCGAGCGGACGTGCACCACGGTGCCGTCGGGGTCGTCGGCGATCAGGGTCGGCGGCAACGGGGGCGCGTCGGCGTGGCCCAGCAGCCGGGCGAAGTCGTCCTCGACCACGAAGGCGCCGGCGGCCCGGGCCACCCGCAGCACCTCCCGGCGGCGCTCGGCGGCCAGCACCGCGCCGGACGGGTTCTGGAACAGCGGCTGGCAGACGAAGAGCCGGGCGCCGCTGGCCCTGAAGGCGTCGGCGAGCAGGTCGGTGCGGACCCCGTCGGCGTCCACCGGGACCGGGACCGGGCGGAGGCCGGAGGCGCGGGCGACGGCCAGCATGCCGGGGTAGGTCGGCGACTCGACGAGGACCGGGGCGCCGGGCGCGGCGAGGGCGCGCACGGCGGCGGTCAGGGCGCTCTGGCCGCCCGCGGTGATCAGGACGTCGCTGGCGGCGAGCGGGCCGCCGGGGCCGCCGATCTCCCGGGCGAACCACGCCCGCAGCTCCGAGACGCCGCCCACCGGCGGACGGCTCCAGGCGCCGGGCCGCCGGCCGGCCCGGGCCAGCGCGGCGGCCAGGGCGCGCTCGGGCTGGAGGGTGGGGTGCAGATAGCCGCCGTTGAGCTCGATGACGCCGGGTGCCGGGGTGGCGAGGGTGGCCAGTACGCCGGTGGCGTCGACGCTGCGCGGCACCTGGTCGCCGGCCGGTTCGGCGCTCAGCGCGATCTCCTGCCAGGAGGTATCCGCGGGACGCGGTGCCGCGCGGCGCGGCTCGGCTCGGAACGCCCCGGCGCCGGGGCGGGTGACGACCAGTCCTTCGGCGACCAGTTCGGCCAGCGCCCGGGAGACCGTCACCGGGCTGACCCGGTGCCGCTCGATCAGGGCACGACTCGACGGCAGCTTCTCCCCTGATGAGTAGCGCTTCAGCTCTTCTCGCAGGGTCGCGGCCAATTCAGCCCCACTGCTACGCTCATGCATGAGAGCCAACGATAGCGCTATCGCCGCCGCACCGATAGCGGTCACCGCCCCGGAGCCCGCCCCCGCCGCGCCCCGTCCGGCGCGCGCGACCCGCGCGCCCGGTTCCGGCGTCCTACTCGCCGCGCTCGGCGTCGCCACCTTCTCCCTGACCTTCCCGGCGACCGCCTGGGCCCTGGAGGGCATGGGCCCCTGGACGGTGGTGATGCTGCGCAGCGTGCTGGCCGCCGCACTGGCCGGCACCTGCCTGGCGGCCTGCCGGGTCCGGGTCCCCGAGCGCCGCCACTGGGCCGGGATCGCGGTGGTGGCGGGCGGCGTCGTCCTGGGCTTCCCGCTGCTGACCACCCTCGCGCTCGAGACCTCCACCACCTCGCACGCCGCCGTGGTCATCGGGGTGTTGCCGCTGGCCACCGCGGCGTTCTCCGCCGTGCGCACCGGAGCCCGGCCCTCGCGCACCTTCTGGGGCGCCGCACTGGTCGGCGCGGCGGCCGTCATCGCCTTCGCGGTGCAGCAGAGCGGCGGCGCCCTGGACACCAGCGACCTGTTCCTGTTCGCGGCGCTACTGGTGTGCGCGGCCGGCTACGCCGAAGGCGGCCGGCTGGCCCGTCACCTGCCGGGGTGGCAGGTGATCGGCTGGGCGCTGGTGCTGGCGCTGCCGGTGACGGTGCCGGGCGCCGCCTGGGCACTGACCGCCGAGCCGCTGCACCTGACCGGCCACGCGGTGGCCGGCGTGCTGTGGCTGGCGCTCGGCTCCACCTTCCTCGGGATGGTGGTCTGGTACCGCGGGATGGCCGCCATCGGCGTCTCCCGGGCCAGTCAACTCCAGCTCGCCCAGCCGCTGTTGACCCTGATCTGGTCGGTGGTGCTGCTGGACGAGCGGCTGCCGCCGGCCGCGCCCCTGACGGCGCTGGCGGTGCTGGCGTGCATCGTGGTCACCCAGCGGGCCCGGGCGTGACGGCGGCGGGCCCGGGCGGCGGTCCGGGCCCGGGGCGGTCCGGCTCCCCGGGTGCGCCCCGGGCCCGCGGACATAAACTGGCGGCGATGGCAGGAGTGCCGTCCGGGCCGTTCCCGGGCCCGCAATCCGTTGGCCGTCCCACCGCCAGGCCGTCGCGCGCGTCGGCCGCCCCGGTAGGCGGCCGCCCGAGGCGGGAGGAGCCCAGATGCACGCGAGCAAGGGCGACCGGCTGCTGATGCACGGCAGAACCGTCGGTCACAGCGACCACATGGTCGAGATCGTGGAGGTGCTGGGAACCAACGGCGAACCGCCCTACCGCATCCGCGCCGAGGACGGCCACGAGACGATCATGTGGCCCGGCCCGGACTGCGTCGTCCAGCACCCCAGGTCCAAGGAACCCCACACCATCCGCTGACGACCCCACGGCGGTGACGGGCGCCCGCGCGGCGACCCGCCACCGCCGCGGCCCGCCCGCACGCCGAGC
Source organism: Streptomyces lunalinharesii (assembly GCF_039532155.1). NCBI lineage: Bacteria > Bacillati > Actinomycetota > Actinomycetes > Kitasatosporales > Streptomycetaceae > Streptomyces > Streptomyces lunalinharesii. The sequence continues at coordinate 200,622 of NZ_BAAARK010000011.1, forward strand.
CCCGTCACCGCCGGGCCGCGGCACCCCCGTAGTGGTCCTCCACGACCCGGGCCAGCGCCCCCAGCGGGTCCTTGACCACGTCCTTGGTCGAGAAGTAGACGTGCCCGCCGACCTGCGGGTACCGCCGGGCGAAGGCGACGTGGCGGGAGAGTTCGGCCGGGTCCCGCCAGGCTTCGGGCTGCGCGGTCCGGCCCGCCTTGTACAGCGCCTCGCCGATGTAGAGGTCCACCCGGGTGCCCGCCACGGTCCGGGCCCACCACGGCACCAGCTCCGCGTAGTCGGCGGCGGCGAACCCCAGCGGCCAGTACACCTGCGGCACGATGTAGTCGAGCCAGCCCTCCCGCACCCAGCGCCGGGTGTCGGCGTAGAGGTCGTCGTAGGTCTGCACCCCGGCCTGGGTCCGCGAACCGTGCGGATCGGTGGCGGCGTTGCGCCAGACCGCGAACGGGCTGACGCCGAACCGCACCCGCCGGCCGGTGCGCGCGATCCCCTCCCGTACCTCCCGGATCAGCAGGTTGATGTTGTCCCGCCGCCAGTCGCCACGGTTGGCGAAATCCGCGCCGTACGCCTCGTAGGCCGCGTCGTCGCGGAACGTCTGGCCGGCGACCGGGTACGGGTAGAAGTAGTCGTCGAAGTGCACCCCGTCGACGGGGTAGCGGTGCACCGCGTCCAGCATCGCGTCCCGGACGAAGCGGCGGACCTCGGGCAGCCCGGGGTTGTAGTAGAGCTTGCCGCCGTACGGCAGGACCCAGCCGGGGTGCCGGCGGGCCGGGTGCTCGGGCGCCAGTCGGCCCGGGTCGGTGTGGTTGGCGACCCGGTACGGGTTGAACCACGCGTGCAGCTCCAGCCCGCGCCGGTGGGCCTCGCGGACCGCGAACTCCAGCGGGTCCCAGCCCGGATCGCGGCCCTGGACGCCGGTCAGGCACTCCGCCCAGGGCTCGTACGGCGACGGCCACAGCGCATCGGCCGTCGGCCGCACCTGGAAGAACACCGCGTTCAACCGCCGCTCGACCGCCGTGTCGAAGAGCCCGGCCAGTTCCCGCTGCTGGGCGGCGCGGTCCGGGCCGGGCCGGGACGGCCAGTCCAGGTGGGCCACCGTCGCCAGCCACATCCCGCGCAGTTCACGGCGGGCCGGCGTGCCGGCGCCCGCCCGGGCGCTCGCGCCCAGCAGCAGCGAGCTGGCACCCAGTGCCGCCGCGCCGAACCCACGGCGTGTGATCCCTCGCATGAAAAGCCCCCATCTTGTCCGTTATGTCCCGTGTGGCAGCCCTAGAATGCCCGCCCCGGCGCCGTCCTCCCAGCACCTCGCGGAGTAACGTCGGGGGCGAGGCGGGCGTCGGACCCTTACGGCGTACCGCCGGTCCTGAAGATCAGCGAAAGGCACGAGGTGACGGACTCATTCGCCGACATTGCACGCGTCGGAGTGGTCGGCTGCGGCCAGATGGGCGCTGGCATCGCCGAGGTGTGCGCCCGCGCCGGGCTGGACGTCAAGGTTGCGGAGACCACCGGCGAGGCATTGGAGCTGGGGCGCACCCGCCTGACCAACTCGCTCGGCAAGGCCGCCGAACGCGGCAAGCTGACCGTGGCCGAACGGGACGCGACACTCGGTCGGCTCAGCTTCACCACCGACCTCGGCGAGTTCGCCGACCGTGACCTCGTCATCGAGGCCGTCGTGGAGAACGAACAGGTCAAGACCGAGATCTTCCAGGTCCTCGACCAGGTGGTGGTGCGCCCGGACGCGATCCTGGCCTCCAACACCTCGTCCATCCCCCTGGTGAAGCTGGCGGTCGCCACCTCCCGGCCCGACAAGGTCATCGGCATCCACTTCTTCAACCCGGCACCGGTGCAGAAGCTCGTCGAGCTGATCCCGGCCCTCACCACCGGCGAGGAGACCCTCAAGCGCGCCGAGGCGCTCGTCCAGAACGTGCTCGGCAAGCACGCCATCCGCGCGCAGGACCGCTCGGGCTTCGTGGTGAACGCCCTGCTCATCCCGTACCTGCTCTCCGCGATCCGGATGTTCGAGTCCGGCATGGCCAGCCGCGAGGACATCGACAACGGCATGGAGCTGGGCTGCGCCCACCCGATGGGCCCGCTCAAGCTCTCCGACCTGATCGGCCTGGACACCGTCGCCTCGGTCGCCGCCTCCATGTACGAGGAATACAAGGAGCCGCTCTACGCCGCTCCCCCGCTGCTCCAACGGATGGTGGACGCGGGGCGGTTGGGGCGGAAGAGCGGGTCGGGGTTCTACTCGTACTAGAAAAGCGCGCCGATGCCACCAAGTGGCGCTGTTTCAGAGGGAGTTCGCCTGGAGCAGCGCCAGTGGCGGCCACCGAGTGGCTCCGCTGCCACCGCAGACAACTCGTCCACGCAATCGGACCCAGCCAACGGGGCCCTCACTGGAAAACAACCCAGCGAGCGCCATCGCCAGGCAGATAACCGCCCCTTACCTGGGGCCTGGGACTTTGCGTCTTTCGGAGCTGTCGGGCCGTTGCCCCGCGGTGCGTTCCCGCGCTGGACTTGGTGGTCGGCGACGAAGCCGCGTTCGCCCTCGGCCGGAACGGTAAGAGACAGTCCCCCCACGACGGTCACAAACCGGCCGTGACGAAGCACCGACTCCAGCGAACCGGCGAACCGGCACCACCTCCGGCGAGGCACCACCACACGCCCACGCCAGTGACACTCAAACGCGGCGTGCACTCCGCCCCGTTCGGACCACCCCCTGGCTGGCGACGTTCGGCAACAACACGCCCTGACCGGCGCAAACGCTCTAGGCCGCGGCCGGCATCCCGCGCAGCAAGCTTTCTGCAACCGCTCAGCAAGCCTTTCGCACACCCACCCGGGCACCTCCTCCATAGCCCCGCGGATCGGCGGGAGGCAACGGGAGGCGGCGGTCACGACGACGGCGTCGGACAGCAGACATTGGGGGATGTCATGTCGGCAATCACCACGTCCTACGGGCTGGGACGGGAGAGCCAGAAATCGGAGTGCAAGCGCGAGTGGCTGACGCTGGTCGGCCGCAAACGCATCCTGGTCATCGTGCACACCGTGCCCTACGGGAAGCGGCTGCGGGAGGTGTTCTCGCTGCTGGAGTCGGACTTCCGCGTGCAGGTGATGTTCACCGCGCCGCCGCATGAGTTCAGCGACGGGGTAGCGCAGTTGCTCCGCCGGCTGGGCAGTGCGCAGCTCACCTGGCAGGAAGCAGTACGGATGGAGTTCGATCTCGTACTGGCCGCCGGTCCGCGTGGCGTCGAGGAGATCCGGGGCCCGCTGATCACGCTGCCCCATGGCGCCAACTACCTCAAGCGGGTGGGGCCTTCGGGCAAGGAGTGGGTGGCCGGACTGTCCCGGCGGGACATCGTGCCGGACGGCAGGCCACTGCCGGCCGCCGTCGTACTGCCCCACAAGGACGATGCGGGCGAACTGGCACGTCACTGCCCAGCGGCCCTTCCTGTGGCGGTCGTGGCCGGTGACCCGGCGCATGACCGGATGGCGATCAGCCTGCCGCAGCGCGATGCCTACCGAAGGGCGCTCGGCATCGGCGCCCGGGAGCGGCTGATCGGCGTGGTCTCCACCTGGGGTCCGCATTCGTCCTTCGGCTCGTTCGAGACGCTGTTGCCCCGGCTCCTGAGCGAGCTGAACGACGACTCCCTACGGGTGGCCATCCTCGTCCACCCCAATGTGTGGTCCGGGCACGGGGCCTGGCAGGTACACGCCTGGTTGGCGCAATGCCGGACGCGGGGCATCGCGGTGGTGCCGCCCGAGGCGGACTGGCGAACGGTCCTGATCGCAGCCGACGGCATCATCGGGGACCACGGCTCGGTCACCCTCTACGGCACGCTCACCCACGCGCCGATCCTGTTGGCGGCGTCACCGGAACGGGAGATCAACCCCGCATCGCCGGCCGCCGCGCTCGCCCTCACCGCACCAACGCTGTCGCCGGCCCACGGGCTGCTGGAACAACTGGACTATGCGGCGGCCGAATACCGACGGCAGGACTACGCCGCCATTGCTGCGCGCATCACCTCCGAACCCGGCCGGTTCAGCCGGAATATGCGGCGGCTGATGTACCGCGTCCTGGGCCTCGGCCAGCCCGCGTTCCCCGCCCTCACCCGGCGCTTGCCGCTTCCGCCGACGCTGCAGACCTGGGTGGCAAGGGATGACGGGGACACCTGGCACGCAGGAGAGTCGGAGGTCCCGGCATGACGGCGGCCACGTCCGATGCGCCCCGATGGCTGCGACGCGGCGGCCGGCTGGTGAGCGTCGAACCTGCCATGGCAGCCGGCGACCGATGGGCCCTGCCCGGCACCGGGGCGCCGACGCTACGGATGGTTCTCGGTACGCCGGGAGGCGCGTATGTGGTGGAGGCCGTGAGGGAAGGCGTGTGTTGCGTCATTGCGCAGGGCGACGGGACGGCCAGGATCACCGATGAGCGCGCCGATGCAGACCGGCTGCCCTGCCTGCACGACCACTTCGCGGTCGACATCGACCTCTGTGCCGAAGAACGCTGGCTCGGGTGCGCCGACCTGCTGCACGGCAGCGTCCCCCGCCCACGCGACCACGCCCTGCGCTGGGTGACGGACGTACTCGCCGACCGGGTCGGCTGCCGGCTCGCCACGCTGCCCCTGGATGACGGGGGCTGGGCAGTGGCGGAACGCCGGGGCGGCCGAGGGCGGGTGCGACCGTGGCTGGTGCCCGCGCCGTCCTGGTGCGGAAGTCCACCCACGGCCGCGGACCGGGCGTTGCTTCCCTCTTGCCTGTATGGCTGGGCGGCAGCGGGGCAACCATGGGGCCAGCTGGCGTCGATGGTCGTTCTGACGCACGCTACGTCCACAGCTTGAGAGCCTGGTACCTACCGAGGCCCATCGAGTCGGTCAGGCGGCGGGCAACGGGAAAACCGCCGCTGCCCGCCGCGTTGTGGGCCTGTAGGGGGTGCGAGCACCCCTTACAAGGCTGTGGTCGAGTCCCCCTGGGGAGTGTCCGCCTCCCAGCAGCTTCACCCACCCAGATCGCCCAACCGCCCTGCCAGCCGCTCCGCCTCATCAGGGCTGTGCGGCAGGTGAGCCGCCCGGGAACGCTCGTAGAACTCCCGGGCGGCAGCCCTATCGCCATGGTGCTGGGCACTCCGGCCGAGCAGTTCCAAGGTCCTGGCCCGCCAATGAGTCGCTCCCGACCCCTCGAATACGGCCAGCGCCTCCCGGAGTTCGCCGATGCCTCGCTCGTAGGCATCGGCCCCGGCGTCTGCGGCCCGTTGCCTCGGGCCTGCGCCCAGTGTGTGCGCGTATCCGAGGAAGGCCAGCGCCCGCGCCGCGTCGTACGGGTCCCGTACCTCGGTCAGCAAGGTGTGCGCCTGGGAGAAACAGTCGACGGCTCGGTCGATGTCGCCGCTCTCCAGGGCGATCTCACCGACGATGATCCGGGACAGCGCGGCGCCGCGCTGATATCCGCAACCCTCCCACGCCGTGATGGCCTGGGAGAGGTACGAGACGGCCTGCCCCGTGCGGCCCGCCTCGCGATGGCAAGTGCCCAGACCGTGCAGTGCCTGTCCTTCGTCTCGTACATCGCCGGCCTCGCGCGCGGCGATCAAGGACCGGTGGTACCAGTCGATGGCGTCGTCGATGCGATGCGCGCTGGTGAAGCCGATGGCGCCGGAGTTGAGCATCTGGCGCTCCGCGGCCCGGTCACCGGCGCGCTCCGCGGCGGCGAGCCCCAGTTCGTGGGCCTCGATCCACAGGCCGTAGTGCCTCAACCGCAGGAACAGCGGCCACATCGCATCGACGATCTGCCAGCCCGTGTCGTACCAGCCCTGTCCGGTCGCGGTGCGGACGGCTTCCAGCAGGTCCAGTCGGTGCGCGGCCAACCACTCCAGTGCCCCGGTCTCGTCGTCGAACGGGAGCGGGAGACCTTCGGGGCAGAAGGCGAAGTCCCGCCGCAGGGTGAGCTGAATGGGCGTCAACAGCCGTTGAGCCTCAGTGGCGGTCGCCAGGTACCAGTCGCACGCCCGACGCAGGGTCTCGCTTCGGGCGTCGTCCGTCTCGTCCAGGAAACCACGCTCACGCGCATGGAGCCGCACCAGATCATGGAAGCGATAGGCGTCAGGCCCGGACTCCTCGAGCAGATTGGCCTCGAGCAGCGCGTCGATCAGCCGCTCGGCCACCCGCATCGGCACCCCGCAGACCGCCGCCGCGCTGCGTACTTCGAATACCCGCACCGGCAGCAGGCCCCAACGCCGGTACAGCCTCGCGGCGCCCTCCGACAGGACCGCATACGAGCCGTCCAGCCCGCTGCGTACCGCCTTTTCCCCTTCCACTGTCAACTCCTCCAGGCGATCACGGTCCTCGGCCAGCGCGTCGACCAGGGCGCGCAGCGGCTGCTGGGGCCGCGCTGCGAGACGCGCGGCAGCCAGGCATACGGCCAGGGGGAGGCCGGCGCACAGCAGAACCACCTCGCGAGCCGCCGCGGCCTCCTTCTGCACCCGTTCCCTACCCACTCCACGCGACAGGAGTTCCTCGGCCGCTGCCGGATCCAAGACGCCTAGGTGGTACACCCGAGCGCCGTCCACGCCCAGTCCAGTCAGCCGGTTTCTGCTGGTCACGACGGTGAGTCCTCGACTGCCGCCGGGCAGGATGGGCCGGACCTGGGCCGCGGACAGAACGTTGTCGATCACTATGCCGATCCGGAGGTTCGCCGTGACCGAACGCCAGAGCGCGGCTTGTTCGGCCAACCCAGCCGGGACCGGGCCCACTCCGAGGGCACGTAAGAACTGGCCGAGGATCTCTCCGGGCTCGGCGGGCCCCTCGGGGGAGTGCCCGCGCAGGTCGGCGTAGAGATGGCCGTCCGGATACGCCTCGTCGGTGTCGCGCAGCCACCGTGTCACCAACGCCGTCTTCCCGACGCCGGCAGGACCGCTGACCACTATCAGCGGCGCCGAGTGCCCATCGTGCCGGGAACGCAGATCGTCCAGGGCCGCCAGGTCGTCGGAGCGGCCCATGAAATGGGCCGTGAGGGGTGGGAGTTGGCGTGGTACCGGAAGGGCTGACTGTCGCCCGGCGCCATGAAGATGGATGCCGCCGGTCACCTCTCCCGCCTGGATGACGGGGCCGTTGAGCTGCGCCTCGCCGCCGACCACGTTCCCGTCCCGACCCATCCGCCCCCCAGTTCCACCGACCCCACTGCCGATCACTTCTGCGCCAAAAAGTGGATCACCTCGCTCACAAATCGATCACGTATACATGATCGGTCGGACATTGACCGGAGGGTAACTACCCATCAAGTGCGGCATGGAGACCCTGACATAGAGCAACGGCATAGGAATTCGGCCATTGCGTCAGGCCCTCTGGCCCCTCTTTTGTGACCCCTGTCATAGTCGTTAACGGCGGGGGGTGCGCTGCCAGGGGGAGGCGCTGGTGGAAATCCAAGTGCTCGGCCCGGTCGGACTCGTGGCACAAAGCCGCTGTTTCGGCCTCGGTTCGGACAAAGAACGTCTGGTCCTGGCCTCACTCGCGCTGGAAGCCGGCCGTCCGGTCTCGCTGGATGCGCTCGTCGGCCGCCTCTGGGAGGGCGATCCGCCGGCCAACGACCGTAAGAACGTCCACGTCTACGTGTCGCGCATCCGCAAGGCGCTGCGCGAGTACGGTTCCGGACCCGACACACCACATATCTCACGTCACGCGCACACCTACGCGCTGCGTGCTGACGCAGGCTCGATCGACTGGCACCGCTTCCAGCACCTGACCTCCGAGGCCCGTTCCACAGCGGACGGCGGGGACACCAAAACCGCCATCGACCTCCTGCACCAGGCCGACGGTCTCTGGCGGGGCGATGCGCTCGCCGGGCTACCCGGACTGTGGCCCGAGCGCACACGAAGGAAGCTCGCCCAGCGGCGCCTCGGCGTCACGTCCTCCCGGATCGCCCTCGAACTGCGGCTGCACCGTTTTGCCGACGTCGTCGGGGACCTGGCCGACCTGGTGGACCAGCACCCCGACGACGAAACACTGATCGGCCACCTCATGGTCGCCTACTACGGATGCAGACGGCATGCCGACGCCCTCCGCGTCTACCAGGTCGCCTTACGCAGACTGCGCGCCGAATTGGGCACGGAGCCGGGGCAGGAACTGGCGGACATCCATCAGCGCATCCTCCGGCGCGCGCCGATGCAGGACCTGCTCCCCGGGAGCGCCGATTCAGCCGGGTCCACCACGAGGCCCGCAGAGCCCGCCATGTCCCTCGCATCCGCCGGCGCCATCGCGACCACCGGGTCCGTCGCGGCCCCCTCCCGCGCCGTACCGCCCGTTGTGATGCCTGCACCGCACAATCTGCCCCGGCAATCCGCCCTCATCGGACGGCAGGCGGAGCTACAGCGGCTGAGCCAGGCCGTCCGTGCGGTTGCCGACCACGGGTCGGTGGTCACCCTGGAATCGATCTCCGGGATGGCCGGGATCGGCAAGACGGCGCTGGCGATCAACGCCGCGCGGCACATGGGCGACCGGTTCCCCGACGGGCAGCTCTATCTCGATCTCCGCGCCCACGCGCGCGTACAGGAACCACTGGAAGCCGGCCAGGCGCTCGCCATGCTGCTGCGCCTGCTGGGCGTCCCCGCCGACGCCATCCCTGCCGACGTCGAGGAACGCACCGCACTGTGGCGCACCCTGCTGGCGCGCCGGCGGGTGATCCTCGTCCTGGACGATGCCGCCTCGCCCTCCCAGGTCATCCCCCTCCTCCCCAGCGACTCCCCCAGCCTGGCGATCGTCACGAGCCGACTGCACCTGGCCGGCCTGCCCGGCGCCCACTCACTGGCTCTGGACGTACTGCCGCCACAGGACGCGATTGCGCTCTTTCTGCAGTTCGCCGGGGAGCACCGCAGCCAGGACACCAGGGAAGTCGCGCAAATCGTCCGCCTCTGCGGGCATTTGCCGCTGGCGATCGAGCTGGTCGCCAACCGCTTCAGCGCCCACCCGTCATGGACGCTGGCCACCCTCCGCGAGCACCTCACACGCGGTTCTGGACGGCTGGGAGAAATCCGGGACGGCTTCCGCGAAATAGGCCGCGCATTCGAAATCTCGTACCAAACGCTGACGCCCGGGCAACAGTCCGCATTCCGCCTGCTCGGTCTGCATTTGGGATCGGAGTTCGGACCGTACGCGGCTGCCGCCCTGCTGAACCGGTCGCTGGAGGCAACCGAGCGGCTCCTTGAGGCATTACTGCAGTGCCACCTGCTGCAGGAACCCGCCCCTCATCGGTACCGATTCCATGATCTTCTGGGTGAGTACGCGCGCGCCCTGGCCAACGCCAAGAGCGACGAGACCGAGCGGCGTAACGCCCTTAACCGATTAACCGATTTTTATCTGTGTACTGCGTCACGGGCCGACGCACTGATCTACCCTCAGCGGCTGCGCCTGGACCGTGAACTCGATCCAGGGCCTTGGCCGTTGCCTCCCTTCCGGGATGTTGCTGACGCGCGGTCATGGCTGAGCCTCGAACGCGCCAACCTCCTCACCACAGAGCACTACGACCGCGTTCACGGCTCCCCCGGGCGTGCCGCCCAGCTCTGTCACGTACTGGCCGGCTTCCTCGACGCCGAATGCCACTGGACGCACGCCGACCGGTTGCACGGGCACGCCGTCAGTCACTGGCAGCGCGCCGATGACCAGCGCGCGCTCTGCCTCGCCCTGCTGGATCTAGGCGGCGCGCACGCGCAGACCGGCCACTACCCGCAGGCCGAGGAAGCCTGCCACCGCGCACTGGAACTGGCCCGCACCCTGGGCGACCCGGATGCGAAGAGCGAGGCGCTGCGCGCGCTCGGCGTGCTCGACTGGAATCGCGGAAAGTATCGGACGGCGCTGGACTTCTACTTGCAGGCGCTCGCCGTACAGAACGAATCCGGAAACGCCGCGAACCGCGCCAAGTACATGAACAACATCGCCATCGTCCTGCTGCACCTGGGCGAGTACCAAAAGGCGCAGGAGCGTTTCCTGGAAGCAATTGACGAATCCCAGCGGGCCGGCGATACGAGGACTGTCGGCAAGACGAAGAACAATCTGGGCGATCTCCATGTGCGGTTGGGAAATATCTCATCCGCTCGACGGTACATCGAGGAAGCACTCGATATCGCGAAGGAAATCAGAAATCCGCATGACGAGGCGATAGCCCGGTTCAACCTCGCAGATGTCACGGCTCTCGCCGGAAACGCCCAGGAAGCGTCAAATCTCTACCGGGACTGCCTCCTCGATTTTCAGCGACTCGGTGACCGGAAGAACGAGGCCAACGGACTCATCGGTCTCGGCACCGCCCAGCACGACCTGGGGCGCTTCCCTGAGGCCATCGACTATCACACCCGGGCGCTTGACCTCGCGCGCAGCATCGGCGCCCGCTACGAGGAGTGCCGCGCCCTACGCCACCTGGGGAACGCGGAAGCCGCCATACGACAGCTGCGGCAGGCCGCCGAGCACTTCGAGTCCGCGCTCCTCTTGGCCCGTCGCACCCAGGATCCCGAGGAAACGGGGCGAGCATTGGAGGCCTTGGCGGAAATCCGGCACGTTGAAGGCGCACTCGATACAGCCAAAACACTCTGGCAAAATGCCCTTGGCATATTCCGCGAACTAGGCGACGAGGGCGCAGCCGCACGGGTGGGTGGCCGGCTGCAACAAACCTCGAATGGGGCGACGGACTGAGGATTAGGAATGATCCGCGGCCCCGTGTAGCGTCGCCCACACGCTTCAACACTTCCTCGACCCCATTAACCGTGCCTTCACATGTGCGCACGGGTACAGGGGCATGAATAAAGTAAGGCTAACCTCATGATGCGTGCTGCCTCTATTGGTCTGCTCGCCCTCATCCCGACCGTGGCGACGCCCGCCGCCCAAGCGCCCTCCACGACCCACCCATTGGCAGTCGTCGTCCCTTCTACCTCACACACCCGCGCGGTCCAAGAGACTTCAGCTGCTACTGCTCCGACCATCTGCAATCCGTCCGTCAAGCAGTACGCCTAAAGAATTCATCGGCGTGGGTCCCGCCAAGACCGAGGTCCTGGCGGGACCCACGCCCCCCTAGCCATCGATCCTCGCTCCTACACACTGGCCTGAAGCGCACCCGCAACGTCTGCTCCGGCGTGAACACCCCCCGCTCCAGCGGTTCCGCCGCCTGCCAGCTCCACGTCCGCCAGTCCGTCGAGCAGTTGGTTCACCCTTCTCGACCTCCACCTCCGCCAGCAGCGCGGTGACGCAGAAGTGGCGGCGCGCGTAGCGGGTCGTGGGGTGTGCGCCAGGCCAGAAGCCCGTAGAGCAGAGGCGCCCGCGCCTCACAGCCAACTGTCCCTGAAGAGGCACTGAGTACCCCGCAGGCCCCGGGAAGAGCCGGAAACCGCAGGTCGGGGTTCTACTCCTACTGACGGGCCCGCTCCGCGGGCGGAGGTACGGGGGCCGTCCGCCCGCCGCTCGGGGGATGGTTCGGCGGGCGGATCCGGCCGGCGGGCGCCCGACCGCCGGCTTCGGCCCCCGTACCTAAGAGTCAACCTCCTTCCGGCCGTTGATGACAGTGTGTGAATGCGCCATCTCGGTGCGCCCGCTTCGCACCCCGTGCGAAATGCTCACCGTGCGTCACTTCGCACGGGGTGTGAACCGCTGACCCGGATCGGCCCTCCGCACACGCTCCCGCCTTTCTCCGCAGCACAGTTGACTGGTGCGGGTAACCCCCCGACCGCCACCAGGAGAAGGAAAGAGGAGCGGAACGTGACCGCCCACCGGGACCCCGATCCGATCACCGCCGACTTAGCGGAGCTCAGACGCCTACTCGACGTGCGCACCGCTACCGTCGACGGCCAGCTCAGGTTGCAGGCCGAGCGCTGCGAGCAGAACACGCGGGAAGCAGACGAACTGCAGGCCCGCGTCACGCGGTTGGAGAGCCGCCGCTGGCCACTGCCCTCGCTCGTCGCCCTCACGGGGCTCGCCGCGCTGGCGGCCACCTTGTGGCAGCTCTCCGGACGCTGACTCCGACCGACCTCAGCCGAGCCGGATGTGGTGCAGCATCAGCAGCGCCGCGGCCATGTTGGCGGCCGGCACCTCCCCCCTGAGCACCATGTCGGGCACCAGCTTGAGGTCGACCCACTCGCGCCGGTCCGACTCGAAGTCGTCCTCCGGGACGCCGAGGTACTCGGCACGGTCGGACCAGTAGATGTGGTGCCGCGCGTCGGTGAGGCCGTTGGACGGCTCCACCGTGAGGAGGTGGTGGAGCGGTCCGGGGCGCCACCCGGTCTCCTCCTCCATCTCCCGCGCGGCCGCGGCGGCCGGATCCTCCCCGTCCTCCACGACGCCGGCGGCCAGTTCCCAGCCCCAGCTGTCGGTGATGAACCGGTGCCGCCACAGCAGCAGCACCTCATTGGCCTCGTTGACCGCGGTGGCCACCGCGACCGCCCGCATCCGGATCAGGAAGTGATCCAGGTGACGGCCGTCGGGCAGCGCCACATCGGCCAGGTTGACCCGGAACCAGGGATTCGCGTAGACCGGCTTTTCGCTGAGATTGTTCCAACGCACGTAACTGCCACCTTCCGCTGTTGAGCCGGCAAGGTGACACGAGCCCGGTCACAGCGGAACGCGCAGCACCTCGTCGATGAGATCGGCAGCCTCGTCCGTCGCGGAGCTCCCGGTCTCCGCCAGATGCTCGCGCACTGCTCGCAGGCGGTCCCGCAGGCGCTGCGACTCCATGCCCCGAGCCTGCTCCGTCATCTCCGCGGCGTTGGCCACGGCCCGGTCCGTGTCCCCTTGGCGCAGCTCGATGTGGGTGAGCATGGCCAGCCGGTGCACCCGGCCGCGGTCGTGTGCGGGGGTGTCCACGGCGGCGTCCGCCTGCTCCCGGGCGGCCCGCAGGTCCCCCAGGCTGAGCAGCGCCTCCGCCACTTGTACGTTCACCAGGCCCGGCTGCACGTAGCCCGTCTCGGCGGGCTCCATCCCGGGGCGGATCCGCTCCGCCGCGGCCTCGGCCCGCCGGATGCAGTCCAGTGCGCCGGCGCCGTCGCCCAGCCGCGCGTACGCCTTGGCCTGCATGGCGTGCAGGTCGGCCGAGAGCGCCGGGGTGAGCTGTCCGCCCGCGGCGCGCAGGGCCGCCTCCGCGAAGGCGACCGCCTGGCGGTGTTCCCGTACGAAGAGGGACTGGTTGACCAACAGCGCGATGATGTACGCGCCGAGCCCGCGGTCCCCGCTGGCCTTCGCCAGCCGCAGCGCCTGATGGAAGTAGCGCTGGGCCAGCCCGAGAGCGTCCGAGTCGTACGCGCAGATGCCCGCGACGGCCACCAGCCCACCGGTCGCCCGGTGCAGCTGACGCCCCGTCGCATCGCTGTAGCTGCCCCGCAGCAGCGGCGCCGCCTCGGTGTTGAGGAATCCGACGATGCGTGCTCTGGTAGCGACACCACCCGCCTTCCGGTACATCTGCTCGTAGTGGGTCCGCGCCACCCGGAGCATCTCGATGTCGGCCATTCCGACCCGGGCCACCCCGTCGCGCGAGACGTCGAAGTCCTCCGGCGGGTTCTCCCACTCCCACACCGGGATGATCGCCGACGTCCCGGTGAGCGCGGGGGCGGCGACCACGTGCGGCCGCTGCTGCTCGTCGGACCGCCACAGCGCGGTGGCCCGCTCGACGAACCCCGACAGCGGGGTGCCCGGGGCCTGGCGCGTGTCCGGCCCGCTGAACCCGATGTCGGCCAGCCCCACCGGCCGGTGCAGCCGCTCGCCGAGGATCTCGCAGATCAGGTCCGGGACCTGCCCGCGCGGCCGCTGTCCCTTGAGCCACCGCGCCACCGCGGTGTGCTCGTAGCGCAGCGCCAGCCCGCGCTGCCGCCCGAGGTGGTTGACCCGCGCCGCGAGCCCGGCGTGGGAGATGCCGGCCTCGTCCAGGATCGCGTCGAGCAGCGTGTTGGGCTCCATGCCTCGCCCCCCAGGGACGTACGGACTCCGTAAGTCCAGCGTAATCAGGGGGAGTTCGCACCCCGTGTGAACCGGCCGCGAACGGTCGGGGCCGGAACGCGGCGACCGGGGGACGCGCAGGTGGCGGCCGCCCGCGGCACGCGTACGGGCCCCCGCCCACCAGTGTGGACGGGGGCCCGTACGGGGCACGGGGCCGGGGCGTCAGCCGCGCAGGACCGCGCCCACCCGCTCCAGCGCGACGGCGACCGCCGCGTCCCGGGCCGTGGTGGCCTCCTCGGCGGTCAGCGTGCGGTCGTCCGCCCGGAACCGCAGCGCGTAGGCCAGCGACTTCTTGCCGGCACCCACCTGCTCACCGGTGAAGACGTCGAACAGCCGGACCGACTCCAGCAGTGCGCCGGCACCGTCCCGGAGGGCGGCCTCGACGTCCGCCGTCGCCACCGAGGCGTCGACGATCAGCGCGACGTCCTGCGTGGCGACCGGGAACGTGGAGATCCGCGGCGCCTTCAGCGCACCGGCCGCGGCCCGCTCCAGGCGGTCCAGGTCGATCTCCATCGCGCTGGTGCGGTCCGGCAGGCCCAGCGTCTTGACGACGCGCGGGTGCAGCTCACCGGCGTTGCCGACGAGCACCTCCTCGCCGTCGACGAGGGCGAGCAGCGCCGCGCACCGGCCCGGGTGCCACGGGGCGTGCTGGTCCTGACGCACGATCAGCTCGACGCCGGCCTCGCGGGCGACCCGCCGGCCCGCCTCGATGGTGTCGGCCCACCCGGCCGGGTAGCCGGAGCCCCACCAGCCGGCCTGCTCGCGCGCGCCGGCCAGGACCACGGCGGCCCGGCGCGGCTGCTGCGGCAGCGAGGCGTCCAGCGACGCGATCTCGTCGTCGGTCGGCCGGCGGTCCACCACCAGGCGGCGCGCCGGCTGCTCCTGACCGGTCGCCCGGAACACCGGGCCGGTCTCGAAGAGGGCCACGTCGTGGTTGCCCCGCCCGTAGTTGCGGCGCAGCGCGGCCAGCAGCCCGGGGATCAGGGTGGTGCGCAGGTCCGGCTCCTCGTCGGACAGCGGGTTCACCAGGGTGACCGCGTCCCGCCGCGGGTCGTCCGGCTCGATGCCGAGCTGGTCCAGCACCGCCTGGCCGGTGAACGGGTAGTTCAGCGCCTCGACGTAGCCGGCGCCGGCCAGTACCCGGCCGACCCGGCGGTGCAGGCGCTGACGCTCCGTCAGCCCGCGGCCGGCGGGCGGCAGCGGCAGCGTGGACGGGAGGTTCTCGTAGCCCTCCAGCCGGATGACTTCCTCGGCCAGGTCGTTCGGTTCGCTGAGGTCGGGGCGCCAGGACGGCACGGTGACCACCAGCTCGTCCTGCCCGTAGACGTCGCAGCCCACCTGCTGGAGGCGGCGGACGACGGTCTCCCGGCCGTACGTCACACCGGCGACCCGGTCCGGGTGGTGCGCCGGGATGGTGATCGTCCGCGGCCCGCGCGGCGAGACGACCTCGGTGACGCCCACCTCCGCGGTGCCGCCGGCGAGCAGCACCAGCAGGTCCACGGTCCGCTGCGCGGCCGCGGACGCCGCCTCCGGGTCCACCCCGCGCTCGAAGCGCTTGGCGGCCTCCGACGAGAGCTTGTGGCGGCGGGCGGTCCGGGCGATGGTGATCGCGTCGAAGTGCGCGGCCTCGATCACCACGTCGGTGGTGCCGCTCAGCCGCCCGGTCTCCGGGTCGACGGCCGGCGCGGCGATCTCGGTGTTGGCGCCGCCCATGACACCGGCCAGCCCGATCGGGCCGCGGTTGTCGGTGATGACCAGGTCCGCGCCGTCCAGCACCCGCTTGGTGCCGTCCAGGGTGACCAGTTCCTCGCCGGGCGTGGCGCGGCGCACGCCGATCGGACCGTCCACGGTCGAACGGTCGTAGGCGTGCAGCGGCTGGCCCAGCTCCAACATCACGTAGTTGGTGACGTCCACGGCGAGCGAGACCGGCCGCATACCGGCCTTCTGCAGCCGGCGCTGGAGCCAGATCGGGCTGCGGGCCTCCGGCTCCAGGCCGGTCACGGTGCGCGCGGTGAAGCGGTCGCAGCCGATCGGGTCGCCGACCTGGACCGGGTAGCCGCCGGCGTTCGGCGGCGGCACGTCCAGCAGCGCCGGGTCGCGCAGCGGCAGCCCGAAGGCGATGGCCGCCTCGCGGGCCACGCCGCGCATCGACAGGCAGTAGCCGCGGTCCGGGGTGACGGCGATGTCCAGCACCTCGTCGCGGAGCTCCAGCAGCTCGATCGCGTCGGCGCCGACCTCGGCCTCCGGGGGCAGCACGATGATGCCGCCGGACCCGTCGTCGCCCATCCCCAGCTCGTCGCCGGAGCAGATCATGCCGTGCGACTTCCTGCCGTACGTCTTACGGGCGGCGATCTTGAAGTCGCCGGGCAGCACCGCGCCGGGCAGCACCACGACGACCTTGTCGCCGACCGCGAAGTTGCGGGCACCGCAGACGATCTCCTGCGGCTCACCGGTGCCGTTGGCCTGGGCGACGTCCACCGTGCAGAAGCGGATCGGCTTCTTGAAGCCGTCCAGCTCCTCGATGGTCAGCACCTGGCCGACGACCAGCGGACCCGTCAGGCCCTCGCCGAGCCGCTCGACGGTCTCGACCTCCAGGCCGACCCCGATCAGCTTCTCCTGCAGGTCACGGCCGGTCGTCGTCGCCGGCAGGTCGACGTACTCCCGCAGCCAAGAAAGCGGGACCCGCATCAGATCTCCATCCCGAACGGCCGGGTGAACCGGACGTCGCCCTCGAACATGTCGCGCATGTCTTCCACGTTGTGCCGGAACATCAGCATCCGGTCGATTCCGAACCCGAAGGCGAAGCCGCTGTACTTCTCGGGGTCGACGCCGCAGGCGATCAGCACCTTGGGGTTGACCATCCCGCAGCCGCCCAGCTCGATCCAGCCCTCGCTGGAGCAGGTGCGGCAGGGCCGGTCCGGGTCGCCCACGGACGCGCCGCGGCAGACGTAGCAGACCATGTCCATCTCGGCGGACGGCTCGGTGAACGGGAAGTAGTTCGGCCGCAGCCGGGTCTTCATGTCCGGACCGAACAGCGCCTGGACCATGTGGTCCAGGGTGCCCTTGAGGTCCGCCATGGTCAGGCCCTCGTCGACGGCGAGCAGCTCGATCTGGTGGAAGACCGGCGAGTGCGTGGCGTCCAGCTCGTCGGTGCGGTAGACCCGCCCCGGGCAGACGACGTAGACCGGCGGCTCGCGGTCGACCAGCGTACGGGCCTGCACCGGCGAGGTGTGGGTGCGCAGCACCACGCCGGACTCGTCGCCCTCGGTGCCGTTGCCCCGCACGAAGAAGGTGTCCTGCATCTGGCGCGCCGGGTGGTCCGGCACGAAGTTCAGGGCGTCGAAGTTGAACCACTCCGCCTCGACCTCGGGGCCCTCGGCGACCTCGTAGCCCATGGCGACGAAGACGTCGGCGACCCGCTCCATGAAGGTGGTCAGCGGATGCCGGGCGCCGGCCGGAACCCGGTCGTACGGCAGCGTGACGTCCACCGCCTCCTCGACCAGGACGCGCGCGTCGCGCTCCGCCTCCAGCTCTTCCTGGCGGACCTTGAGCGCCTGGTTGACCCGGCCGCGGGCCTGGCCGACGCGCTTGCCGGCGTCCGCCTTGGCGTGCGGGGGGAGGGCGCCGATCTCACGGTTGGCGAGGGCGAGCGGCGACGTGCCACCGGCGTGCGCGATCTTCGCCTGGGCGAGCGCGTCGAGGTCCCCCGCGGCGGCGATGGCGGCCAGCGCCTCATCGACCCGTCGGGCGATCTCTTCCGGTTTCAGGGCTTCGACCTCGACAGGGTCGTACGACTTATTGGGTGCGGACATCTCTTCCCGTGCTTCCGGTGGTGTGGCTTGGCGCGGCTGGCTTCGCCTCGGCTCTGCGCCCGCGTGTCCGCGATGCCTGTGCGCCAAAGGTGCCAAAGGTCAAGTCTAAGGGGCGGGCCCTCCCGGACCCGCCGTCGACCCCGTCCGGGCCGACGCGGGGCGCCCGCCGCCCCCTCAGGCCAGGAAGGCCGGGGTCGCGACGGGCAGGCTAAATCGGAACTGGGCGCCGCCGGCCGGGGCCCGGCCGACCGTGATCGTGCCGCCGTGGGCCTCGACGATGCCCTTGACGATGTAGAGGCCCAGCCCGGTGCCGCCGCGCTTGCTGCCCCGCCAGAAACGGGTGAACACGCGGCTCATCGACTCCTCGGGGATGCCGGGACCCTCGTCGCTCACGGTGACGCTCGTCCCCCCTCCCCCACTGGTGTCCTTCACCGGTCCGACCTCGATGGTGACGGTTCCCTCGCCGTGGCGCACCGCGTTTTCCAGGAGGTTGCCCAGCACCTGGTCCACCTTGTCCGGATCTGCCCACAGATCGGGCAGCGGCTCCCGCAACCGGATCAAGAAGCGGTCCGGCAGCTGGCCCGCGGTGGTCTGCGCCTGCACGTGCCGCCGGACCGCGGCGATCATGTCGACCCGCTGGCGGCGGACCTCCAGCCGCCCGGAGTCGATCCGGGAGATGTCCAGCAGCTCGGCGATCAACCGGGTGACGCGGTTGGCGTCGGCGTCCACCGTCTCCAGCATCAGCCGCTTCTGGTCGTCGGTGAAGCGTTCCCACTTCTGGAGGAGGGTGGCGGTGAAGCCCTTGACGGAGGTGAGCGGCGAGCGCAGCTCGTGGGCGACGGTGGCGATCAGCTCGGCATGGCTCAGCTCGGTGCGCCGGCGCGCCTCGGTGCCGCGCAGCGCGATCACCAGGCGCCGCACCGGGCCGGTGGGCCGGGTGCGGACGTAGCGGGCGGAGACCAGCACCTCGCGGCCCCCGAGCAGCAGGTTCCGCTCCGGCTGGCCGCGCCGGATGGCGAGCCCTCCGTACGGGTCGGTCAGCTGCCACCAGCGCCGGCCCTCCAGGTCCTGCAACGGCAGCGCGTCCCCGACCGGCCGCCCCAGCGCGGCCGGCGGCTCGATTCCGGTGATCCGGGCGGCGGCGGCGTTGAAGCAGATCACCCGACCGTGCTCGTCGGCGACGACCAGGCCGTCGGGGAGGTCGTCGGGGGTCAGGCCGAGGACCGCGCCGGCCACCTCGGACGGGCGCTCGTCAGCGGCGGCAGTGCTGGCCGAAGTCCTCGCCGTCATCGCCGTGTTACCCCCTTCCGGGCCGGAGCTGGCAAGACTACTAGCTCGGCCCGGCCCGACCGTCGGGATCGCGGCTACGCCCCTCCGGCGGGTGACGTCGCGCGGCAGCCTCCGGTGGTGCGCTGGGCGCGCGCGGAGGCGTACAGGCACACCGCGGCGGCGGTCGCCAGGTTGAGGCTCTCGGCCTTGCCGTGGATCGGCACCCGCACGACGGCGTCCGCCAGCGCCCGGGTCTCCGCGGGCAGCCCCCACGCCTCGTTGCCGAACACCCAGGCGGTCGGCCCGCCCATCGCGCCGGCGTCCAACTCCGCGTCCAGATCGCGGTCGCCGGCCCCGTCGGCGGCGACGATCCGCACCCCGACGCCCTGCAACCCGGTGACGACCTGCTCGACCGGTACGCCCACCGCGACCGGCAGGTGGAAGAGCGAACCCACCGACGCCCGCACCGACTTGGGGTTGTAGAGGTCCACCGAGGCGTCGGTCAGCACCACCGCGTCGGCACCCGCGGCGTCCGCGCAGCGCAGCACCGTACCGGCGTTTCCGGGGTCCCGGACGTTGGCCAGCACCGCGACCAACTGCGGGCGGGCGGCGAGGACCTCCTCGAACGGCGAGTCCAGGAAGCGGCAGACGCCCACCAGCCCCTGCGGGGTGACGGTCTGCGAGACGTCGGCGACGGTCCGGTCGTCGGCGAAGTGCACCGGCACCCCGGCCGCCCGGGCCGCCTCGACGATCTCGACGTGCCGCTCGGCCGCCTCGACGGTGGCGAACAGCTCGATGAGGGTGGGCGCTGCACCGACCCGGTGCGCGACGGCCTCGCGGACGGCCTGCGGGCCCTCGGCGATGAACCGGCGTTCCTTGCCCCGGAAGTGGCGGCGGGCCAGACGCCGGGCGGCGGCGACGCGCGGGGAACGCGGGGAGATCAGCTCGGGGGTGCCCATCGGCGGCGGCTCGCTTCTTTCGTTCGGTGCGGGCGCCCGGTCGGGCGCAGGGGGTCTCCCCCGCTCAGGGGTCCCCGCTCGTACGGCGTCGAGGGGCGGGGGCGGACCGAGGGCCCGGGGAAGGGCCCGGAAACGCGGCGGACCCGCAGGCCGGGGCCCACGGGTCCGCACTCACGACGTCGTCACGACGTCGGCACGCTGTCAGACTGCGCTTCAGGCGGCGGCCTTCGGGGCGTTGACGTCGCTCGGCAGCGCCTTCTGGGCGGCCTCGACCAGCGCGGCGAACGCGTTGGCGTCGGTCACGGCCAGGTCGGCGAGGATCTTGCGGTCCACCTCGATGTTGGCGGCCTTCAGACCCTGGATGAAGCGGTTGTAGGTCATGCCGTTGGCGCGGGCAGCGGCGTTGATGCGCTGGATCCACAGCTGACGGAAGTCGCCCTTGCGCTTCTTGCGGTCGTTGTAGTTGTAGACGAAGGAGTGGGTCACCTGCTCCTTGGCCTTGCGGTACAGGCGGGAGCGCTGGCCGCGGTAACCGCTGGCCTGCTCCAGGATCGCCCGGCGCTTCTTGTGAGCGTTGACTGCCCGCTTGACGCGTGCCACTTGTTAACTCCTTGTAGCGGGGTCGTGGTTGTTCGTCACACGACCCGGTTCGACGTGGGTCCCGGTTCGGTCGGTGCGCCCCGCCCGTGTGGCGGCGCGCCCCGGCTCACTTGCCGAGAAGCTTCTTGATCTTCGCGGCGTCGCCCGGGGCCATCTCGGCGTTGCCGGTGAGGCGACGCGTCACGCGGGACGACTTGTGCTCGAGCAGGTGGCGCTTGCCGGCGCGCTCGCGCAGCACCTTGCCGGAGCCGGTGACCTTGAAGCGCTTGCTGGCACCGCTGTGCGTCTTGTTCTTCGGCATGCGCCGTTCTCTCCTCGTCAGTGGCGCTCCCACCGGCGGGGACCGGCATGTGGGAGCGTCAGATGTGTCGGTTATTCCGGGGCGGGTGCCCCGGCGTGCATCCGGGGCAACTCACCCAAGAGGTCACGCCTCGGCGGGCTCCTCGGCGGGCGCCTCAACAGCCTCCGCGGGAGCACCACCCTGGCGCTCCGCCTTGCGGGCAGCCTGCGCCTCGCGGGCCTCGGCCATCGCCTCGGTCTTCTTCTTGTGCGGACCGAGGACCATGATCATGTTCCGGCCGTCCTGCTTCGGGTTCGACTCGATGAAGCCGAGGTCCTGGACGTCCTCCGCGAGCCGCTGGAGCAGTCGGAAGCCCAGTTCGGGGCGGGACTGCTCGCGACCACGGAACATGATCGTGATCTTGACCTTGTCACCCTGCTTGAGGAACCGAACGACGTGACCCTTTTTGGTGTCGTAGTCGTGCGGGTCGATCTTCGGCCGGAGCTTCATCTCCTTGATGACCGTGTGCGCCTGGTTCTTGCGCGCCTCACGGGCCTTCATTGCCGACTCGTACTTGAACTTTCCGTAGTCCATGAGCTTGCAGACCGGCGGACGGGCGTTCGCCGCCACCTCGACCAGGTCGAGGTCGTACTCCTGCGCAAGCTCCAGGGCCTTGGCAAGCGGCACAATGCCGACCTGCTCGCCACTGGGACCGACGAGTCGCACCTCGGGGACGCGAATCCGGTCGTTGATGCGGGGCTCGGCGCTGATGGATCCTCCTCGGTAGCACCACGCGACGGCCTGGCGGACTGCCGCGTAACGTCTGTTCGGTGTGACCAACCGCGCCGGTACATCAAAAAATGCCCCGACGGGACACAGGCGGGGCTCCACGTGGATCAGGAGCACCGCCGCGAAACATCCGCGGGGCGCAGCCGGACCGTTGACCCGCCAACCTGAGATCGGTCGGGTGGGAGATCGGAGCCTCCACTTGTGGGCCGGTCACCTATGTGTCCGGCCGGTCGCAGCAACCAGAATACACGAGTCAAGAGGGGAGCCGCACTCTCGTGCGGACGGGTGACGGTCGCCGTACGGCCGGACACCCGCCGTCCCCGGGGACGGCGGCTCCCGGGCGCGGGACCGCCGGACGAGGGCCATAGGCTGGGGGGCGACCCCTCAGCAGGAAGTGAAGCCCCAGCCCATGAGCGAGCAGACCCCCCAGCAGCCGGCCGACCCGGAGGCCGCCGGCCCGGCGCGGCCCGACTTCGAGACCATGACCCGGGACATCTCGGAGGTCCCGGCCGTCGAGGTCATCACCACGGTCGCGGTGCACCTGATGAGCTCGGCGGCGGTCAACCTCGGGCTCGCCGAGGACGGCGAGGACCACAAGGACCTCGACGAGGCCCGCAAGCTCATCCAGGCGCTGGCCGGTCTGGTCACCGCCAGCGCCACCGAGATCGGCTCCTACCACGCGGCACCGCTGCGGGACGGCCTGAAGTCGCTCCAGCTCGCCTTCCGCGAGGCGTCCGTGGTGCCGGACGAGCCGGGCCAGGGCCCCGGCGAGAAGTTCACCGGGCCGGTCTACGGCTGAGCCCGGCGGGCGGACCCGCACGCGACGACGAGCCCCGGCCGCCATGCGGCCGGGGCTCGTCGTCGTCGCGGGGCGTGGCGGGCGCCTCAGACACGGTCGCCGGACGCCGGCTCGTCCGGCGTGCTGGGCTCGCCGCGGGCGGCCCGGTCGGCGACCACGACCGGCTCCTGCGGCGGGTGGGTGATCTGGTGCACCAGCGCCGCCAGCGCGCCGCCGATCAGGGGCGCGATGATGAAGAGCCACACCTGGGTGATGGCCGCACCGCCCGCGAAGATCGCCGGGCCGAGGCTCCGCGCCGGGTTCACCGAGGTGCCGTCCAGCGGGATGCCGATGAGGTGGACGGTGCCCAGGGCCAGGCCGATCGCCAGGCCGCCGAAGCCCAGCACCGCCACCTTGTGGGTGACGCCGAGCACCACGAAGACGAACAGGAACGTCATCACGATCTCGGCGACGAACGCGCCGCCGAGGTTGATGTGCACCGCCGAGCGGTCGCCCCAGCCGTTCGTGCCGAACGCGGCGTGGGTCTGGAGCCCCGGCACCTGCTTGGCGACCAGGAAGAGCAGGGCCGCACCGACGATGCCGCCGAGGATCTGCGCGATCCAGTACTCGACGGCCGTACGGACCGTGATGCGCCGGGCCAACAGCATGCCGAGCGTCACCGCGGGGTTGATGTGGCAGCCCGAGATCGGGCCGAGGGTGTAGGCAAGCGCCAGCATGACGAATCCGAAGGCCAGGGCGATGCCGAAGGTGCCGATGTATTCGCCGGCCAGCACTGCCGCGCCGACGGCGAAGAACACCAGGAGCAGCGTGCCGAGGAATTCGGATACGACCGTGCGGGTCTCCGTGGTCTCCATGGGCTCTCCTCGCGTGGATCTTGAGCTCTCCTCGCATTGTGCGGCCCGGAGCACGAAGCCGCCCGTTGGGCGCGGGCGGCACACGAGCGGAATCCGGCGGATCAGCGCTGGTAGAGCGGCTCCCCGGCGGCTTCGGCACCCGGCGGGAGGAGGGCCAGGTCCAGTCCGCGGACCAGCCGGCCGCGGAGGGTCTCGTCCGTGGACAGCGCCTGCGCCAGCCGCTGGGCGGCCTCGGCGGGGACCGTACCCGGGGCCAGGCCGAGGGCGAGGGTGCCGTCGGTCTCCGCGGACGGCGTCAGGTGCGCCAGGAGAACCGCGGGCTCGGCGGCGAGGACGGCGCGCAGCGCCTCGGTCACGGCCGGGTCGGCGAGCGGATCGGCGGTGGTCCGGCCCTCGGCGAGGGCGCGCAGGGCGGCGCCGGTCAGCTGGTACGTGGCCGGACCGGCCAGGTCGATGACGACCGTGTCGGCCTGCTCGTGCGCGGCGGCCGACAGGGCCTGCCGCAGCGGCACCGCGACCGGGCGGGCGTCCGGGCGCCAGCGCTGGAGGGTCTCCATGGAGGTGAAGGCGGGGAGGGCGCGACGCCCGTCGGGGGCGGTCAGGGTGGGCACCGCCATGTCGCTGGTCTTCTCCCGGCGCAGCCCGTCGGGGCCGGTCTCGACCTCGCCGAGGACCGCCACGACCGGGACCAGGAGGCGGGCGTCGGCCAGGGCCGTCAGGAGGGCGGGTTCGGTGCCGGGGTCCGCCGCGTATGCCGCGAGTGCCGCGGCGAGGGCGGGGTCTGCGGAGCCGTCGTCGTCGGCGAAGCCGGGGGTGGGGATGTTCTTTTGCACGGGGCCGAGGGTATCCGCTGGCGTTTGGGGGCTTCCCGCGTTGTGGGGTTTGCCGCCTTGGGGGTGTTTCTTTTGCGCCTTCGGCGGGGCCGCTGCGCGGGGCTGATTTGGGTGCGGTGCCGGGGCTGTGGGGTTGGGGGTTGTCGGACTGCTGCGCTTTACGTCCGACAACCCCCAACCCCACAGCCCCGTCCCCTCCCGTTTGTGGGTGGGAGGGGGTGGGTGGGGGTCCGCGA